>JBBPXW010000136.1:0-11347 GCA_038200525.1 Solirubrobacterales bacterium | reverse complement strand
TCCTCCTGAGGCGCAAGGCGGCGTGGCGCGAGATCGCGCAAGGCATCCTGTTCCGCGAGGGCGCCATCGTCGAGCACGCCGAGAAAGCCGAGGAGGACGCCTCCTGACGCACCCCGACCTGCTCCCAGCGGGATTCGGCCACGTGCCGATGCTCCGAGAGCCCGGCAGCAGGGCCAGCAATGGCGGACCGTCGTCGTCTTCGACCGCACCGGCGTGGTGATGGCTATCACCACGCCCGAGGGTACCTGTGATCGCTTCAATGGTTGACTTGAGCTGGTACGCAAGGGGGTCACGTTGCTACTGACGATCTTGGTGATCGTGGTCGTCTCGGCCGCGCTTGTGGGGGGCGCCGCTTGGGGCGCCTACGGCAAGCTGCCGTCCGAGCTCGAAGGCTTCATCGTCGCCCTCGCGGGCGGCGCGCTCATCGTGTCCGCCGTCCTCGAGCTCATCGATCCGGCCACGGATATCGCACCGCTGTGGGCCGTCGCGGCCTGCGTCCTTGGCGGCGCCGCCGCTTTCTCCGTGCTCGACCGACTCGTCAAGCGGAAGTTCGGGTCCGATAGCGGCGGCGGGCTGCTCGCCGCCATCACCTTGGACGGCATCCCCGAGAACCTGGCCCTCGGAGTCGCGCTCATCGGGGCCGGACCACTGCAGGTGGCCTCCCTCTCGGGCTCGATCTTTCTCTCCAACCTCCCCGAGGCCGCCGGCGGCGCCCAACAGATGGTCCAGGGACGCTCGAAGGCCAAGGTCCTTGGCCTGTGGACCGCAACCGCAGCACTCCTCTCGGTCGCGGCGCTCGCCGGCAACCTTCTCCTCGCCGGCGTCCCCGACACCGCGCTCGGACTGATCCGGAGCTTCGCCGGCGGCGCTGTCACCGCCTCTCTGGCCACCGAAGTGTTTCCCAAGGCCTTCAAGGAGGACAGCTACACCACCGGAGTCGCCACCGCGCTCGGCCTCGTACTCGCCATCGCACTGGACCAACTCGGCTGACTACCAGACGGCCTCAGTCGGACGCGCATGACCGCCCGCCCCGACAGCCGTTCGCGCGTTCGCCGCTAGCTCGCAGCGGCACCGTGGCCACTCGAGCGCGGCACGCAAGCCGGTTGTCGGGGGACTCTCGGGCAACTACCCCACGGGCGCGAGCTGCACGCCGGCGGTGTGCGCGCCGGCCCGAAGGCGATCGTCCCATACGGCGAACACGGTCCCTGCGGCGCCGACGGCGAGCAGGCTGGCCAAATGCACCGCATCCGCGCCACGCATGGAGTGTTCACTGGCCAGGTCCCCGGCGTGTGCGGTGACGGCCTCGGTCAGCTCCACCGGCCGCGTCGCCGCCCAGTAATCGTCCCATGCCGCCTCGGCGCGACCACGGTCGGCAGCGTCCAGGCGATGGGCACGCGTGGCGGCGGCCAGCGCGGCGCGCACTTCGGAATAGGCAAGCCTGCTGGACACGGCAGCGTCACAGCCATCCCACAGCGCGGCGGCCAGATCGCTGCCCTCCTCCTCCACCACGAGCTTGACGAAGGCGCTGCTGTCGAAGTACACGAGCGGCATCTCGGTCAGCGACGCTGCTCGCTCACCAGCTCGGCCACGGGGCCGCGTGCGTGCACCCGGCTGGCACCGCGCGCAGGAGGGCGGTCAGCGCTCACCGGCCGGCTCAGCACGCCCTCCCGCACGAGCTGCTCGAGCAGCGGCGCCGTCTCCACGGCCAGCAGCCTCGCCACCGGGGTTCCGCGATCAGTTACCACGATCTCCTCGCCGGCCTGGGCGCGTTCGATCCAACTCGACAGATCTGCGCGAAGGGCGCTGATGGCTACGTCCATCGAGCTAGTGTACATATCGCTTAGTGGGATTCGTACAGATATCGCGCCCACCGCAAGGCTGGTACAATCAGTCGACCAGTGCCGCCGCTCACTCGCACCCAGCCCCTCCCCGACGCCGTGTACGCGTCGATCAGCGAGCAGATTCTGAGCGGATCGCTTTCGCCCGGGAACTCCCTCCCGTCCGAACGCCTGCTGGCCGAGGAGTACGCGGTGAACCGCCACGCCATCCGCGAGGCGATCAAGCGGTTGCAGCAGGCGGGCCTGGTGCGCGTGTCCCACGGCGGCGCCACGCGCGTGCTCGACTGGCAGGCAACGGGCGGGCTGGATCTCCTGAGCCAGATCGGCACGGCGGGCCGGCAGGCGCCCGATCTGGTCCGAGCCGGGCTCGAGATGCGCCTGTGCATCGGCGTGGACGCCGCCGGGCGCTGTGCCGAGCGCGCACCCGCGCCGCTGATCGACGATCTGCGCGCCCTCACCGCCGCCCCGGCCCCCAACGACGGCGAGGCCGCGGACGCCTACGAGCGACTCTGGCGCCTGATCGTGATCGGCGCCGACAACCTCGCCTACCGGCTCGCGCTGAACAGCCTGATCGCCGACAGCGGCGCGCTTGACCTGCGTGTGCGCTCGTTGCCCGAGGCACTCGACCACACCACGATCGTTGCGCTGGTGGACGCGATCGATGCGGGCGACGCCCGGGCCGCGCGTACCACCGCGCACGATCTCCTGGGGCGCACCCCGGCGGTGCCGCACCGAGGCTTCCCATGGTCGACCTGATCCTCTACGCCGTCCCGGCCTTCGTGGCGCTGCTGGCGGTGGAGGCGATCTCCTTCAAGATCGCCGCCCGCGAGGACCTCAAGGGCTACGAGCTCAAGGACACCCGCACCAGCCTGAGCATGGGCATGGGCAACGTGGTGGTCAACGCGGGCTGGAAGCTGGTGGTGCTGGTGATCTACGCCGCGCTGTACGAGCTCACGCCGCTGCGGGTTCCCAGCAACGCCTGGTGGGCATGGGTGGCGCTCTTCTTCCTCGACGACTTCGCCTACTACTGGTTTCACCGGATCAGCCACGAGGTGCGCGTGTTCTGGGCAAGCCACGTGGTGCATCACTCCTCGCAGTACTTCAACCTCTCGACCGCGCTGCGCCAAACGTGGGTGCCCATGACCTACTTCCCCTTCTGGATGCCGCTCGCGCTGCTCGGCTTCAAGCCGTGGATGATCTTTGCCCAGCAGGCGGTGAGCCTTGGCTACCAGTTCTGGATCCACACCGAGCGCATCGGCAAGCTGCCCAGGCCGTTCGAGCTCGTGTTCAACACGCCGTCGCACCACCGCGTGCACCACGGCTCGAACGATCTGTACCTGGACAAGAACTACGCGGGCATCCTCATCATCTGGGACCGTCTGCTCGGCACCTTCCAAGGCGAGGAGGAGCGCGTGCGCTACGGGCTCACGAAGAACATCCGGTGGTTCTCGCCGCCGAAGGTCGCCTTCCACGAGTACGTCGCCGTGTGGCGCGACGTGCGGGCGGCCGACAGCTGGCGCGATCGGCTGGGCTATGCCTTCCGTGGCCCCGGCTGGTCCCCGGCCCAGAGGTAGCCTCCGCGAGGTGTTCCTCGACGACGTGACCGCTGGCTGGGTGAGCGCCCTCGGCCGGCAGGTGCCGGACCTGCAGATCGTCGATGCCCATACCCACATCGGGCAGAACGACCCGGACGGCTTCACGTGCACCACCGAGCAGCTGACCGATGGCCTGGCGTCCATCGGCGCGCGGGGTGTCGTGTTCGCAATGCAGGAGCCCGACGGCTACCCGCCCGCAAACGACATGGTGATCGAGCAGGCCGAAGCCTCCGGAGAGCGCCTCACTCCGTACGCGCGCCTCGATCCGGAGGACGAGCCGCTGGCCGAGGCCGAGCGCGCGCTGGCCCGCGGTGCGGCGGGCATCAAGCTGCATCCGCGGGGTGAGGCCTTCGATCTCGACCACCCGGCGCTCGAGCGGGTGTTCGCACTCGCCGGCGAGCGCGAGCTCCCGGTGCTCGTGCACGCCGGCCGCGGCATCCCGGCGCTCGGCCACGGGGCCGTCGACCTGTGTGAGCGCCATCCCGGCCTGCGCCTGATCCTGGCCCACGCCGCCATCACCGATCTCGCGTGGATCTGGCAGCGCGCCGCCGATCTGCCGAACCTCTTCTTCGACACGTCCTGGTGGTCGGCGAGCGACCTGTATGCGCTGTGGTCGATGGTGGCGCCCGGCCAGGTCCTGTTCGCAAGCGACGTCCCGTACGGCACCCCGGGCTTCGCCGCCGCGCTGAACCTGCGAGTCGCGCTCGAGGCCGGCCTGACCCCCGACCAGCTGCGCCTCTCCTTTGGCGGTCAGATGGAGCGCATCCTCGCCGGAGAGGAGCCGATCGACTCGGGGCCGGCGCCCATGACACCGCTGCAACTCGATCCCCTGCTCGACCGGCTGCATACATTCATCGTGTCCGCGATCGGTCAGCTGCTGGCGCAGCAGGAGCCGGCGGAGGCGCTAAGCCTTGTGGCACTCGCCTGCAACGTCGGCGCCGACTCACCGCACGCGGAGGTGTGCGGGAGCGTGATCGAGCTGCTCGGCCTGCGCGAGCGCTTCGTAGCCGAGGGCGGTGAGGACGACCGTCCCGACACGTTCCCGATCGGCCTGCAACTGCTCGTGGCAGCGGCCGGAGTGGTGCGCACGCCGAGCGTGCCGGTGCCGCCGCTCGACGTGGCCGGCGCGGAGCTGCGCGGCTAGTCGGCCTCCAGCTCGACGTGGGTGACCTCGTGGTCGGCACCGAAGCGCTCGCGGACGTCGTCGACCACGCCATCCTCGAGCCAGTTGCGCTCCCCACCGGGGTGGGTGACGAGCACGATCGACTCGGCGTCGAAGGTCACGAGGGCGTCCTGCAGGGCCTGCAGCGGATCGGAGTCGCCGGTCTCGCCGACCGCATCGATGTCTTCGTCGTCGAGGCGTTCGGCGCTCTCGTCGGCCACACCCTGGGCCTCTCGGATGGCCGGGTCGGGGTCGGAGAGCCAGAAGCGCATCTTGCTGTTCAGCGCCGGGGCGATCACGAGCACCTCGGCACCGTCGGCGACCTTGGTGCCCACGGCACTGCGCAGGACATCGGCGGATATGGACTCGGACGCGAGTGCGATGATCTTCTTGGCCATGGGAACCGCCTACCCGTCAGGGGGACTGGTTACGCCGCGTCCCTGAGCGCGTCGATCTCCCGGTGTGAGGAGAGCCGCTCGAGCGCGCGCGACTCGAGCTGGCGCACGCGCTCGGCGGACAGCTCGAGCTGGCGCCCGGTCTCGCGCAGCGCCTTCGGCTCCTCGCCGTCGATCCCGTAGCGCATGCGGATCACGCTGCGCTCGGGCTCGGGCAGGTCGTCGACCGTGCGGTGAAGCATCTCCTGGGCGAGGTTCACCTGGATCTCCTCCTCGAGCGCGGGACCATCGCTTGGCAGAAGATCACCGAATGACGTGTCGCCGTCCTCGCCGACGGGCCGGTCGAGGCTCGTGACCGTACGCGCCGCAGCCCGCACCTCGTCGACCTGCTCGAGCGGGATCTCTGCCTCCTTTGCGATCTCCACATCGGTGGGCTCGCGCCCAAGTCGCGCACCCAGCTCACGCTCGGCGCGCACGATCTTGCGCTCGCGCTGCCCGATGTGCACCGGGATCCTGATCGTGCGGGCCTTGTTCGCAAGCCCCCGCTGGATCGCCTGGCGGATCCAGAACGTCGCGTAGGTGGAGAACTTGAAGCCCTTGCGGTAGTCGAACTTCTCCGCCGCCCGGATGAGTCCGAATATGCCCTCCTGGATCAGGTCGAGCAGCGACAGCTCCTGACCCTGGTACTTCTTGGCGATCGACACGACCAGGCGCAGGTTGGAGTTGATCATGCGCTCCTTGGCCACGAGATCGCCCGCCTCGATCCGCTTCGCCAGCTCGATCTCCTCGATCTTGTTCAGCAGGGGGTACCGGCGGATCTCGTTGAGGAACAGCTGGAGGGCATCGGTGGTGACCCCGTTCAGGTCCTCGACCTTGAAGTGGGTGTCGGCCACCCCCACGCGCCCGCAGTCATCAGACAGCGTGATGCCCTTCAGGTCGATCCGCTCGTGCAAGGCCTCGAGCTCCGCATCGGTCAGCTCGAGGGCGGTGGCCTGCTCGTCGAGCTCCGAGAGGTTGATGCACCCCAACTCTTCGCCGCGCGCGAGCAGCAGCGCGATCTCCGGGCGAGTGGCGGGTTCGACTGCCATCCGTGGAGCCTACGCCGATTCTCCCGATCGGGCACGACGCGACTGGGCGGGCGGGATCTCGTCGGCGACTTCGACCATCTCCAGCCGCTCGTCCAGCCGGCGCACGAGCTGGACCGCCATGAACAGCTGCACCGCGGCGAAGGAGAGCTCGAGTGGCCGCTCCCCGACGGCGTTGGCGAGCCATACGCCCCCGATCACGCCAACCGGGGACAGCACGCCGAGCAGCACGCCGTCTCCGAGACGCAGGTTTCCGTACTGGCGCTGGCGATAGGCCCCGACGAGGCCCACGAGCGCGACGGCCACGAGCGACGTGGCCTCGGCATCGATCTGGCCCAGCCCGAGGAAGATCGCGAGTCCCGGCACGAACAGCACGCCTCCGCCCACGCCGACGAGGCCGCCGAGCACACCCCCGGCAATGCCGATGACGAGCGCCCCGATCACGTCGGTGGCCTCCATCAGAAGATCAGCACTCCGGCGGAGAGCACGAGCAGGCCCGCAAACACGATCGACACCGCGCGCTCGGAGATCCGCTGCTGCAGAGCCGTTCCGGCCAGAACCCCGATCACCGCAGGCACGCCGATGAGCACTCCCTTGAGCCAGTGAACGTTGCCATAGGCACCGTGGGCCAGGGCACCAAAGGCCCCGATCAACACGATCGCCGCAAGCGACGTTCCGGTGGCCTCACGGCCCTCGTAGCCGAGCCACACCACAAGCAGGGGCACGATGATCGTGCCGCCCCCGACGCCGAAGAGGGCACTGAACGCACCCGCCGCCGTGGCGATCCCGGCGAGGCGCAGAAGCCTCGAAGACACGGCGGGCATACTACGGATCGTGTCCGCCTCCGCTGCATCCGGGCTCGCCGAGAGCCTCGGTCCACTCACCATCGATCCGACGACCGCCGCCGTGCTCTGCGACATCGACGGCACGCTCGCCCCGATCGTCGAGAGGCCCGACCAATCGCACGTGCGCGAAGAGGTGTCGCTGCTGCTTGGACGGCTCGGACGCCGCTACGGCCTCGTTGCGTGCGTGTCCGGGCGATCGGTGTCGGAGGCGCGCAGGCTCGTGGGGGTCGGCGCGATCGCCTACGTGGGTTCCCACGGAGCCGAGATCGCCGCGCCGGGTGACACCCGGCCGCGCCTGGTCGACGCGTTCGCGAGCTGGGAGGACACGGTGCGCGAGTTCGTGGCCGAGCGCGAGGAGGACCGTCGGATCAGGCAGATGCGCATCCGGCTCGAGGACAAGGGCCCGATACGTGCGTTCCACTGGCGCGGGGCGCCCGACGAGAGCGCCGCGGAGACGCTGCTCACGAGCATTGCCCAGGAGGCCGAGGCAGAAGGCCTGGCCATCCACTGGGGCCGAAAGGTGCTCGAGATCCGCCCGCCCGTCCACGTGGACAAGGGCGAGGGCATAAAGACGCTGCTTGCCGGCCGCGGGCTGCGCAGCGCCCTCTACGGCGGCGACGATGGAACCGACCTCGACGCGTTCGACGCCCTCGACACGCTGACGGCCGACGGCACGCTCGAGTCCGCCGTGCGCGTCGGCGTGCGCTCGGCGGAGGGGCCCAGGGCCATCACCGAGCGCGCCGACATCGTCGTCGACGGCGTGCGTGGCTTCAGAGACGTCCTGGTGGCGCTGGACGGATGAGGTTCGTCGACTTCCTGCGCAGCTCGGTCCTGATGTTCGCGGCCGCGGCGACCGCGCTCGGCGTGGTGGCCATCTACGGCGCGCGGGCGAACGACGACACGGCCGCGCTGGTGTTCACCGTGAGCTGGTGGGCGCTGGCCGGGGTGGTCGGCATGTGGCTCGGACGCGCGATGGCCCCCACGTCCGGCATCGCACAGCTGCTGGCCTCGGCGCGCACGACCAACATGCTGCCCGAGGTGGAGCCCGGGGCCGTCATGTTCACCCGGATGTGGCCGCTCGGGGTGGCCACGGTGGTGGCGGGAAGCATCGCGTTCGTGGTGCCCCAGCCCGCGGGCATCGCGTCGGGCTTCGCGCTGGGGGTCGCGCTCACGTGGCGGCGCCAGTCATCGGCCGTGCAGGCGATCGAGGATCGCGACGGCGTGCGCTTCCACGTCGACAAGAGCTCGCCCTTCGGCGCCCCGAAGCTCGTGCGCACTCCGTGGGCGCGCAAGATCGAGGCGGTCGGCACCGGCGAGCGGGCGGGGGCTTCGACCTAGCGCTGCTTGCGCAGCTTCTTCAGCTGCGCAAGGGTGCGCGTGTTGGCCACGTCCTCCCTGGTCAGCCAGGCGCGCCGGGCGGTGGCCACACCGAAGCGCATGTTCTCGAGCGTTTCGGGGCCGTGGGCATCGGAGTCGATCACGAGCTTGACCCCCGCCGTGGCCGCCTGGCGCGCATACACCTCGCTGAGGTCGCGCCGGTTCGGGTTGGCGTTGATCTCGAGGAAGGTGCCGGTGCGCGCCGCCGCATCGATCACGGCGTCCATGTCCACCGCGTAGGGCTCGCGGCGCCCGATCAGCCTGCCGGTCGGGTGGCCGAGCAGGTCGACGTACGGGCTCTCGAGCGCGGCCACGATCCGCGCGGTCATCTCCGTCTCGGCCATCCGGAATGACGTGTGCACGCTGGCAACGACCCAGTCGAGCTCGGCGAGCAGGTCGTCCTCGTAGTCGACGCTGCCGTCGGGCAGCACGTTGGTCTCGGTGCCGGCAAGCACCGTGATGCCGTCGAGCTTCTCGTTGGCGAGCGCCACGCGCTCGATCTGGCGACGCAGCTCGTCGGGTGTCACGTGGTTGCCGAAGCCGTGGGTTGCCGAGTGGTCGGTCACCGCGAGGTAGCCATAGCCCCGGTCGCTGGCCGCCTCGGCCATCTCGACGATCGTGGCCCGGCCGTCGGAGGCGGTCGAGTGCAGGTGGAGGTCCCCGCGGATGTCGGCGAGCTGCAGCAGCTCGGGCAGCGAGCCGATGCGTGCGGCCTCGAGCTCGCCGCGATCCTCGCGCAGCTCGGGCTCGACGTAGGCCATGCCGAGCAGCTCATAGACCTCCTCCTCTGTCGTGCACGCGTGCGTGGTCTCCGTCTCGTCGACCGCCACGCCGTACTCGCTCACATGCATGCCGCGCTTGACCGCGGCGGTGCGCAGCGCCTCGTTGTGGCGGCCAGAGCCGGTGAAGTGCTGGAGCAGGTTGCCGAAGCTCTCGGCCGGCACGATCCGCAGATCGACCCTTATGCCCTGGTGGGTCACCGCTCGCGCACCGGCGGTGCCGGGCCCCGAGACCTCGTCGATCGCCGGCAGCCCGGCGAAGGCCTCGACGAGCGCGGCAGGGTCCGAGGCGCTGGCCACGATGTCGAGGTCCTTGCAGGTCTCCGCCCGTCGGCGGGCGCTGCCCGCCAGCTCGACCCGCGCGGCGGCCGGGTGCTCCCTCAGGCCGTCGACCAGCTCCTCGCCGATCTCCAACGCGGTCGAGAGCAGTGTCCGGGGTGAAACGCTGCCGTCCGCTCCCGCCGCGAGTGCGGCGAGCACGTTCTCCTCGGCCTTTGCCCCGAACCCAGCCACGGTGCGCAGCTGCTCTGTCTCGGCGGCGCGCTTGAGGTCGTCGAGCGACTCGATTCCCAGCTCCTTGTGCAACAGTCGCGCCCGCTTGGGCCCAAGCCCGGGGATGTGGGTGACCGCGACGAGCCCGGCCGGGATGCGGGCGCGCAGCTTCACCGCCGCGGGGATGTCGCCGTCGGCGGCGAGCGCAGCGATCTTCTCGGCGATCGCCTTGCCGACCCCGGCCAGCTCGGTCACGCGGCCCTGGGCGGTGAGCTCGGAGACCGACGAGCCCGCCTCGCGAATGGCCTTGGCCGCGTTGCGGTACGCGAGCACCCTGTGCACGATCGCGCCGTCGAGCTCGTACAACGTGGCGAGCTCCTCGAACGCGTCGGCGATCTCTGCGTTCTTCATTGACACGCGGACCGTAGGGTACGCGCGATGCCCAGCGCCTGGCTCGTCCTGCCGACCTACAACGAAGCCGAGAACGTCGAGGCGATCGTGGGTGCGGCAGTGGCCCAGCTGGCCTCCACGGGGCTCGAGCACCACGTTCTCGTCGTGGACGACAGCTCGCCCGATGGCACTGGCGAGATCGCCGACCGCCTCGCCGCGGAGATGGGGGCGGTCGAAGTGCTGCATCGCGCCAGGAAGCAGGGCATCGGCCCCGCCTACCTGGCGGGCTTTGCGCATGCGCTTCACCGCGGGGCCGATCTGCTGCTCGAGATGGACGCGGACTTCTCCCACGACCCCGCCGATCTCCCTCGGCTGATCGCGGCCGCCGCCGACGCGGATCTCGTGCTCGGCTCGCGGTACGTGCCAGGGGGCGGCGTGACCGACTGGGGCCTCGTCCGCCGCATCGTCAGTCGCGGCGGCTCGCTCTACGCGCGCGTCATCCTCGGCATCCCCGTCAACGACCTCACGGGCGGGTTCAAGTGCTTTCGCAGGTCGGTGCTCGAAGGCCTCGACCTGTCGGCGGTCGGAACCGACGGATACGGCTTCCAGATCGAGGTCACGTTCCGGGCCATCCGCGCCGGGTACGCGATCAAAGAGGTTCCCATCGTGTTCCGCGACAGGCGCGTAGGATCCTCGAAGATGTCCGCGCGGATCGCTGTCGAGGCGTTTTGGAAGGTGCCCGTACTGCGTCTCCGGGAGCGTTAGCCGACGCTATACTTTGTGAAGTATCAAAGACACACTCGACGAAGGAGTCACAGGTGGCCGGTCAGATCAGCGAAGTATCCGACAGCAACTTCCAGGCTGAGGTCATTGAGAACGACCAGCCGGTGCTCGTTGACTTCTGGGCTCCGTGGTGCGGCCCGTGTCGCGTGGTCGCCCCCCATCTCGAGGAGCTTGCCGGCGAGCGTGACGACGTCCGCGTCGTGAAGCTCAACGTCGACGACAACCCCCAGACGGCAGCCAGCTACAACGTGATGTCGATCCCGACCCTGCTGCTGTTCAAGAACGGCGAGGTCGCACACCAGATCGTCGGCGCACTGCCCAAGAACCGGCTGGTGCAGGAGATCGAGCCCGCGCTCACTGCGTAGCAGCTCGCGCTACAGAGATTCGAAGCTCGCGACCGTCCACCGTGGCGGTCGCGTCGCCTTCGGGTCCGTCGAGGGCGAGGGACGTCGCAAGGGTCTCGCCGGTCACGTAGCCCTCGTGGGCGCGCACCGCATCGAGCAGCTCGTGATCGCCGCCGAGCACGAGCGCGATCCGGTCGGCCACGTCGAAGCCGGCGTCCTTGCGGGCGTTCTGCACGGCGTGCACCACCTCCCGGGCGAAGCC
>JBBPXW010000135.1:0-16651 GCA_038200525.1 Solirubrobacterales bacterium | reverse complement strand
GTTCGAACAGGTCACGCACGCGCGAGGCGCCAACGCCCACGAACATCTCGACGAAGTCCGATCCGGAGATCGAGAAGAACGGCACGCCGGCCTCGCCGGCCACGGCGCGGGCGAGCAGCGTCTTGCCGGTGCCGGGCGGGCCGTAGAGCAGGACGCCCTTGGGAATCCGGGCGCCGAGCGCCTGGAACTTCTTGGGGTTCTCGAGGAACTCCTTGATCTCGTGCAGCTCCTCGACCGCCTCGTCCACGCCGGCCACGTCGCGGAACGTGATCTTCGGGGCATCGACCGACATCCGCTTGGCGCGTGACTTGCCGAAGGACATGACCTTCGAGCCACCGCCCTGCATCTGGTTGATGATGAACAGCCAGAACACGAGCATGATCCCGAACGGCAGGATGTAGACGAGCGCCGTGGTCCAGGTGCTGCCCGACTTGGCCTTGACCGCGATCGGCACGTTCTCCGAGCGCAGGTTGTTGATCAGGTTCTGCTCGGTGTTGTCGGGATAGGCGGTCGTGTACTTGCGCGACTTGCCGCTTGCTCCCGGCTTGAGCTCGACGTCGATCTTGTTGTTCTTGGTGTTGAGCGTGACCTTCTTGACCTGGCCCTTGTCGACCTGGCCGAGGAAGCCGGGGCTGTAGAGCGGGTCCTTCTGATCGGTGTCCGGGCTGATCACCCGGTTTGCGAAGAAGGCCAACACGATCACGATCAGGATCGGAAACGCGGCGCTCTTGAAGAATTTGCTCATAGGAGAAGACCTGCGCATGGCCGAGTTCTGCACCGCAGATGAAACGACAGCCTAGCAAGGGGGTAGTGCCGCCCTTGCACGTCTGGGCGCCCTATTCCACGCCTTCCAGAGCCGCCACGTACGGCAGGTTGCGGAACCGCTCCGCATAGTCCAGGCCGTATCCGATCACGAACCGGTCGGCGATCTCGAAGCCGGTGTAGCGGATCGGCAGATCGACCTTGCGCCGCTCTGGCTTGACCAGCAGCGCGCACACCTCCACCGAGGTCGGCTCGCGGGCCCTGAGGGTGCGCAGCAGGTAGGAGAGCGTGAGCCCCGAGTCCACGATGTCCTCCACGATCAGCACCTCGCGGCCCTCGATCGAGGCATCGAGATCCTTGAGGATGCGCACCACCCCGCTCGAGTCGGTCGACGAGCCGTAGGAGGCCACCGCCATGAAGTCGACCTCGCACTCGACGGCGAGCTCACGCATCAGATCCGAGAGGAAGAACATGGCGCCCTTGAGCACGCCGACGAGCAGCACGCTCTGCCCTGCGTAGTCGCCCGAGATCTGCTCTCCGAGCGCTTTGACGCGGTGCGCAAGCTCGTCCTGCTGGACGAGGATCTCGCCGATGTGGGGGTCCTTCACGGAGCGGAGAGGCTAGTCACAACGGCTGGGATCTGCGGGCCGCCAAGCCGACCGCCTCGGCGCCCTGCACAGCGGCGAAGCGCTCGTCGAGGGCCACCCCCGCCACCCAGACGATCGCCTCGCCGCAGACCAGCACCGGCATGCAGCGGCGCAGGGCGCGAGGGACCTTGCGGTCGGTGAAGAGGTCCTGGAGCGTCTTTGACCCCCCCAGGCCGACGGGGCGCATCCGATCGCCGTCGCGCCAGGAGCGAACCGTGATCGTTCGGTCGATCGCCCCGGGGGCCACGAACGCCTCGCCGGCGCCGTCGAGCGTAGCCTCGACCGTCCAGGCACCGAACTGCGCCGTGCCCGGGACGGCGAGGGCCACCGGGCCCGGTGGCGGCGCATCGCCGCCGCGACCCAGGCGCAGCGTGCCGTACTCGCACACCGCCCTCAGCCCGTCGCCGAGGTCGACCGAGCTGCTGCCGCCCGCGTCGCCGAGCGCCAACACCGCGTCCACCTGCGCGCTCGAGAGCGAGCGGGCATCTCCCGCCGCGGTCTCGGCCAGCGCGCGAAGCACCAGCCGGCCGACTGCGATCGGCAGCGCACGCAGAGCAGCAACCTCGACCGCAGGCCCGCCGCCGAGACCCCCGAGCGCCTCGGCGGCCACCGCGTCGATCACCACCGCCTCGTCGCGGAGGAGACGGGCCGACTCGGCCACCGTCTCCTCCGCCGCGGGAGACACCGAGCGCAGCGCGCCAAGCAGCTCGTTGCGCACGCGTGCGCGCGCGAACCGGGGGTCGTCGTTTGAGGCGTCCTCGCGCCAGTCAAGTCCGCGCCAGCGACAGTAGGCACGCGTCTGCTCGCCGGTCGCGTGCAGCAGCGGCCGCACCAGCCTCCCGCGTCGCGGCTCCATCCCGAGCAGTGCGCGCCGGCCGGGCGAGACGGCCAGCCGGTAGAGCACGGTCTCGGCCTGGTCGGAGGCGGTGTGCGCCGCGGCGTAGTCGGCCCGCGCGACGCGCTCGGCCGCGCGGTAGCGCGCGTCGCGGGCGTGCTGGTGGGTGTTGCCCTCGCGCGGAAGCCATGCGCGCTCGACGGTCAGCTCGACGTCTCGACGCTCGCACAGCTCCCGGCAGAACCCCTCGTCCTGCTCGGCCGCGGCGCGCAGCCCGTAGTTGACGTGCAGCGCCGCCACCTGTGCGCCCAGCTGGGCGCACACGTCGAGCAGGCACACGGAGTCCGCGCCGCCGGAGAGCATGACCAGCAGCGGCTCGCCTTCGATCACGAGCCCGCTGGCCCCCGCGGCAGCGAGCGCCGGCTCAGTCATCCTCTGGGGGCACGCTCGCGCGCACGAGCCGGCGGGGATGGTCAAAGCCCTTTAGCTTCACCTGGCCGACGCCCTCGAAGACCAGGTTGTCGGACTCCGAGACGCGGTCGACAACCGAGTCGGTCACGAGCACCTCTCCTCCCCGCGCGCGGGCCACCACCCGCGAGGCCACGTTCACCTCGCGCCCGAAGTAGTCGCCGTCGCGGTAGAGGGTTGCGCCGTAGTGAATCCCGATCCGCGGTTCCGGCCGCTCGTCAAACAGCGCCTGGAAGCCGACCGCCCACTCGGTGAGCGCCTGGACGCCCTGCCCGACGATCATCACCTCGTCGCCGATCGTCTTTATCACACGCGCATCGTCGGGCAGCGTGTAGACCACGGCCTCGACGAACCGCTCGACGTAGGAGAGCGCCTCCTCCTCGCCCTCCTCCTCGGTGTAGCGCGTGTATCCGGCGAGGTCACAGAAGGCGATGGCCACGCGTAGGCGGCCGAGGTCGTCGCCCTCCTCCATGTCGAGCTCCATGTGCCCGACCACGTCCTGCTCGACGTAGTGCTGCAGGAAGCGCTGGTGCACGAAGTCCATGAGCGGGGACACGAGGGGGAGCAGGTCACGGGCCAGGTGCTCCATCTCCTCGGCCATCTGCACGCCCGGCACGCCCTCGCGCATGAGTGGCTCGTGCACATAGATGTGAAACAGGCGCACCTCCGCGTCGGCGATCTGGGCGAGTGCCTGTCCGTAGACCCGAGCCATCTGCAGAAACGCAATCAGGGGGAAGCCCGACTCCAGCACCGAGGCGGCGTACTGCAGCGCTTGGATGTCCTCGTCGGTCATCGCATCCGTGCCCTGGCCGGGCAGTCCGAGGCTCGCCCAGAACCGCTGGATCAGCGCCGGCTCGAGCCCGGTGGCATCGGCGGCGTCGTCGAGTGTCCTGTCGCCGTGGAGCGCCGGGAACAGGGTCTCGACCAGCCCGTAGGCCAGCTTGCCCTCCTGCGTGGCACGCCGAATCGCTGCGAGCGTATGGCCGCGCTCGCGTAGACGGGCCACAAGGCGGGCGTGGCCGGTGGCCGCGACGGGCCAGCGGCCGTCCCGCCGGTTGCGCATCTGGGGAATCAGGCCGGACTTCATCCATCGGCGCAGCGTGTCGGGCGAGACGCCCGCCGTCTCTGCCGCCTGCTTGAGGGTCACGGTCACATCGCTCACGTTGCTGGGAAGCTACAAGGGGGGTGGGCGGGGGTTATGCTCGCGCCTTTGCGGAAGGAGCGCAGGGCGGTCGCCGACCACCCGAGCACCGCACCGAGGATCTCCATCCACGGAGGAAGAGGAGCAACTTGAACTACTTCGTCACCGGTGCCACCGGGTTCATCGGACGGCATTTGATTGAAGAGCTGCTGAAGCGCGACGCCACCATCTACGTGCTCGTGCGCGAAGGCTCGCAGGCCAAGGTCGATGCCTTGATCCAGCGCCTCGAAGCGCCCGAGGGCGCGATCGTGCCCGTGCCCGGCGATCTCTCCGAGGACAGGCTGGGGGTCGAGGACTTCTCGGAGAAGATCGATCACCTCTTCCACCTCGCCGCCGTCTACGACATGGAGGCCGACGAGGAGTCCTCCGAGCGCGCCAACGTCAAGGGCACCCGCAACGTCGTCGACTTCGCCAACTCCCACGACATCGGGCGCTTTCATCACACGAGCTCGATCGCAGTCGCCGGCTCCTACAAGGGCGTGTTCCAGGAGGACATGTTCGACGAGGATCAGAAGCTGCCCCACCACTACCACCGGACCAAGTACGAGTCCGAGGCGCTGGTGCGCCGCAACGTGAAGTCAAAGACGCTGATCTACCGCCCTGGTGTGGTCGTCGGGCACTCAGAGACCGGGGTGATGGACAAGGTCGACGGCCCCTACTACTTCTTCAACCTGCTCAAGCGGCTGCGCGGCGCCCTCCCGGCGTGGTTTCCCCTCGCCGGCCCCGAGGGCGGCAAGGTCACGATCGTGCCCGTCGACTTCGTGGCCAAGGCGATGGACCACATCGCCCACCTCGACGACGACGACCTGCCCGGCGACACCTTCCACCTGGTCGATCAGGAGCCGATGACCACGGGTGAGGCGCTCAACACCTTCGCCAAGGCCGCGCACGCGCCCCAGCTCACCATGCGCGTGGACGAGAACCTCACCAACTCGATCCCGTCCGGCGTGCGCGCGGGCGTCATGGCCATCCCGACGGTGGCCCGGATCCGCAACCAGATCTACTCCGATCTGGGCATCCCGCCCGCGGCGATGGAGTCGCGCGACTTCCGCTGCACCTTCGACGCGCGCGACACCCAGCGCGCGTTGAGCGGCACGGGCATCGCCGTGCCGCCGCTCGACTCCTACGCCGGCGAGCTCTGGGACTACTGGGAGCGCAATCTCGACCCGGATCTGTTCCGCGACCGGTCCCTTGCCACAGCGATCAAGGACAAGAAGGTGCTGATCACCGGTGCCTCGAGCGGCATCGGCCTGGAGACCGCGCTGCGCATCGGCGACGCGGGCGGCACCGTGATCCTGGTCTCGCGCACGCGCGAGAAGCTCGAGGAGGTCGCCAAGCAGGTGGAGGAGGCCGGCGGCACGGCGCACGTGCATCCCGCGGACCTCTCCGATCTCGACGACATCGAGCGGATGGCAGCCGAGGTGGTCGAGGAGCACGGCGGCGTGGACGTGCTGATCAACAACGCCGGCCGCTCGATCCGCCGCTCGGTGGCGCACTCCTACGACCGCTTCCACGACTACGAGCGCACGATGCAGCTGAACTACTTCGGCGCGCTCAAGCTGATCATGGCCTTCCTCCCCGGCATGCGCGAGCGCAAGTCCGGCCACATCATCAACGTGTCCTCGATCGGCGTACAGACCAATACCCCGCGCTTCTCGGCGTACGTGGCCTCGAAATCGGCGCTGGACGCGTTCTCGCGCTGCGCGGCCCCGGAGTGCGTGGCCGACAACGTGAAGTTCACGACGATCTACATGCCGCTGGTGCGCACCCCGATGATCGCCCCGACCGACATGTACAAGGCGTTCCCGACGATGTCGCCGGAGGAGGCAGGTCAGATGCTCTGCGACGCCATGATCGACAAGCCCAAGCGCAAGGCCTCGAAGCTCGGCACCTTCGGTGAGGTGCTCTACGCGATGTCACCACAGACCCTGGACATCGTGCTGAACACGGCCTACAACCTGTTCCCGGACTCCAAAGCGGCAAAGAAGAAGAAGGCCGAGGAAGGCGAGGGCACTACGGGCGAGCTCGAGGGCACCTCCGAAAAGGACAACGAGATGTCCACCGAGGCCGTGGCGATGGCGTATCTGTTGCGCGGCGTTCACTTCTAGGCCCTCGGTGAGGGGCGATCCGGAAGGTGCCCTTCCGGGAAGCCTGGACACTCCTCCAGTGCACCTTCCGGATCGCCCCACAACAGTCGCCGGCTGATCTGGGTTTGTTGAAAGCCGAACGGCCCTCAGGCCGGATTCGGGGGTGCAAACTTCCGAGTGTCCAGGCTTCGGAATTTGCACCCCCGAAGCCGGCCTTAGACGAACGCGCCACCGCGCTCCACCAGGTTGTGCAGCAGGCGCTCCTGGATCGTCTCACGCACCAGCTCTGAGAGCTCCAACACCAGCCGACGGTCGTCGGCGGCCTCGGGGCCGTGGTGAGCCGTGGGGATCGGGGCGCAGAACTCGATCCGCCACTTCGACGGCAGGGGAATGACGCCGAGCGGTCCCAGCCACGGGAACGTGGGCGTGAGTGGGAAGTAAGGAGTCCGCAGCAGCCGCGCAACGGTCGCCGAGCTGCCGACCGTCGGGTAGATCTCCTCGCTCCCGACGATCGCCACGGGCACGATCGGCGCGCCGGTGCGCAACGCCAGCTCCACGAAGCCGCCGCGGCCGAAGCGCTGTAGTCGGTAGCGCTCCGACCACGGCTTGCCGGTGCCCTTGATCCCTTCGGGAAAGACGGCGACGAGTTGATCGTCGTCGAGCAGCCGCAGTGCGTTGTAGGGCGATGCCACAACACCTCCGAGCTTGCGGATGGCCGAGGACACCCACGGGAGCTGGAACGCCCAGTCGAGCACGAGGAAGCGGGGGTAGCGTGGCAGCGGGTGCTCGCGCAGCATCGCGATCGACATCATGGTGGCGTCCCACGGCAGGATGCCCGCGTGATTGGCGGCCAACAGCGCACGGCCGTGGCCGGGCACGTTCTGGACTCCGATGGTCTCGACTCGCCACCACAGGTCGAAGAGGAAGTCGAAGAGCGGCTCGACGGCGTGCGCGAAGTCCTCGTCGAAGCCCCACTCGTCCTCGGTGTAGCGCCCGTCGAGCCGGCGCAGGGCCGTGCGCGCGCCGTTGGGCAGCGCGGCCGTGGACCGCACGACGGCCTCGGGCAGCTCGACGCCGGCGTCCAGGCCCTCTCGGACCTGACGAAGGAACGCGGTGGCGGCGGTCACCGCGTCACGGTCGGGCGGGCTCACGACCGCGCCTTCGCAGAGATGGAGGGAGCCGACGGGGCGCCACGCCGCGCGAACTCCTCGACCGCCGTGGATGTCGTGTACTGCGGGGTGAAGCCCACCTCGTTGGTCAGACGCGTGGTGTCAACCGCGCGCCCGTAACGCAGCAGCCGCATGAAGTCGGCCGAGAGATCCGGCATGCCCACGCGCGTGAGGGCGCTGGTGGCGCGGCCGAACAGCGGCCCGGCCAGCGGGAGCGGCACGCGTCCTGCCAGCCGAATCATCCGTGTGAGTCCGATGGTGCCGGGGCTGGCAACGTTCACCGCCCCCCGCACGGGGTTGCGGACGGCTGCCAGGAGCGCACCAAGGCCGTCCTCCTCGTGGACCACCTGCAGGCGCGGGTCGAAGCCGAGATAAGTCGGAGCCAGGGGCGGTGCGAGATAGCGGGTGACCTGGGTGTCGAGCACGGGGCCGATCGCAGGCTGGTAGCGAAGCATGGTGCACGTCACGTCCGAATGGCGGCGCGCATAGGTCTCGAAGAGGTTCTCGATCTCGCCGACGTCCCGCTGGAAGCGCGTGCGGAGCGGGTACAGGCGAGCAAGCTCCTCCCGAAAGAACTGCGGCGCCTGGGGCTCCGAGCCGTAGATGCCGGCCGAGCCGCGGATCACGATCGTCGAGATGGTCGGAGCCCGCTCGCAGGCGGCGAGGAGCTGGAGCGTGCCGATCACGTTGATGTCGTGCATCGTGCGCGTCGACATGCCCGGACCGGGGCGGCGGACGATCTGGTTGTGGACGACGGTGTCGACGCTCTCCTGGGGAATGAGCGTCGCGGTCACTGGATCGCGCAGATCGGCCTCGATGAAGCTGGTGCGCTCGAGGGTCGCGGCCGGGGAGCGCATGTCGAGCCCGACCACATACTCGACTCCCGGATCGCTCTCCAGCCGGCGCGCCAGGGCCGAGCCGATGTAGCTGCCGACACCGGTGATCAGGATGCGGCGACCGGGCACTTAGCTGTTGGAGCCGCCGCCGCGCTTGGGCTTGGCTGCGGTGCGCTTGGGCTTGGCTGCGGTGCCGCCCTTCGACCCGGTCCTGCCCTTGCCCCGTGGCTTCGCCGCACCCCTGCCGGCGCCGGATGTGCGCTTCGGGGGCTCGCCGGCAAGGCTGTTCTCGATCGCCTCGAGGCGGCGCGCGATGGTGCGCAGCTCGGTCCGCAGCTCGCGAACGTCCTCCTGGGTTGCTGGGAGGCGATCCTCGACCGCGGCGCGCACACTTCGGCGCCGCGCGCTGATGCCCTTCTCGGCGCCCCGGACGATGTCGTCGACCGAGCCGGCCAGGTCGTCGACAGCACCCTGGGCACGGCCACCGGTCTCGACCGTCGCCTGGACGGTGCGCTCCACCGCCTCTCGGAGCGCCTCGGAGATGTCACGTGGCTCGGCCATCGGCGCATCGAAGTCTAGGGTGCAGACGTGCCCGAGCGGACTCCCGTGCACCTGCGGCCGACCGCTCCGCTCGCCGAGCGGGTACTGCTGCCCGGCGATCCACACCGTGCGCTGGCAGTGGCTCAGGCAATCCTCGAGGAGCCCAAGATGTTCAACCACACCCGTGGGTTGTGGGGCTACACCGGTCGCGCCCGCGACGGAGAGCTCCTCACCGTCCAAGCCACGGGGATGGGCGGCCCGAGCGCCGCGATCGTCGTCGAGGAGCTGATCGATCTCGGCGCACGCGTTCTCGTGCGGATCGGGACGTGCGGCGCGCTCGTTGGCGGATTCGCCCTCGGCGATCTGGTGGTCGCGGATCGCGCCATCGGCGCCGATGGCGCGAGTGCCGCGCTCGGCCTGACTGACTCGGTTGCACCCGACCTCGAGCTCACCGCGGCGCTGCGGGACGCGGGAGCACGCCCTGTCGTCGCGGTGACCACCGATCTCTTCTACGACGATGAACGCGCCAACCTCGTGGCCGCGTGGGTGCGCGAGGGCGCGGAGGTGATCGAGATGGAGGCCGCCACGGTGCTCGCGCTGGCGGAGCGACGAGGGGTGGCGGGCGCCGTGCTGCTCGCCGTCACCGATCTGCTCGACGGAGGCGGTCGCGATCGGATGGACGCGACCACCGTGGACGAAGTTGGGATCCTGCTGGGTGAGACTGCCTGGCGGGCGCTGGCGCCCTGAGGCGCGGGCGCGGCTCTAGTGACCTGAGTCGTTCACCGTGAGCCGCTCCTGGGCCCGCGGCATCGGCTCGGCGATGGGAGCGACGGCGTCGCGCAGGAGGGCGAGGTCCGCCGCGATCTCGTCGAGGCGGCCCCCGAGGTCGGTCGAGCCGTCCTCGGCCGCCGCACGAGCTGCTGCGGCGGTCTTCTGCTCGACGCGGTCGAGTGAGTCCTCGATGCCCTCGAGCCGTTGGGACACCGATCGCAACCTGCGCGTGAGGCGTTCGATGTCGGCGGCCGAAGGGATGTTGAGTGCACCCATGGCGGCCTCCTGGGCCTGAACCGCCTTGTCCCTGGCCTCGAACGCGCCCGTGATCGCGCGGCTGACGATCGGGCTCCCGACGAGCTCCTCAGCGAGCCTCCCGAGGGCCTCCTCGCCCTGCTTCGAAAGCTTGTCCACGAGGCTGTGATCGCGATCGTCGGCCATAGCGCTCAGGCTACCGCACGGTACAGCCCGGGCTAAGGCCTGCAGAGCCACTCGGCTAGGCTATACCTCTAGTTGACGGTGAGATCATCGCCGACGGAGGCCACGATCGGTGAGTGCTTGCCCCGACGCTCGCGGGGCCAGCCCAGATCGGTCTCTTCGCGCGCGCCCGCGTGAGGAGAGCTCGGATTTGGGGGCCACGGGGCGCAACCCCCTGCACTCGGCCCTGTTGTGTTGATATGAAGTCGTCGGCTGGTGACGCACCGCCCCTGAGGCGTCTGATACTTTGCCCCGCGACCGAGAGGGTCCACCATGGACCTGCCGGGAGGGAGAATTGATTCGGGAATGAAGAAGCGTCTGGTTTCACTTCTGCTCTGCGCAGGGCTGCTGATGGTTGGCGCGGTCACCGCGATCACCTACCCCTCCTCCGCGACGGCTCAAGCCCAGAACGTCTGCGTTCTCCTTCCCGGCGGTCAGCCGGGATTCGTCGCGGTTCCCCCACCGAACGCGATGATCCTCAATCCGTCGATGTGCCTGCCTGCGCAGCAGCCGGCCACGCCCGCCCCGGCGGCTCCAGGGCCCGTGCCGCCGGCCTCGACCACACCCTCTAACCCGGGCCCCGGCAAGCAGCCGGGCAAGGGCGGCTCCAAGAACCCTTCCAGCAAGGGCAAGAATGGCCCGAAGGCGAAGAGTAAGTCGAAGTCCGGCAAGGGCAAGGCTAAGTCTGAGGTCCAGACTCGCGCGGACCTGCAGAAGAAGGCACAGCGCAGGAAGGATCGGGCGGCCAAGAAGCGGACGCTGCGCAAAGGCGACGGAACGCCGACTCCCGCCGCGCCCGGCTTCGTGGATGCGCTTCCGGGTCCGTCTTCGGTTTCTGGTGTGCCGAACTTCGTGATCAACAAGTTTCGGGTGCCGATCTTCTTGTTGCCGATCTACCAGGCCGCGGGGATCCAGTACGGCGTGCGGTGGGAGGTGCTGGCTGCGATCAACGAGATCGAGACCGACTACGGCCGCAACCTGAACGTCTCCTCCGCCGGCGCGCTCGGCTGGATGCAGTTCATTCCCTCCACCTGGAAGATGTATGGGGTCGATGCCAACAAGGACGGCAAGAAGGATCCGTTTAACCCGGTCGACGCGATCTTCGCTGCGGCGCGTTACCTGAAGGCCGCGGGCTATGAGAAGGACGCCCGCCGTGCGGTGTTCGCCTACAACCACGCCGGCTGGTATGTCGACTCGGTGATGCTCCGCGCCAAGCTGATCGCCGGAGTGCCCGCCGACCTCGTCGGATCACTCACCGGCCTCACCGAAGGCCGCTTCCCCGTCGCCGCCCGCGCCCGCTACGCCGACGACCTGAAGGAGGCCGAGGCCACCAAGCGCGTCAAGCGAGGCCAGAACGCCGCGAACATCGTGGAGTCGGATGCCAACCGCAGCGAGATCTCGATCTTCGCGAAGAAGGGTTCCGCGGTCGTGGCCACAAACGACGGCCAGATCAAGAAGGTCGGCGTCTCCAAGAAGCTCGGGCGCTACGTCACTCTGCAGGATGTCTACGGCAACCGCTACACCTACGCCGGCCTCGGCTCGACCGCCAAGTACTACCCCGTGCCCAAGAAGGACGCCGCGGTCGATCCCAAGCGCTCGGCCCGCGCCGTGAAGGCCAACGGCGACAAGAGCGATCCGAAGCCCACGAAGCCGGCTTCAGCCGGCCGCCAGCCGAGCAAGGCCGCCGCCGCACGCAAGAAGTCCAAGGCGCGGACGAAGGCGGCGGACAAGCCCGAGTCGGCAGCCTCGGTGCCCGTCAAGCAGCGGCTGTTCGCCCATCCCAACCTGCCGATGTCGCGCGCGGCCGGCGGGATGGACCAGATCCTCGGCAAGCAGCTCTCGAAGGGCGATGGATTCGAGACCTACAAGAACTACTTCTCGCGGCCGTACGGCGCCAAGGCAAAGAACGTGCGCCTCACCCGACTGAAGAAGGGCTCACAGGTGATCGGCGGCACCGTGCTCGGCCGGGTCGGTGGTTCGGAGCAGAGCAAGGCCTCGCATCTGCGCTTCGCCATACGGCCTGCCGGCAAGGGCGCGCCGAAGATCGACCCCAAGCCGATCCTCGACGGATGGAAGCTGTTGGAGGCCACCGCGGTGTACCGCGCGTCGGGGCGCAACGCCCTGTATGGCGACGATGGCTCCGACGGCCTCTCGATCGGTCAGGTGCTGCTTCTGCCCAAGCCGCTGCTCGAGAAGCGCGTGCTGGCAGATCCCGACATCGACATCTATGCCGGCGGCCGCGATGACATCACTTCGGGGCAGATCGACCGGCGTGTGCTCGCCAGCCTCGCCTACCTCGCCGAATCGGGCCTGCGGCCCACGGTGTCCTCGCTGCGTGGCAACCACGGGTTGCTGACCGCATCGGGCAACATCTCCGAGCACTCCTCCGGCAACGCCGTTGACATCTCGGCGATCAATGGCACGCCGATCACCGGAAACCAAGATCCTGGCGGGGTCACCGACCAGGCCGTCCGCCGGCTGATGCGCCTGCAGGGCACGACCGTCCCTCACCAGATCATCAGCCTGCTCGACCTGGGTCGAAACACCTTCGCGATGGCAGATCACGCCGACCACATCCACGTCGGCTTCCGGCCGCTCTACGGCGACAACAAGCGCCTCGGCCAGCAGGCCCTCGCGGTACTCAAGCCCGGCCAGTGGTCAGACCTGCTCAAGCAGCTGCGCAAGATCGACCAGCCCGTCGTGCCCATTAAGCCGTCGAAGTACGCGATCCCCGCCGGGAAGCGGGGCTCAAACGCCCACCGCGGCGAGTGACGACGTACTTCGGCTTCGTCCAGCTCGAGTTCGGCTTCCTCCTAGGTCCCGCTGACGGCCGCTTCTTGGTGCGCGAGCCCAGCAGCGAGGACCCCACACGGATCCTCGTGCTGGCCACCCTCCACGCTTCCCGGCGCCGAGGCCGCAGGGCGCGACGCGGACAGACGGTGACCGACGCTCAGCCCGAGGCCGTCCCCACTTCGCGCGCAACAGCGATCATGCCCGAGCCTTTTGCCGACCGCACCGACGCCGCGTCCTGGCTGGAGTCGCTGAGATCCTCCGAGGAGGCGCTCGACGCAACGCTCCACGAGGGCCTCCGCGCCCTCAATCGGGCGCTCGCGGCGCACCGCGCCGCCCAGGCCACCCCCCACGTGCGCGACGTGTCGCCCGAGGTGGCGCTGGTGGTGCGCGTCGGCTTCGGATCGGGTGAGGCCGTAGCCGAGGGACAGTACGCCGAGGCGTGGGAGCTTCCCCACGGCGCCACGAGGGTCAAGCGCTCGATGGAGGCACCCGACGAGCGTTTCGCGGCCCTGTTGGGAGGACACCAGACGGCTCTCGCTGCCGAGGAGCTCGTCCTTCGCGCCAGAGCCGACCTCGACGCCGGCCGTAGCCGCGAGGCCGCGCTCCAGGCCAGGATCGGCCTCGAAGCCCTCCTTGCCGAGCACACGAGCCTCTCGCCCGCACGGCGCGCGGCCCTGCAGGACGCGCGTGGACCCGTAGGGGACGCTGCCAACGTCGCGCTGCGCGGCGAGCTCGATGCCGCGACCCTCGCAGGGGTGGCCGAGGCGGTGGAGCAGCTCGAGGCCGCTCTGCGCGCCCATCGCCTCTCAACGTCCTCCCAATAGCGCGCGCAACGGGATCTTCACCCCTCTCCCATCCCGTGGTCCTACCTTGTGGTCGACATCGCGTCGAGAATCGGGCGCCCCACTTTGGCCATATGGCGATAGGAGCAGGCCGTGTTCGGATCCAAGATGAGAGATGTGAAAGGCCCGGTCAGATCCGCTTCTCGCGGCGCGAGCCGAGTTGAGCGTCCGGCAAACGCCGTCCAGGCCCGTGACCGCCGTCTCCCTTCTCCCCAAGGCGTCGGCCGGGCCTGGATCAACGGTCGCGAGGTCGGCGGCGAGAATCGCCGCTACGCCCACCTCCAGCCTTCCTACGACTGAAGCGCCGCGACCATCGACTCCAGCTCGTCAACCACGTCGCCTCCGAGCCTGACGGAGGCGACGGCGTCATAGGGCGTCTCGCTCTCGGTCACGATCGCCAGGCGACCGCCCGAGGCGAGGGTCATGTCCGGCAGCCCCGCCACGGGATGCACCGTGAGCGACGAGCCGATGCAGACCATGAGATCCGCCTCACGCGCGAGCCGCTCGGCGTCGGACATCGCCGCCTCCGGGAGCATCTCGCCGAACAGCACGACATCCGGCTTCAGGGGAGTCACGCAGGCGGGACACTCCGGCGCCCCCTCACCCGCCTCCAGCATCTCCATCACCAGCCGCAGCTCCACCTGGCCGCCGCAGATGGGGCAGTGGCTGAGCTCGATCGAGCCGTGCACTTCGACCACGCGCTCGCTCCCGGCTGCGCGGTGGAGACGGTCGATGTTCTGCGTGATCACCCCGCGCACGAAGCCGCGCCGCTCCAGCTCCGCCACAGCGACATGCGCCGGATTGGGCTCGATGTCGACCAGCGTGGCAAACCGTGCGCCGTAGAAGTGCCAGAACCGGTCCGGGTCACGGCGCCAGACGTCGATGTGAGCCACCTCCATGGGATCGACGTTCTCCCAGAGGCCTGTGCCGGGAGACCGAAAATCTGGGATGCCGGAGGGCACGGAGATGCCCGCGCCGGTCAGGATCACGGCCGACTGAGCAGCAGCCAACAGCTCGGCCAGGACGCTCGGCCCGCCGCTCACCGCCCCTTGAACCTGGCCTGCCGCATCCTGAGGAAGGCCGCAATGCCCTCGGCGACCGCGGCCTTGCAGACGAACACGTCGCTAGTCGCCGGAGGTCTCGGAGAGGGCCTTCGGCGAGTCGCCAGGCTCGAGGCCGGGATCGGATCTGCTGGCGCGCAGCTCGTATGCCTCACGGGCCTTGTCATCCACCTGGGCGAGCACACGGTCGGCCTTCAGCGCGCGCGAGACCGCGTCGCGCCCACCACGCGGAAGCACGCCCATCACCTTGGTGATGCCGGCGACCGACCGCGGCACGAAGACGTCGAAGCGCGGGTGCTCGAGTGCCGAGACTATCTCGGTCGCCACGTCCTCGGGCGTGATGTGCTTGACCCCGCGGGTCTCCTGCAGCCCTGCGGCGAGCTCGGTGTTCACCACGACGGGCATGACGCAGGCGATCTCGATGCCGGTGCCACGCATCTCGGCTCGAACCGCCTCGCTGACCCCGACCACGAAGTGCTTGGTGCCGCAGTAGGTGGCGCCGCCGGGGAAGCCGCCCTTGCCGGCCGTGGAGGCGATGTTGACGAGGTGGCCCCCGCCGCGGGCCTGGAACCGCGGCAGGATGAGGCGCATGCCGTTGAGCACCCCGTGCACGTTGATGTCCACCTGGCGGCGAGCGGTGGTCTCGGACTCGGCGACGAACGGTCCCAGCTGCATGATGCCGGCGTTGTTGACGAGCACGTCGATTGCTCCCAAGCGGTCCTGGGCTGCGTCGAGAAACGCCTCGAAGGACGCGCTGTCGGCCACGTCGAGCGCGAACCCCTCGGCGCCGTTGACCGAGGCGGCGGCCTTGGCGGCGTCGGCCTGATCGAGATCGCCGATCGCCACCTTCATGCCCTTCGCCGCGCACGCGCGCGCCGTGGCCAGGCCGATTCCGCGGGCTGCTCCGGTGATCGCGACTACCTGTCCCTGCAGATGACGGGGCTCTTTGTTGGCCAAGGCTCGTGCTCCTCGCTTCGGGGTCGACTGGCTGGGCAGCCAGGACGCTACCTCAATGCAGCTCCAGGTCCTCTGCGGCTTCGACGGCAAACCTGCGCGCCGTTCGGCGCAACGAGTCGCGCAGGGCGCGGCGGATGAACAGCAGATCCGTCACGCCCTTCAGGGGACCGTCGCCGACGAGGTCATATTCGAGGCTGAGGCGAAGCACCGAGCCCCCGCCCTCGCGCACCTGGAATGAGGCGGTCTGGGTGCCCGACAGGCGATCCTCGAACACGCGCGTGCAAAAGCGGGCAGGCTCTGAGCTCGCGACCTTCTCCGTCACCCGGCCGCGGCCGCCGGGTCCCGAGACCCACACCACCTTCGAGCCCTCCGCGGGCCAGTCGGAGCCCTGCTCCTCGAGGCGCTGCATCCCTTCGACGAAACCCGGCCAGCGGCGCACGTCGCGCCACAGCTCGGCGGCGGGCTCGGGCTCGAGCTCGACGTCGGCCAGCACCTCGACGGCACGCGCCATCAGTCGTAGACCTCGCCGATGATCTCGTTCACCGAGCTCGCCACGTTCTCGAGAAACGGCCGGACCTCCTCAAGCAGGTCGCGATACTCGGCGCGCCCCTTGCGTGTGAGCGAGTAGAAGCGCCGCGTGCGCCGCTCCGGATGCTCCCACTGACCTTCGATCATCCCGTCCTCCTCGAGCTTGCGCAGCAAGGGGTACATCGTGTTGGGGTTCACCGAGAGCACCCCTTCGGTCAGCGCACCGATCCGCTCCATCAGCTGGTTGCCATACGAAGGGCCTTGGGCGATCAGGTGAAACACCAGCAGTGGGAGCACCTGCCGCCGCCGCATCTCAGCGCTGAAGGGATCTTGGCCCTGGCGGCCGCGTGGCGCGGTCGTGGCGGCCGTGCCACGCTTGCGCGAGATCGCCCCCGCCTGCGCGACCGCGTCGCGGGCAGCCTCGCGACTACGCTCGCGCTTGGATCGCTCCGCCATGCATCCCCATCCTGTCAGGGACGGGTGGGAGTGGGATCCGGGGGTTGCACTGAAGGAGTGTCAAGGCTTCCCGGAAGGGCACCCCCGGATCTCGCACAACCGAATGCGCCAGAACGCGGAAGGGCCGCCGATCGGCGGCCCTCCCCTAACTTCCCTTACGCCTCGAGACCTACGCAGCAGCCGCAGCCGGAGCCTCGGCGCGGCGCGGCATCAGCGTCGCG
>JBBPXW010000134.1:0-12580 GCA_038200525.1 Solirubrobacterales bacterium | reverse complement strand
CAGCGTGTGCTCGTCTCCGGGGCGGCCGATCAGCTGAACTGCCAGGGGTAGGCCGTTCGCGCTGAACCCGGCCGGCACCGATGCCGCCGGCTGGCCGGTGAGGTTCCACACGGCGGTGAAGGGGTAGACCATGCCCATCGAGTTCAGGGTGTGTGTGGCACCCAGGCCCTCCCATTCGGCCGCGCGTACCGGTGTCCGCGCTGCGACGGGCGTCATGAGCACGTCGTGATCATCGAAGATCGCGTTGATGCGAGCGGCGTGACGAGGCTCGTCGCGGAGCGCCCTGGCGAGCACCGCGCGAGGAACGAGCCGCCCCAGACGGGCAAAGCCGCGGGTGCGCCGCTGGAGCCGCTCGGGGCGCGCCACATGGGCCGCCTCCTGCTCCATGCCCTTGAGAAATCGCGGCAGGAAGGCGGCGCCGACGTCGCGGTAGGAGGGATCGTTGCGATCCACCCGGTGGCCAAGCGAGCCGAGCAGCTCGGCCATCGAATCGAGGGCGCCGTGCACGTCGCCGCTCACCCGCGCAGGCATCGGCGGGCGGGCCGAGACGGCCACCCGCAACCTCCCGGGGGCGGTGCCGACGGCCTCGGTGAACGGCCGCGACGGCGCACTGCCGCCCTCACCGCCACTGACGGCGTCGAGGAAGAGCGCGGTGTCGAGCACCGAGCGTGTGACCGCGCCCGTGACGCTGAGGCCGTACCAGTGGTCGCCCTCGGGTGCAAGCGACACCCGGCCGCGCTGGGGCTTGAGCCCGAACAGGCCGCAGCACGACGCGGGAATGCGAATCGAGCCGGCCCCGTCCGTCGCGTGTCCCAACGACACGAGGCCGGCGGCCACGGCCGCCGCGGCCCCTCCGCTGGACCCGCCAGGGGTGCGATCGGTGTCCCACGGATTGCGCGTGACGCCCCAGGTGGCGGACTCGGTTGCGCCGAGGATCGCCAGCTCGGGCAGATTGGTCTTGCCGATCACCACAGCGCCTGCACCGCGAAGGCTGCGCACGGCATCGGAGTCCTCGGCGGCCGGCACGCCGCTGTGGGCGCCCGTACCCTGCGTGGTGAGCTCACCCGCCACGTGCGCGGCGTCCTTGATCGCCACGGGCACCCCAAGCAACGGCCGCTCGTCCCCCGCACCGCGGCGACTGTCGGCCTGATCGGCGTCGGCGAGCGCGCGCTCGGCCATCACCACACGGAAGGCGTTCAGCTCGGGGTCGAGGCGGGCAATGCGCTCGAGGTAGGTCTCGACAAGCTCACGCGAGCTCAGCTCACCCGAGCGAATCAGCTCGGCCTGGCGGGCGGCACCGGCGAAGGCGAGGTCGTCGGAATTCACGGACCGGAATCTATTGGACGTCTATTCGGGCGGCGGGCCGACGGTGGCCGTGGCCATCACCGCGATGCCCTCACCGCGTCCGAGGAAGCCCATGCCCTCGTTGGTCGTGAACTTCACGCTCACGGCCTCGATCGGCAACCCGAGCGCCTCGGCCATCCGCCCCCGCATCGCATCGCGGTGGCGTCCCAGCTTCGGGGCCTCGCAGATCACGGTCGAGTCGACGTGCACGGCAACGAGCCCCTTGGCCGCGAGCAGCGAGCGCACCTCCGCCAGGAGCTCGATCGAATCGGCGTCGCGCCAGCGCTCGTCGGTGTCGGGGAAGTGATGGCCGATGTCCCCGAGCCCCGCCGCGCCCAGGAGGGCGTCGATCACCGCGTGGGCGAGAGCGTCGGCGTCTGAGTGACCCACCAGGCCGCGGGGAGCACCCGGTATCACGACACCGCCGAGGATCAGCGGGCGTCCTTCGCTCAGTCGGTGCGAGTCGTAGCCGATCCCCGAGCGTGGCGCGCTCATCCCAGGGGCTCCATTCGTCGCTGGCGGCGCTCGAACACCGCCACCTCGGTCACGCCGAGACCGCGGAGGAGCTCGATCGCCTGGTCGTAGCCGTGGCCGAGGTCGCCGGGCACGTGGGCATCGCTCGAGAGCGCCACCGGCTTGCCGAGGTCGAGGCACATGCGGAGGAGCTCGGGACTCGGGTAGATCTCTCCGACCGGCTTGCGAAGGCCGGCCGTCGAGACCTCGATGGCGATGTCGGCCTGCTCGATACCCGGCATCGCGAGCTCGTAAAACCGACGCAGGTCCCCCGCAGGAGCCGGCGCGCCGTGGCCCCAGACCTTCACGAGGTCGGGGTGGGCGAGGATGTCGAACATGCCGGTGGCGGCGGCGTATCCGAGCGTGCGGAAGTAGCGGTCCCAGACCGCGTCGGGGTCGGCGGACCTCCAGATGTCCCACGGGGAGTCGCGCATGTCGACGGCGTCGTCCTGCAGGAAGTGCACCGATCCGACCACGTAGTCCCAGTCACGGCCGTCGAGCAGCGCGGCCATCTGCTCCTCGCGGCCCGCAACGAGGTCGGCCTCGATGCCCAGACGCAGATCGGTCTCCTCGCGGACGAAGCCGCAGTAGGCATCGAGGTCATCGATGCCGTTGCGCTTCCACCAATCGTGCTGCCACACGTCGAGACTGGCGGTGAAGCGGTGCACGTGCTCGGACACCCCCAGCTCCGCTATGCCCCGCTGCATCGCCGCCTGCCGGTAGCGGCGTGCGTTCTCAGCGGTGAAGTACTCGGCCGGAGTGGCGTCGTGGTCGTCGGGACGCAGATGTACGTGGTAGTCAGTCAGCATCGGCTCTGCAGCACGGATTCGGCTCGCCGGAGGTCCAGCGCGGTCGTCACTTTGAAGTTCTCGTTCTCTGACGCCACCAGGGCGATGCTGCCACCCGTGGCCTCCACCAGCGATGCGTCGTCGGTCGCCGCCGCCAGCGTCGACGGCTCGACGTCGAGCGCGCGCCGCAGGCTATCGGCACGAAAGACCTGGGGCGTCTGGACTGCCCAGAGGGTGGCCCGGTCGAGTGTGGCGAGCACGCGGCCGCCGGCATCGGCCTGCTTGACCGTGTCGGTGACCGGCGTCGCCGCGATCGCGCCGTCGACGTTCTCGCCGAGCGCGTCGATGCACGCGTCTATCAGCGCGACGGTCACCAGGGGGCGCGCGGCGTCGTGCACCACGAAGACCTCGGCCTCGGGCGCGGCGAGCACCGCGTTGCGCACCGACTCCGACCGCGAGGGGCCGCCGGCCACGCTCTCCGCGGCGAGCTCGACACCGTCTGGCACCGCGACCACCACCCGCTCGCAGGTGCGCCCGAGCACGTCGAGGCTCCACTCGATCATCGGGCGGCCGGCCAGAACGACGAACGCCTTGGGCCGCTCGGCGCCAAGGCGTTCACCGCTTCCGCCCGCGGGAACGATCCCCACGAGGGTCATGTGCTGACGACGATCAGGCGGTGGCCGCAGCCGCCGTCCGGCCCTCGTGAGCGTCGTCGATGATCGAGTCGAGGTGATCCTCGGCGTCGTCCTCGCCCATCTCGAGCGCGTACATCAGCTCGGAGGCGAGGATCTTCTTCGAGCGGGTGTACATCTGCTTCTCGCCCGTCGAGAGGCCCTTCTCGTTCTCACGGATGGCCAGGTTGCGGACCACCTCGGCGAGCTCGTACACGTCGCCGGTCTTGATCTTCTCGCGGTTGTGCTTGAACCGGCGGTTCCAGTTCTTGGGCATCTCCGAAACCTCGTCGCGAAGGACTCCGAGCACCTTGTTGACGGCCTCTTCGCCGATCACCCGACGCAGACCGGCGCGGCCCGCGTTCTCGCAGGGCACCATCACGGTCATGTCGTTGTGAAGGATCTTGATGGTGAGGTACTCCCGCGTCTCACCGAGGACTTCCTTCTGCTCCTTCTTGAGGACCTTGCCTGCACCGTGGTGGGGATACACCACGTGATCGCCGATCTCGTACTCGATGTGCGGGATCTCCCGCGTGATCTCGAGATCCTCGATCTCTTGCTCCGTCGCCGTCTCGGAAATGACTTCCTCCTAGTGAAAGGCCGGGGGCCTCGAAAGGCCCACCGGCTGTCTCGAATCAGGTTTGCAGATACCGATCCACGAGGTTGATCTCCTGAAGCCTCCGGAGTCCCTCGCGGATGTCCTTCGCACGCATGTCCCCTACGGCTTCGACGGACTCGAGCTCTCCGTCCGATGCCGCGAGGATCTCGTCCAGCCCGCCGAAGTCGCCGACGATGCTCTGGACCACCATCTTGGGCAGCCGCGGGATGCGGCCGAGTATGCGGTGGCCCCGCGGCGAGACGGGATGGTCGAGCGTGTTCAGCTTCCGGTCGTAGCCCAGCAGCTCCGCCAGGCGACCGAAGTCGAGAAGGTCTTGATGGGGAAGGCGCGCGAGCGCGTCGAGCACGCCGGCGTAGGCGGCTTCGCTGGGCTCGACGATGTAGTCGTGCACGAGCGCAGCCTTGTCGGCGGCGACCCCCACGAGCGTCTCCTCGAGCTGCATCTCGATCAGCCGGCCCTCGGCGCCGAGCTCCACGATGAAGCGCTCGATCTCGACGCCCATGCGGGTGACCAGCTCGCCGCGCTGCAGCACCGTGAGCGCGTCGTGCAGCGTGACCCCGCCCTCGAACTCGAGAGCGGTCAGCCGCGTGGTCACCTGGTCGAGCCGCGTGCGGTACTTGTCCAGCGTTGCGAGCGCCTGGTTGGCCTTGGCCAGGACCACGGTGATGTCCTCGAGGATGTACTTGGCGCCGTCGAGGTAGAGCGAGACGATCTTGCGCGAGGCGGATACCGCGATCACGAGCGCGTCGGTCTGCTTGGACACGCGCTCGGCCGTGCGGTGGCGGGTGCCCGTCTCCAGCGAGAGGATCGTGGGGTCCGGCATCAGCTGGACGTTGGCCCACCCGATCTTCGTGCCGTTCGACGACAGCGTGATCGCGCCGTCCATCTTGGCCAGCTGGAACAGCAGCGCCGGCGTGTAGTCGACATCGAGCTTGAGCCCGCCCGAGTAGAGGAACGAGAGCTCCTCGTGGTCGCCGATGCAGATCAGGGCACCCGTCCGGCCCTGGACGATGGCATCGACCCCCTCGCGGACCGCGGTGCCCGGAGCGATCATCTCGAGGGCCCGTACCAGCCGGGGCTCCTGGCGTGACTCGAGCTCCGTTACATCATCACCGGCGTAGGCCATCCGCACCCATTGTACGGCACCGACGCCTTTTCTGTCCTGCTTTTGGCTCTAGAGTGGGAAACCGGCGCGTGGTGCCGTTTTCGCTGTGATCGGGCGTGTGCGACTGCACTCGATCGGGCTCCTCGGGCTTGCTCTTCTCGCCGCCCCCGCATGCGGATCGGGGCGCTCCTCGAAGGGCAGCTCACAAGGGTGGCCGCAACCACACTGCCGTTCGTCAGCGACTTCGACCCAGCGATCACCCGGGACATCGAGTGCCGCTAGGCGGCCCGGGCCGCGTCCGCCCCGCCGCCCAGCCCGCGCTTCATCGCCGTACGCACGTCCGGCAGACCATTGCCCGGGCAGAGCACCGTGTCCAGCCCGAACTTCCTCGCCTCCGCCATCCGTCGGTCGGGGTGCGCGGCGTGGCGCAGCTCGCCGGTGAGGCCGAGCTCCCCGAAAGCCGCGAGCGGGGCGCGCCCGGTTCCGAGCACGACACCGCGGGCGGCCGATGCCACGGCGAGCGCGACCGCCAGGTCCGCGCCCGGCTCGTCGATGCGCACACCTCCGGCGACCGACACGAACACGTCAGCCGACCCGAGTCCGATCCCGGCGTGGCGGGTGAGCACGGCAAGCACGAGCGCAAGGCGGTTTCGGTCCACGCCGTTGGCCATCCTTCGCGGCGGCACCAGCTCGGTCGGAGCCACCAGCGCCTGGACCTCGACGAGCAGCGGACGCGAGCCCTCCATGGCGCAGAGCACCACCGATCCCGGCGCCCGGGTGGCCTCGGCCACGAACCGCGCCGATGCGTCCTCGACCTCCACGAGCCCTTCGTCGCGCATCTCGAACACACCCGCCTCGTTAGTCGAGCCGAAGCGGTTCTTGAGCGCGCGCAGCGTGCGATAGGTGCGCTCGCGCTCGCCCTCGAAGCTGAGCACGCAGTCCACCAGATGCTCGAGCACGCGCGGACCGGCAAGAGCACCCTCCTTGGTCACGTGGCCCACGAGGATCACGGCCACGCCCCGCTCCTTTGCGCAGCGCATCAGCCGCCCCGCGACCTCGCGCACCTGGCCGACCGAGCCGGGGGCACCCGTGAGCTGCGACGCGTGCAGCACCTGGACCGAGTCCACCACGACGACATCGGGCTGCTCTGCCTCGACGGTTGCGATCACGGTGTCGAGATCCGTCTCGGCGATGATCGGGATGTCCAGAGCGCCGCTGCCGAGCCGCTCGGCACGCAGCCTGACCTGGGCGGCCGACTCCTCGCCCGACACGTAGAGCACCTTGCGCCCGGCCGACGCCAGGTTCCCGAGGGCGCTGGTGGTGATCGTCGACTTGCCGATTCCCGGCGAGCCGCCCAACAGCACGAGCGAGCCGGGCACGATCCCGCCGCCGAGCACGCGGTCGAGCTCGCCGATGCCCGTGCTGTAGCGCGGGATCTTCGGGGCCTGCACGCTGCGCAGCGGCATCGGCTTTGCCGGAGTCCCCGCACTTGGCACGCCCCCGGGGCCGCGGCGGCCGGCCGGCGGTGGATCGGCCCGTCTGGTCTCCTCGACGAGCGTGCTCCACTCCTCGCAGCCCGGGCAGCGGCCGTGCCACTTGGCGGACTCATGGCCGCAGGCAGAGCAGACGAAGTGGGTGGCGGAACGAGCCATGATGCTGAGGCTAGGTCCGGGGGTGGACGTTTTCGCCCCCTGAGGTGCCGTCTCATGGATTGCGTTCTGTTCCGGCCTCCCGCAAGACGGCGCCCAGCCCATCCGACGGTCGCGATCGAATCGTGGTCGTGGAGCTCTTGCACCAACCGACGGCCGCCGCCGAGTATCTGGTGGTGGACACCGAGACCAACGGTCGTGGGGGTGACCTCTGCGAGATGACGGAGGTCGGCGCCGTGCTCGTCGGCGGAGGCGAGCTGCACGACAGGTGGGAGTCGCTGGTGGCGGTGCAGCAGCCGCTCTCGCGCGGCATCGAGCGGTTCACCGGCATCACCCAGCAGATGGTGGACACCGCGCCGCCCCCTGCCGAGACGCTTCCCGAGCTGGCAGAGCTGATGAAGGGCCGTGTGCTGGTGGCTCACAACGCGGCGTTCGACCGGCGCGTGCTCGAGCAGGCGTTCGAGCGGTCGGGGCTCCGATGGCCGTCGCCGCCGGTGGTCTGCACCGTGGCGCTGGCGCGCAAGTTCGCACCGTTGATCCGCGAGCGCAAGCTCGCCCTGCTGGCGGACGCCCTGGGGATCGAGGTCGAGGCGGCGCACCGCGCCCTGCCCGATGCGGTCACCTGCGCGCAGATCCTCTGTGCGCTGCTGCCGCGCCTGTGCGCGGCGGCCCCGACGCTCGCCGATGCGGTGGCAGCGCTGCGGTCCCAACGCGCGCGCCCGGGCAAGCCCGAGCGGAAGGTGGCCCGCCGCGCCCCGGCCGATCGCCCGGATCTCACGCACCTGCCCCAAGACCCCGGGGTCTACGTGTTCCGCGACGAGCGCGGGCGGCCGCTGTACGTCGGCAAGTCGGTCTCCCTGCGCACGCGGGCGCGGGCGCACTTCTGCGCGCCCGCCGGATGGACCGAGCGCGCCGAGGTGGCCGACTACCGCCCGACCAACTCCGAGCTGGGTGCCCTGGTGCTCGAGAACCGGCTGATCAAGCAGTGGCGCCCGCCCGGCAACAAGGCGCTCAAGCGCACCGATCGCTGGGCCTACGTGCGGATCAAGCTCGACATCCCCTACCCGGTGCTCGAGGTGGCGGCAGAGCCGGCGTCGGGACACGCGGTGAGCATCGGCCCGATCCGCGGGCGCAAGCTCGCCGGCGAGCTCGCCGACCACCTGACCTCGCTGTATCGAATCCGTCATTGCGGCCGGCGGATGCAGCGGCGCGAGTCTCCATCCATCTACGGGCAGATGGGCCGGTGCTGCTCCCCGTGCCTCGGCGACCTGGACCCCAACGCCTACCGCGGCCAGATCGAGAAGATCCTCGCGCTGTTCGACTCGCGCAACGGCGCGGCCGACATGCTGCTCGGCGAGATCGACGGGCGCTTGGCCACAGCCTCGCGAGACCGCCGCTACGAGCGCGCGGCCGCCCTGCTGCGCAGGCGCGAGCGGCTCGAGTCCCTGCTCGCGCGCCTCGACGGCATGCTCCGCGCCGTGCATGCCGACCCGCGCCTGGTGGTTGCGCGTCATCCGACCAAGGCCCGCTTCGACGCACTCTGGATCGTGCACGGCAGGGTGGCCGACTGGGGCCCGCTGCCCGAGCCCGAGGAGCTCGCACGCCGCAGCGCCGCGGCCCTCACGAGCGCCCCGAGCCAGCGTCTGTCCGTGCCCGGAGACGAGGTCGACGAGGTCCGGATCGCCTCGGCGTGGATCGCCGAGCACCAGCCGCCCACGTTGGCGCTGCAGCCCGGGCTGCAGCCGGCGCGCTTTGCCCGGTTCCTGCGCAGCGCCGGCGCACTCGACACGTCAACGGTTCCCGTGGCGTTCGCGACTGGGTAGGGCACCGGGGGGCCCGGGTACAGTCGATTCGACTCCATGCTCGCGGCCTTCTACGAAACCACCGGCGCCAGCGACGTGTTGCGTGTCGGCGAGCTCTCCAGGCCGGATCCGGGACCGGGCGAGGTGCTCGTCCGGGTGACCGTGAGCGGCGTGAACCCGACGGATTGGAAGTCGCGCTCGGGGGGCACCGGCGGCGTCGCTGAGGGTGCGCCCTTCCAGGTGCCCAACCAGGACGGCGCCGGCATGGTGGAGGCAGTCGGCGAGGGCGTGGACGGCGCGCGTATCGGCGAGCGCGTGTGGATCTTCTTCGCGGCCTGGCAGCGGCCGTGGGGCACCGCGGCGCAGTACACGGTCGTGCCCTCAGAACAAGCCGTGGAGCTGCCGGGGGGCGCCGCCGACGACCTGGGAGCGTCGCTCGGCATCCCTGCCATGACCGCCCACCGCTGCCTGCACGCCGACGGCCCGATCGAGGGTCGCACCGTGCTCGTGGCGGGCGGCGCCGGGGCCGTGGGCCACGCGGCCATCGAGCTGGCCCGCTTCGCCGGCGCGCGTGTGGTCGCGACGGTGTCGACCGAGGAGAAGGCTGAGCTGGCACGCGCGGCCGGAGCGCACGAGACCGTGAACTACCACGCAGACGACGCCGCGGACAGCCTCCGCGAAGCCGCGCCCGAAGGCATCGACAGGGTGGTGGAGCTCGACCTCGCCCACAACATCGAGCTCGACCTGGCCGCCGCGGCACCCCACGCCACGATCGCCAGCTACGCGGGCGAGAGCGGCGACGCCACGATCGCGATCCGCGACCTGATGGTGCCCAACATCGTCCTGCGCTTCGTGCTCGTCTACGGAATCCCCGCCGCTGCCGTGGCTGAGGCGGTGGCCGGCGTGACCGATGCCCTCGGCGCGGGCGCCCTGACCACGCTGCCGCTGCACCGCTTCGCGCTCGGGGACACCGCCGCGGCCCACGACGCGGTCGAGGCGGGAGCGGTCGGCAAAGTGCTCATAGACGTCGCCTGATCCCGACGCATCTAGAGTCGCCCGTATGAGCTCTTATAAGTGGACCGCCACCGATCTGCCGAACCTCGACGGCCGGACCTATGTGGTGACCGGGGCCAACAGCGGGCTCGGCCTGATCACCGCCCGCGAGCTCGCGCGCGCCGGCGGCCACGTGGTCCTCGCCGTGCGCGACACCGCGAAGGGCGATCGCGCAGCCGCTTCGATCGGGGGGCAGACCGAGGTGCGCAAGCTCGATCTCTCCGACCTCTCGTCGATCCGGGCGTTCGCCGACGGGGTCGACTCCGACGTCGACGTGCTGATCAACAACGCCGGCCTGATGGCAGTCCCGCAGTCCACCACAAAGGACGGCTTCGAGACCCAGATCGGCACCAACCACCTCGGCCACTTCGCCCTCACGAACCTGCTGCTCGAGCGGATCGCCGACCGCGTGGTCACGGTCTCCTCAGGCGCCCATCGCATGGGCAAGATCCGTCTGGACGACCTGAACTTCAAGCGCGGCGACGACTACTCGCCCTGGCCCGCCTACGGGCAGTCAAAGCTCGCCAACCTGCTGTTCACGCTCGAGCTCGAGAGCAGGCTGCAGGCAGCCGGCTCGCCGGTCCACGCCTACGCCGCCCATCCCGGCTACGCGGCGACCAACCTGCAGAACCGGACCGAGAACGCTGTCCAGAACGCGTTGATGGCCGTTGGCAACAAGGTGCTGGCCCAGAGCGACGCGATGGGCGCCCTCCCGTCGCTGTACGCAGCCACCCAGGAGCTCCCTGGAGCAAGCTACGTGGGCCCGGACGGCTTCCAGGAGCAACGGGGCCACCCCACGCTCGTCGGGCGCAACGCCCGTGCCAGCGACGCCGAGACCGCCCGTACGCTGTGGACACTGTCCGAGGAGCTGACCGGGGTGCAGTTCCCGCTCGCCGCGGCCACTGCGTGAGACGCGCGAACACGCCGATCGGGGTGGGCGTAGACCGAAGCAGCGGCCAGTAGTTCAGCATGGGGACATGCCTGAGCCCTCAACAAGCCGCAGCGTGAAGATCGATCAGGACGAGCGGGGCGGATGGTCCTCCGACGGTCCGCGTCGCGATGGCGCGCCCCCACGCCCCGCAGATGTGGCCGTCCGCGGCAAGGCACTCGCCCCGGCCGCTCTGCTGCGCTACTCACCCGGGAGCCTGCTCATCATCGTCTCCGGCTCGGCCGAGGAGCGTGAGAAGCTGGCTCGCAGCGTGGTGGAAGAGACCTCCGCGCTGCTGTCGCTGCGCAAGGTGCGCGATCTGCTTGCGACCAAGGGCATGGACGACGACGAGCGTGCGAACCAGCTGCTCGACGCCACGGTGGCCAAGCGGCTCGGGAATGGGCACTCGGTCGCGCTCGTGGCCGACGGCGTGACGGCCGAGGAGCGTGAGCGCTACGTCCGGATGGCGAACGCCAACAAGCGGCCATGCCATCTGATCCTCGTCGAGGCGCCGCGCGACGAGATCGCAGAGGACGACCACGAGCCGCTGAACCAGCTGCGCAAGTCGCTCGACACCGGGCAGCTCGGAGCCGAGGGCTTCAACACCTTCCTGAGGCTCGGGGGCTCGGCACTCTCCGAAGTCAAGCGGATCGTCTTCCGGCCGTTCGAGAAGGACAGCTGACTGCCGCCGGTCGGCGGCTTACTCGGACTCGGCGCGGCTTACTCTGACTCGGCCGCGACGGCGCGCTCGGCTGCGTCGAAGCCGACCTTCGAGTGCGTGCCGTCGCAGAATGGCTTCGTGGTCGAGGCGCCACAGCGACAAAGCGCGATGGGGGCGCCTGGCTCGCCCACGTCGAACTCGCTGCCATCGGCATCGATCAGCGTGATCGGCCCGGTCACCTTGTAAGGCCCGTTCTCACGGACCTTGATCTCGACGTCTGCCATCTGAAGGCTTTAGTTCTCGTCGCCGGGCGGAGGCTCGGGCGGAGCATCCGGCACATCAGGCAGCACGGCCGGCTCGTCCGACAGCGCCGAGTCCTCGGGACCGTCGTCGTCGACCCCCTCCGGCAGCTCACCCGCGTCGGCCGGTCCGCCGTCAGCGCCGACGCCGACCGTCTCTCGCTTGCGCGCGGGCTTGATGATGTTGATCGACACGGCGCGCTCCTCTTCGCCTTCGGGGGCCTTGTCGACCTCTATCGTCGACCCCGGCGCGAGGTTCTGCGCAAGCACCTCGTCGGCGAGCGGATCCTCGATGTAGCGCTGGATGGCTCGGCGCAGCGGCCTGGCCCCCATCGAGGGATCCCAGCCCTTGTCCACCAGCACGTCGGCGGCATCGTCGGACAGGTTGAGCGACAGCTCCTTCTCGGCCAGCGACTCCCTGACGCGCTTGAGCAGCAGCTCGACGATCTCGCGGATCTCGGGCTTGGTCAGCTTGTGGAAGACGATGACCTCGTCGATCCGGTTCAGGAACTCGGGCCGAAAGACCTTCTTCAGGTCGCTCATGATCCGGGCCTTCATGTCGTCGTAGGTCACGCCGCCCTCGGCGTCGGACACCGTGAAGCCGATCCCCGTGTTCTTCGCGATCTCAGAAGCCCCGACGTTCGAGGTCATGATGATGATCGCGTTGCGGAAGTCGACGGTGCGACCCTGTGAGTCGGTCAGGCGGCCGTCCTCCAGGATCTGGAGCAGGATGTTGAACACGTCGGGGTGCGCCTTCTCGATCTCGTCGAGCAACAGCACGCTGTAGGGCTTGCGCCGCACGGCCTCGGTGAGCTGTCCGCCCTCGTCGTACCCGACGTAGCCGGGGGGCGAGCCCACCAGCCGCGACACGGAGTGCTTCTCCATGTACTCGGACATGTCGATGCGCAGCATCGCGTCCTCGTCGCCGAACAGGAACTCGGCGAGCGTGCGGCCCAGCTCGGTCTTGCCCACGCCCGACGGGCCCAGGAAGATGAACGAGCCGGTCGGTCGCTTGGGATCCTTGAGCCCGGCACGCGAGCGCCGGATCGCCTTCGAGACGACCTCGATCGCCTGGTGCTGGCCGATCACGCGCGTGTGCAGCTCGTCCTCCATGCGCATGAGCTTCTGCGTCTCGGCCTCGGTGAGCT
>JBBPXW010000133.1:0-13364 GCA_038200525.1 Solirubrobacterales bacterium | reverse complement strand
GCCCCGCCGACTAGGTGGGGGTGTTCGACATCGACGATGCCCTCCGCCGCGTGGTCGAGACGCGCGGCTCCGATCTTCATCTCAAGGTGCCCGCGCCGCCGATCATCCGCACCCAGGGAGAGCTGCTGCACATGGAGGGGGCCGAGCCGCTGCGGCCCGAGGACACCGAGCGGATATTTCGCCAGATGCTCACCAACGAGAAGAAGATCGAGGAGTTCGAGTCCGACAACGAGGTCGACTTCTCCTATGGCGTGCCGGGGCTCGCGCGGTTCCGCGTGAACGCGTTTCGCCAGCGCGGCTCCGTATCACTTGTGTGTCGCGCGATCCCGTTCGAGATCCGCAGCGCCGCGGAGCTGCTGCTGCCCCAGGTGGTCAGCGACCTGGCCGACGAGGAGCGGGGCATCGTCCTGCTCACCGGCACCACCGGCTCGGGCAAGTCCACCACCCTCGCGGCCATGATCGACCGCATCAACACCAGTGCCGCCAAGCACATCGTGACCATCGAGGACCCGGTCGAGTTCCTTCACAGGGACAAGCTCTCGATCATCAACCAACGCGAGGTCGGTGAGGACACGAAGTCCTTCCAGCGAGCACTCCGGCGGGTGCTCCGTCAAGACCCCGACGTGATCCTGATCGGCGAGATGCGCGATGAGGAGACAGTGCGCACAGCGCTGTCGGCCGCAGAGACCGGCCACCTCGTGATGTCCACGGTCCACACCGTGGACGCTGCCGAGACGGTCAACCGCATCATCGACTTCTTCCCCTCCCAGGAGCAGAAGCAGGCGCGGTCGATGCTGGCCGGCACGCTCAAGGGCGTGATCTCCCAGCGGCTCGTCCCGACCCTCGACGGCAACGGCCGCGTGGCTACCTGTGAGGTGCTGAGAATGACCGGGCGGGTCAAGGACATGATCATGAACCCGGACGAGACCGGCAAGCTCAACGAGGTCATCGCCGAGGGCGGCTACTACGGGATGCAGACCTTCGACCAGGCCCTGCTTGGCCACGTGCAGGAGGGCCTCGTCTCGATGGAGGACGCAATGACGGCGGCCAGCTCGCCGCACGACTTCAAGCTCATGGTGGCCTCCGACGGCCAGCGCTCGACGTCTGTCGACCAGGTGTTCGCCGACCCGGTCGCGCCCCCGGAGCCCGCCCGCGTTCCCTACTAGACGCTTGTCCGCGGCATCCCCGGATTCGCCTTGACGAAAGGCGGCCCAACGCAGAGAGTGGGGCCGTCGCTGAAATCGAGACAGAGGAGATCCGGTGCAGAGCACCCTCGGTGAGTTCCAGGAGACGCAGACGCAGGAGGCCTTCGCGCTGCAGAACTCGAAGCTGCTGAAGGTGCGCCTCGAGGCGGTGACCATCCAGGCCAAGCTCGGCTCGATGGTCGCCTATCAGGGCGACGTGAAGTTCGAGCACGCCGGCTCCGGCGGCATGGGTCGCATGCTCAAGAAGGCGGTCAGCGGCGAGGGCACCTCGCTCATGAAGATGACCGGCACGGGCGAGGTCTTCCTGGCAGACACGGCGCAGGACGTGCACCTGCTCAAGCTCGAGAACGATGCGGTCACCTGCAACGGCGCAAACGTGCTCGCCTTCGACGCCGGCATCGACTGGGACATCAAGAAGGTCCAAGGGGCATCCGGCATGATGGCCGGCGGCCTGTTCAACATGGCGCTGCAGGGCACCGGCTGGGTGGCGATCATCTCCGACGGACCGCCCGTGCTGCTGAACACCGGCGACGCCCCGACGTTCGCCGACCCCCAGGCGGCCATCACCTGGTCGAGCGGCGTGAGCACCTCGATCAAGACCGACATGAACGTCAAGAACCTGATCGGCCGCGGCTCCGGCGAGTCGGTGCAGATGGCCTTCCAGGGCGCCGGATGGGTGCTTGTGCAGCCGAGCGAAGGCCGCATCGGGGCTCCCACGAGCGGCGGAGGCGGCGGCGGCCTGCTGGGCCAGCTCGGCGGCTGAGCGGTCGGCTCACGCGGCCCGCGGCCGGGTGCCGCGGCGTCGCGCGAGCCACTTCAGTTCATGAAGTAACGCGCTAGACTGGGCTTTGATGGCCACATCGAGCGTTCACGTCACTGCCGAGGACATCTGTCCGGTCTGCGCGACGGCAGACATCATCTGCAGCAAGTGGACCATGCTCGTGATCCGTGATCTCGCGGAGGGCGCAACCCGCTTCTCGGAGCTCGAACGCTCGCTTGCGGGCATCTCGCCGCGGACGCTCTCGTTGCGTCTGCGCGCGCTGGAGGAGGAGGGCGTCGTGGCGCGCGAGACCTACTCGGAGGTGCCGCCCCGCGTCGAGTACTCGCTCACCGAGAAGGGCGAGGCGCTCGTGCCCCTCATCGAAGGGATGCGGTCCTACGGTCGCGAGTGGCTGTCTGACCGTTGTGAGCCCGTCCTGTCGCGCTGACCTCGCCCTGTGCGAAGTCCGGGTGGGCCTGGTCCAGGTACCAGCCAAAGGCCCGGTCCACGATTCGTTGCATCCCGATCACCTTGAATGCCAGCGTGAGCAGTCGGGGCGGCAGCGCCGGGATCAGGCGCTGCAGCGCCAGCGCGCGCGAGAACGCCGGCGCGTGCCCTGAGCTGAACGCCCGGTAGCGCGCGAGCGCCTCTTCGTGGGCCGCGTCGCCCGCGACCACCTCACGCAGCTCCCGTCCGCAAGCCACGCCGAAATAGAACGCGGTGCGGATGCCCTCGCCGGAGAGCGGGAAGCAGTGCCCGGCCGAGTCGCCGACGAAGAAGACCCCGTCCTCGGTGGACTCGCGCAGCCGGTGGGGAAACCAGTTGCCCTGATAGCGCACGGCGTCGACTCCCAGCCGGTCGGCCATCGCGACCGTCGGCTCCTTGACGTGCTGGCGCGGATCGTAGGAGCCGGAGCCGACGCGCTGCTCGCCGTCGGCGGGCACGCTCCAGCAGTAACCGCGGCGCACGAGTGACCGGTCGATCCAGATGTCGAGGTCGGTGCCGCCGCCGTCCGGGTGCACCTCCAGCCCGCGGGAGAGCGGGGCCTCCGGCGGCTGGTAGCCGGCCGAGGAGAGCACCCGGCGCCACCCCAGCGCGTCGACCACCAGCGGCGCCCTCAGCTCGCCGCGGTCGGTGAGCACTGCCCCGGACGCGCCGCGCCCCTCCACTTTTGCGATCTCGAAGCGCGCGTCGCACTGGGCGAACAGCAGGCCGCACAGCTCGCGGTAGTCGAAGGCCGACCAGCTCCACGGCAGCTGGTAGCGCGCCGTGCCGTGGGGCGTGTGAAACGACATGTGCGGGATCTTCTGGCGGATCGAGCCCTGCACGCCCATTGCCTCCAGCCATGGTGTTGGGGCGGCGCAGGCCGAGGTCTGACGCTCGCCGACCTCGTAGCGGTCCACCACGAGCACATCGGCTCCCGACCCCGCAAGCTCGCGGGCCACGGCGAGCCCGGCGAAGCTCGCCCCGCAGATCAGCACGTCGGCGTCGCGGCGCTCGATCGGCGTGCGCTGTGCTCCGCGCAGGGTGGCGCGGACCGGCATCAGCGCGCTCGCAGGGAGCCCATGGCGGCCCCGGCCGTCTCCCACGGACGCAGCCCGGCGCTGCGCGTGAGGACGTCGTAGTCGAGGCGCTCCACGCGGTCGAGCACGCGCACGTACACGCCACGGGCCATGCGCATGCCGGGGCGCACCCGCGGCTCGACCGCGCCCAGCGCCGGGGCTCCCTGGCGAAACAGCTCCCGCGCACGGTCGACCTGCAGGGCGAGCATCGACCGAAATCCGTCGCTCGGCCGGCCGCCGGCCCCGATCTCGTGCTCGGCAACGCCGAAGCGGCGGAGGTCGTCACCGGGCAGATAGATGCGGTCGAGTCCGAAGTCCTCGCGCACGTCGCGGATGAAGTTGGTCAGCTGGAAGGCCTGTCCCAGCCGCGCGAAGCTCAGGCCGGCGTCACCAGGCGCTCCCAGGAGCGGGGCCATGATCCGTCCAACCGCAGCCGCGCTTCCGTCCATGTAGGCGATCAGCTCGTTCCACGAGTCGATCCGCACCGGCCCGCAGTCAGTGCGCATCGAGCGCATGTACGGGCGCAGCTCGCCGAGCGGCAGGTCGTGCACGCGCCCGGCGTGGGTGAGCGCGACCACCGTGGGATCGCGTGAGCTCGCTCCGGCGAGCCCGTCGTGCAGCGACCGCTCGAGACTGTCCAGCTGGGCGCGGCGCTGCTCGGGGTCGGCGGCGCGTCGGGGCCCGTCCACGAGCTCGTCGGCGGAGCGTACGAAGGCGTAGAGGGCGTGCACCGCCGGGCGCACCTCCGCGGGGAGCCGGCGGGTGGCGTAGTAGTACGTCGGGTCGTGGCGGCGGTGCGCGCGGCGGCAGCTCGCGTAGGCGGCCTGCAGACGCGGTGTCATGTCCTGCCGTTCTGTGAGCTTCTGCACAAGGCCATGCTGGCAGACCGCCGCAGCAGGATCGCGCCAAGCAGCGGCGAATCGGCGGCTATGCGCAACCGCGGCCTCCACGACGCCCTCCGGGCCTTTGCGCTCGAGGCGGCGGCCATGCTCTCCGACGAGCTTGCGACGGGCGCCGAGATCGACTTCGACCTCGAGGACCAGAGCTCGCGGGGAGGCCCACCCCTCTATCACTACCGGCCACTCGCCGGGCGCTTCATCGCCGACCGCTGGATCGCACTGCGCTTCCTGCCCTCCGCCGCTGAAGCGTGCGCCGCACTCGACCATGGTGCTGCCGCCTACCTCCGGTTGAGCGGCCTGCGTGGCGCGGAGGCCGAGCCCGCCCTCCAGGCGATGCTCGAGCGCCTCTACGAGGACATGTCGGACTTCGCCTTCCCCGAGGAGCGCTTCGAGCGCGTCTACGCGGAGGTCGAAGGCACGCTGTACGAGCGCAGCCAGTCGGCCACCGTGCTCGTTCCGGTGCACGGCCTCGAGATGCATGGTGCCCGGGTCGAGCTCGGCGACGGGCTCTGCCTGATCCGCGGCGACCAGACTGATGCTCCCGACGAGGCGGTGTGGGGGGACCCCGCCGACCCGGTAGCCGAACGGGGGGCACAGGCGGCCGGGCACGGGCCGGGAAGCCCCAACGCCCTGCTGGTGCTCGATCGCGACGTCGCGCCCGACGATCCCATGCCACTCGCCGACGCCCGTTCGGAGTTTCGCCGGCTGCTGTTCGGCATGCGGCTGTTCAAGCCCGGCGGCATCGCGCTTGCCGCGGTGGCGTGGCGGCGTACGGGCGACGGCCGCTGGCAGCCGTTCGAGCTCGAGTCGACCGGCGACGCCCGCGGCGTGCCCTGGATCCTGGTCGAGGGCGAGGAGGCCGAGCTCGGCGAGTTCCTACCGGCGGTCTCGCAGGTGCCGACGGGCGGGCCCGTGGCCTGGGCTCTCGCTCGCTTCCAGATGGGCTGTGGCCGCAGGCTCGAGCTCGAGGCGCTGTCGGACTACCTGATGGCGCTGCGCGCGCTGATCGACGAGGGTGGGTCGAGCCTTGCGCTCCGGGTTGCCGTGCTGTGCGCCGAGGAGCATGAGCGCCGCCAGGTGCAGCGACGCATCGAGCTTGCGCAGGCGCTCGAGCAGCTCGTGATCGACGACGGTGCCGGCGACGCTTCGATGGGCCAGGCGGGCACCGAGTCGCCGCACACGCTGGTCGGCGAGACCGAGCGGCACCTCCGCGCGCTGCTGCGCGACGTGCTCTGCGGCTACCTGGCCTCAGATCTGCGCCGGGTGGCCGACGAGCTGCTGCTCGACCAGCCGGAGCCGTTCGAGATCCACGCCGCATCGCTCAAGCGAGGGCCGGTGACGGCGGCTGCCCGACCGGTCGAGGACACGGTGAGGACGGCGAGGTTCGAGCGAGCGGACGCTTCGCCCGAAGTCGCGGACGACGAGGGACAGCTCGGCCTCGACGATCCGGAGTGCTGGTCGGCGCCGGTCTGAGCGCCATCCGTCCCCTGGCGCTCGCGTCAGAACAGATGCTTGTTCAGCGCCCGCAGCCCCTCGATGTCGTGCACGTCGCCCGGCATCTCGGGCACGGCGATGGTGGGCTTTCGGCCGAGGCGGCGCTTTAAGTCGGACATGTTGTGCGCGTCCACCTCGGCCAGAGCAACCTGCTCGCCGAGCGTGCGCGCGACCTTTGCGCCGAGCTTGTCGCCGAGCAGGCCTGTGAGCTCCGAGTCCAGCTGGGGCGACGGCCGCGTGGCGATCGAGCTGCGCACACGGTTGACGATCACCCCACCGAACGGCAGGTCCTCCTCGCGCAGCCGCTTGGCGAACCACTCCGCCTCCTGGATCGAGGCCTCGCGCGGCGAGGTTACGAGCAGGAACGTGGTGCGGCTGTCTCCGAGCAGCGCCTCTACCCGCCGGGCGCGGTCGGCGAAGCCGTCGGTCATGCTGCCGAAGGCGTTGAAGAACTCCGAGAGGTCGCGCAGCAGGTCGACCCCCGTCGCGCGCTGCATCACGCTGAACAACATGCCGGTGCCGCGGCCCACGAGCCCGAAGCCGACCTTGCTCGTGGACTGGAAGAACCTGAGCGAGCGCGAGTCGATGAAGCGCGACAGCCGGCGCGGCGCCTCGAGGAAGTCGAGCGCGTTGCGGCTCGGCGGCGTGTCGAGCACCAGCAGGTCGTAGCGGCCCTCCTGGTGCAGCTCGTGCAGCTTCTCCATCGCCATGTACTCCTGCGATCCGGCCACGGCGTTGCTGAGCTGCTTGTAGATCGGGTTTGCAAGCACCGCGTTCCGGGTCTGCTCGTCGGGTGCGTAGGTGTCGACGAGGTCGTCGAAGGTGCGCTTGGCGTCGAGCATCATCGCCCACAGCTCCCCCGAGGAGGAATCGAGCTCCACACGCGCCTCCTCGTTGCCGAGCTCGGTCAGGCCGAGCGAGTTGGCCAGCCTGCGGGCCGGGTCGATCGTGAGCACCGCGGCCTTCAGGCCGCGATCGGCCATGCCGGTTGCGATTGCAGCCGACGTGGTGGTCTTGCCAACGCCGCCGGACCCCGCGCAGATGACCACCTGCTTGCGGCCGATCAGGTCGGCAACCCCTGGAGATCCCCCCTGCGCAGCCGGCCGAGCCGGCTGCCTGGCCCCGCCGCTCACAGCTTGCGCTCCAGCTCGGCCGCCAGCGTCTCCAGCCCGTCGAGGCCCACCTCGGGCGAGAGCAGGAACGGCAGCGTGAGCACCGGGGCATCCAGGGAGCGGCGCAGGCGTGCGACCTGGGAGCGCTGTTCGCGCGCACGGCGATGGGCGGCCAGCGCGGTGGCCACGGCCTCACGGGTGGCCGGGCCGCCCTTGCCACCCGTGGCCGGTGATCGGGAATCGACTCCCTCCAGCTGCTCGGCCTCCTCGTTTGAGTAGCGCTCGGGCAGCACGGCGTTGACGAGCACGGCCGCCAGCTTCACGCCCACCTCGCGATCGAGGCGCTCCTGCAGGTCGACGGTCTCATTCACCGGCATCTCCTCGGCCAGCGCCACGGCCACGACCGCCGTCGAGCGGCCGTCGCGGATGAACTGGTCGAAGTAGCCGGCGTGCTTTGCCACGGGCCCGACCCGCGCGATCTCCGCGTAGGTGCGCGGCGAGCGCAGCATCGCCACGCCGTGGCCGGTGGCGGGAGCATCGACCACGCATGTGTCGTAGGGCCGGTCGCTTTTCTTGCGCCGCTCCATCTGGGCCATCTCCCAGACCTTGCCGAGGGTGACCAGCTCGTCGAGGCCCGGGGCAGCGGCTGTGAGGTAGGAGAAGATCCGGCTCTGGTTGAGCATGCCGGCGAGGCGATCGGACCTGAGCTGGTCGCGCAGCCACTCCTGCTTCGCGTCCTCGGGATTGAGCGAGAACGCGGACAGGCGCTCGGCGACCTCGGTCTCGTGATAGCCGGCCGCAGGCTTTCCGAAGATGCCGGTCACCCGCTCCTGCTCGGCCACCTCGGCGATCACGGTGCGCCGGCCGCGGTTGGCGCTTGCGAGGCCGAGGGCGGCGGCCACCGTGGTCTTGCCCACGCCGCCCTTGCCGGTCACGAACACCAACCGCCTGTCGAGCACCCCGGCCATGTGGTGACCCTACGCGCGCAGGCGGCCGCCGGGATTCAGCCGTCCGGCAGGAGTTGTACCCCTGTATGCGAATAGAGCCTGCGTAATGCCATCTCAGCCCACTCGTATGCCGCAGCGGAGGAGCGCGGCCGGATCGTTGATCCGGCGAGCACCGCACGATCCAATCGACCGGAGGCACCAGTGACGTCAGAGGCCCGAGTCATCGCCTTCACCAACCAGAAGGGCGGGGTGGCGAAGACCACCACCACGCTCAACCTGGCCGCCGCCTTCGTCGAGAGTGGGCACCGGGCCCTGTGCATCGACCTCGATCCGCAGGGCAACCTCACGATGAGCCAGGGAATCGATCCCGACTCGCTCGAGGTGTCGATGTACGACGTGCTCGTGCACGACATGTCGATCCGCGAGGTCATCCGCAAGCGCGAGGTGGATGTCGCGTGCGCATCGATCGACCTCGCCGGGGCTGAGATCGCCATGTCCACCAAGATCGGTCGCGAGCGCTCGCTCGAGAAGGCGATCCGCCCGATCAAGGAGGACTACGACTTCATCTGCATCGACACGCCACCGTCGCTCGGGCTGCTCACGATCAACGCCCTGACGGCGGCCGACAAGGTGATCGTCCCCGTGCAATGCGAGTATCTGTCCATGAGGGGGCTGGTGCAGCTGCAGAACACGCTTTCGATGATCCGAGAGAACCTGAATCCCGACGTGGACATCGAGGGGATCCTGCCCACCCTCGTGGACAGCCGCACCGTCCACGCCAAGGAGGCCATCGAGATCCTCGAGGAGAACTTCGGGGACCGCGTCTTCGCATCTCGGATCACCAAGACCGTTCGTTTCGCTGAGGCCCCGGTGAAGGGCATGTCCGTTCTCAAGTACGAGCCTGACGGCAAGGCCGCGTACGCGTATCGCCAGTTGGCGAAGGAGGTTCTCGGAAATGGCAAGCGGTAAGCGGGCGAGCATGCGTGAGGGCCCACTGGCGGCCCTCTTTCGCAGCACTGAGGACGAGGGTCTCGAGGAGCGCGACGAGCGCAGCGCCGAGACACGTGCGCCCGCGGTGCAACGCGAGGCCGCCCGCCGCCCCGAGGCTTCGACGCCGCAGGGCCGCACCGAGCAGGCCCCGATCAGGGAGCCGCGTGCCGAGCACCAGCGTCCGGCCTCGCGGCCCATGCGGGAGCCCATCGAACGGCCCTCCAGCCGCTACGACGGCGTGCCGACTCCCGAGGAGCGGCTGCGCTCGGTGTTCTCACCGGACATCCCGGACAACATCATGGAGCGGCCCTTCGAGACCCGCCACGAGGACCCGGAGCAGATCCATCAGCCCACCTCGCCGCTGCATCGTGAGCCGGTGCTGCGCGTGGTCGGCGTCGGCGGTGCCGGTGTCAACGCGGTCGACCGAATGATCGAGGCGCAGATCGAGGGCGTCGAGTTCATCGCCGTCAACACCGACATGCAGTCCCTCGAGCAGTCGAGCGCCGAGACGCGCGTGCACATCGGCAGCGAGTCCACCCGCGGGCTGGGAGCGGGTGCTGAGCCCGACCTCGGCCGCAAGGCCGCAGTCGAGCAGTACGACGAGCTGAAAGCACTGCTCAAGGGCGCCGACATGATCTTCATCACCGCCGGCGCGGGCGGAGGCACCGGCACCGGTGCGGCCCCAGTGGTGGCACGGATCTCGCGAGAGGTCGGCGCGCTCACCGTTGGCATCGTGACCAAGCCGTTCTCGTTCGAGGGCGTGCGCCGCGGCCAGCAGGCCGAGCGCGGGGTCGAGGAGCTCGCCGGCGAGGTCGACACGCTGATCACCATCCCGAACTCGCGGCTGCTGTCGGTGCTCGACAAGAAGACGTCGATGGTCGACGCCTTCCGCGTGGCCGACGACGTCCTGCGTCAGGGCGTCCAGGGCATCTCCGACCTGATCGCGCTGCCGGGGCTGATCAACCTCGACTTCGCCGACGTGCGCACGATCATGAGTCAGGCGGGCAACGCCCTGCTGGGCATCGGCATGGGCACGGGCGAGCACCGGGCCGCCGATGCCGCGGCGCGGGCCGTCGAGTCGCCGCTGCTGGAGACTTCGATGGACGGTGCCAAGTCGATCCTGCTGTCGATGACGGGCGGCAACGACCTCTCCCTGTGGGAGGTCAACGACGCCGCGAAGGCGGTCGCCAAGGCCGCCCACCCGGATGCCAACATCATCTTCGGCGCGATGGTCGACGAGAAGCTCGGCGACGAGGTGTGGATCACGGTCGTGGCCACCGGGTATGGCGATACGCCCGCACCGCGCCGCGAGAGTGGTGGGCGCGGAGCAGCGAGCGACGCCGACCACGAGCCACGGGTCACGCGCACGATCCAGGCGCCTCGACGACGCGAGCGAGTCGCAGCAGGCCTGGACGATATCGACGTCCCCGAGTTCATGCCCCGCTAGCGGCGCGATCAGCGTCGCTCTCCTGCGTCCTTGGACAGCTCGCTTCCAGCACCGCCGGTTCGCCGCGGTAGTCAGTAGCGTCGCGCACGTGAAGGGCGTCGTCGCAGCCGGCCATCAGCTCACCGCTGCGGCGGGCGCGGACGTGTTGCGCAGCGGAGGCAACGCCGTCGATGCCGCCGTGGCGTCGGTGCTGGTGTCCTTTGCGGCCGAGTCACCGCTCACGGGGCCGGGGGCCGGCGGGTTCATGCTCGTGGCCAGTCCGGAGGGCGAGACGTTCCTGCTCGACTTCTTCGTGGCCGCCCCCGGGCGCGGTCTCGTCGCCGCCGATCCGGCGCCGCTGGTGCCCGTCGGGGTGGCCTTCGCCGACGACGCCGTCCAGACGTTTAACGTCGGCGAGTCGTCGTGTGGCGTCTACGGCACGCCGGCGGGGCTGGCGGAGGCGCTGGCGCGGTTCGGCACCGTGAGCCTCGCCGACCTGACCGGGCCGGCCGCCCGCGCGGCGCGCGAAGGCGTCGAGGTCACGCAGGTGCAGGAGTACCTCCTCGACATCCTCGGCCCGATCTTTCGATCCACTCCCGAGGGGGCTGCCCTGTACGAGCCGCTCGGCCGCCCCGCCCGCGCGGGCGAGCGGCTGGCGATGCCCGACCTCGCCGACCTGCTCGACCGGCTTGGCAGCGAGGGGCCCGACTTCCTCTATCGCGGCGACGTGGCGATGGAGGTGAGCGACTGGGTGCTCGACCGCGGCGGGCTGATCACGCGCGAGGACCTCGACGCCTATACGGTCACCGATCGCGAGCCGGTGACCGCGCGCTTCCGGGGCCGCGAGGTGCGTACCAACGCGCCGCCGTCCTCGGGCGGAATCCTCATCGCCGACGCGCTCGAGCTGCTTCACCGGACCGACCGGCCGGGAGACACCCGCGCCCTGGCCGAGGTGATCGCCTCGACCAACCGCGCTCGCGACCAGGAGTTCGTCGAGGGGCTCGCAAGCGCCGACTACGTCGAGCGCTTCCTCGATCCCGCCACGCTGGACGCCGTGGCAGGCGACATCGGCTCACGTCTCGGATCCACCACCCACGTGTCGGTGATGGACGCCGAGGGCTGGTGCGCCACCGTCACCTGCTCCAACGGGTCCTGCTCCGGAGTGGTTGTGCCGGGCACCGGGGTGCACCTGAACAACATGCTCGGTGAAGAGGACCTGAACCCGGGCGGCTTTCACGGTCACGAGCCTGGCGAACGGGTTCCGAGCATGATGTCTCCGACCGTGGTGCTGCGCGACGGCCGTCCCGAGATCGCCGTCGGCTCGGCCGGCTCCAACCGGATTCGCGCGGCCATCGTTCAGACGATCGCCGCCGTCATCGACGGCGGCCACGACGCCCAGGCCGCCGTAGACTCGCCGCGGCTGCACGTCGAGGGCTCGCTGATCGACGCCGAGCCGGGCGTCGATGCCGCCGCCCTGCGCAGCCTCGAGGAGCACGGCTGGCGGCTGCGCCGCTGGCGTGAGCGAAACCTCTACTTCGGCGGCGTCCAGGCGGTGGTGCGCGACCTCGGGGGCAGGCTCTCGGGGGGCGGCGACCCGCGTCGCGGCGGCGTGTCGATCAGCGTGGAGTAGCGCTCACGCGCCGAGCGTGAGCGTGAACTCGGTCCAGCCGCCGGCGTCTGCCTCGGTGAGGGCGTGACCGTGGTCGGCTGCCCAAGCGGCCAGGTCGATCGCGGCCTCGGGATCGGTGGCGAGCACGACGACCACGTCGCCCGGGGCGAGCTCCTCGCTGGCGGTCTTTGCCATCACCAGCGGCATCGGACACTTGAGGCCGCGGGCGTCGGTGGTCTTCACACCTCTAGATGGTTGATTGCACGGGGCCGTATGTGCGGGGGCGGTCCAGACCAAGCTGGGCGCCGCGCGGGGCCGAAGTCGATGCTGGTTGCATCGGCGAGGCGGCGGGTGGCGAACCAGCGCCGGTCTGGGCTGTCATCCGCGCGTGCGTGCTCGTGCAATCAACCCTCTAGTAGTGCACCTTGCCGTTGCTGCTCGCGCGAGCCGCGGCGAGGCCGCTCTCGGAGAGCCGCTCGAGGGCGCTCGAGCACAGGTCCGCCAGCCGGGCGAGCCGCTCGTCCTCGCTGCGCAGCTCGAGCAGCTCCTGCTTGTCGGAGGCATCGAAGGCGATCGTCGCTGCCATGCCGTAGGCGTCGAGCTCGGCGAGGTCCTGGTCGCTTGGTCGCAGCTCGGTGACCTTTTCGACGAGGTCGGCGTAGGCGCGGCGAGCGCTCGCTGCGGCGTCCTCGTCCACCTCGAGCTCGAGCTCGACCTCCCCGGCGAGCCACTCGACATCGCCCGCGGGATAGGGCATGTCGTCGATTCGCCGCTCGAGCCGGAACGGCCGCGTGCCCTTCACGAGGACGTTCATGCGCCCGTCGTCGAGCTCCTCGATCAGCTGGGCGACCTCCGCCGCGCATCCGACCTCAGCGAGGCCGTCGTCGCCTGACCAGACGATCCCGAACTGGGTCTCCTGCTCGAGGCACTCGCCGATCATGGTGCGGTAGCGCTCCTCGAAGATGTGCAGCGGCACCACCTCGCCCGGCAGCAGCACCAGGCCGAGTGGAAAGAGGGGAAAGCGCTCTGCGGAGTCGGGCATCTGCGCCAAAGGCTAGCCCTCGCCGGCCGTGGCCCGGGTGGGGTGCGCACTACCCTGACGCGCCGTGGCTGCCCAAACCGAGTCAGCGGGCCCGGCTCACGTGGCCACCGTCTCCTTCCTCGCGTCGCGCGCGGTGCCCTCCGGCGGGTTCGCGGTCGCGCTGGCGGGTGGCACTGCCCTCGCACGGGTGGCGTCGAGGATGGGCACGCGTCAGGGCTACGGCGCCTCGATCGCGGCAATGCTCGAGACGGTGTCGATCATGGGGCCGGCGCGCTTCGGAGTGCCACTCACCCAGGCCATCGCCGCGCCCCTGCTCGG
>JBBPXW010000132.1:0-14844 GCA_038200525.1 Solirubrobacterales bacterium | reverse complement strand
CGCCGGCGATGACGCAACGCTCGCGGCCCATCGCGGAGGCGGCCCGTTCAACACCGCACGCACGGCGGCCCGCCTGGACTGCCCAACCAGCTTCCTCGGCATGCTCTCGACCGACGCCTTCGGCTCCGGACTTGCCGACCGGCTGGTCGAGGACGGGGTGGCCATCGACCCCGCGCTGCGCACGGGACTTCCCACCACGCTCGCCGTCGCCGAGGTGGATGGCGAGGGCGCCGCCACCTACCGCTTCTACACCGCGGGCACCGCGGCGCCCAGCCTCGAGCCCGCAGCTGCGGTCGCCGCCCTGCCCGACGACGTCGCGATGGTGCACATCGGCACCCTCGGCCTGGTGCTTCAGCCGCTGGCGGGTGCGCTGCGCGCCGTGGTCGAGCGCGAGGCCGGCTGCGCGCTGGTGATGGTGGACCTCAACTGCCGCCCGGCCGCAATCCCCGACCGCGAGGCCTACCGCACCAGCCTGGCGGCCACGCTGACGCACACCCACGTGGTCAAGGCAAGCGTCGAGGACCTGACCTGGCTGTTCCCGGACACGTCGCCCGCAGCTGCCGCGCGCGGCCTGCTCGAGCTCGGGCCAAAAGCGGTGCTGATGACCGATGGGTCCAGGGGCGCGGCAGCCGTGCTCGCCGGCGGCGACCTCGAGGTGACCGCGCCCGCGGTGCGGGTGGTCGACACCATCGGCGCTGGCGACGCCTTCGGGGGCGCCTTCCTGGCCTGGTGGCACCGGCGCGGCCTCACGCACGACGAGCTCGCGGACGCGGGGCCCGTGGGCGACGCCGTGGCATTTGCGTGCCTCGTCGCGGCCAAGACCTGTGAGCGGCCCGGCGCCTGCCCGCCCACGCTCGCCGAGCTCGGTTCGGCGGCATTCGGCCTGCCCGCGCAGTGAGCGGCAGGACGAGGCCGCCGTTTGCGAGAGTACGCGGCATGAACCGCTCCCTCCTCTGCGTGGCCGCGTTTGCCGCCTCGCTCGCCTTGGCTGCCTGTGGCACCCAGACCGTGTCCAAGGACGAGGTGGCCAAGCAGGCCCAGTCCCAGTTCGACAAGATCGCCCGGAACGCCGGCCAGAAGAAGTTCCCGAAGATCACCTGCCCGAAGGACCTCGACGCCAAGAAGGGCGCCAAGACCCGCTGCTCGGCCAAGGGCACTGACGGCACGCTCGGCATCAGCGTCACGGTCGCCTCGACCAAGGACGACAGGGCGCGGCTGAACTTCGAGGGCGACTCGAAGCTGCACAAGTAGCCTCACCGCCGTGACCACGAACGAGAAGCCAAGCGTCGAGATCCCCGACGAGCCGCCGTCCTACCAGCTCGAGCTCGACGACATCACCGTCGGCGACGGCGACGAGGCCAGCGCGGGCCACGTCGTCGAGGTCCACTACGTGGGCGTCTCGTGGAAGACCGGGAGCCAGTTCGACGCCTCGTGGGATCGCGGCGACACCTTCAAGTTCGGCCTCGGCAAGGGCCAGGTGATCACCGGGTGGGACCAGGGCGTTGCCGGCATGCGCGTCGGCGGTCGCCGACGCATAACCATCCCGCCGAGCCTCGCCTACGGCAAGCGCGGAGCGGGCGGCGTCATCGGTCCCGACGAGACCCTGGTGTTCGTGGTGGACCTCATCGGCTTGCGCTGAGTCGCTCCTGCTGAAGCTCGACCTCGCGCTCCCATGCCGACGGCATGAACAGCGGGTCGGGCTCGAGCCGGCGAGCACCGATCAGCGCCTCGACCGCGGCCACCGCGGCCTGGCGCGACAGCCACGGGCGCAGCTCGCACAGCCGGTCGACCGTGGCAGTGAACACCTCCTCGTCAAGCGGGGCGGAGCGTGGCGGCAGCGGCGAGCCGTCGCCGACGCCCGCCTCCTCGACGTGGCGCATGTTGATCTCGGCCTGGGTCTCCCCGGCCATCCACAGACCGACGGTCCGCGGAACGGCGGAGGGGTCGATCACGTCGCGGCGGCGCAGCTCGGTGCAGGTGACGTCGAAGATGATCTCGAGGTGGTGCAGGCGCGGGTAGGCCGCCGCGATCTCCGGCCACGTGTCATAGATCGAGGCCTCGCGCCAGAAGGCGCGCCGCGCGGGCGCCGGCGGAGCGTGCTCGCCGTCGCGCTGCCACTCAGGGCTCTGAGCGATCTCACGCAACATCAGGCCGACGGCGCAGCCGCCACCGTCGTGGGTCACGAGATGGCCAGGCATCAGCGAGTCCGAGTGGCGCCGCAGCCCCTGGACCAGGGGATCGAGCAGCTTGATCGGCAGACCGCGGAGGGCCCGGTGCAGGACGGTGCCTCGCTCGCGCGCGAGGTCGGGCGGCAGTGCGACGAACTGCGGGGCCTTCGACTGTGCCTCCACGTACTGGCGGTACCCACCTGCGCTCAGCAGGAAACGGGTGGCGCTCAGCCGGGACTCGAGCCGCGCCAGCGAGCGAGCCCATCCAGTGCGCGAGTGACGGCGCCGGGCGCACGGCGACCAGGCTCGTGATGGGTCTCGAGGATCCGCAGGACGCTTCCACCGTCGCCTGGCTCCGTGCGCAGGTCTGCCCGTGCCACGAAGCGCTCGCCGTGCAGCACCGGGAGCACGTAGTAGCCCCAGCGCCGCTTGGCCGGCGGCACGTAGATCTCGAGCCGGTGGTCAAAGCCGAACAGCTCCGCGGTGCGGCCACGGTCGCACAGCACGTTGTCGAACGGCGAGAGCGCGAGGGTCCGCCGGCCCGGCTCGAGACCCGAGACCGCCTCGAGGTCGGCCGGGCGTGCCCACCACTCGCCACGCAGGCCGGCGACTCCCACCCGCTGCAGGTGGCCGGACGCCTCGAGCTGCGCGAGGGCCGCCTGCAGGCCCGGGTAGCGGCGCCGGGTGAAGTGCGCGGTGATGTGGGTGGCGCGCGCCACGCCGAGCATGCCGACCGCGCGCAGCACCGCAGCGCGGACCACCGTCTCCTGCCCGAGCGGCTCGGAGTCGACGGCGGCGAGCGCGCCGGCCGCAACGCAGCGCTCCATGTCCTGCCACAGCCGCTCTGTCCCGCGCCTGTCCCCCACCCCGATGCGGCCCTGCATCCAGAGGAGGTCGAGCAGCCGCGCGATGGTCTGACGTGAGGACACCTCGTCGGTCCAGTGCCCCCACTCCCACGCTGCGGCCGAGCGGTCCTCGAGCTCGCGCGCTCGGACCGGGCCGCGCGCACGCAGGTCGGCCTCGACGTGCTCTGCGAACTCGACGTTTGACTCGAGCCACTCGGTGCGGTGCGTGCGGGCGGGTGAGAGCCGAGCCAGATGGGTGCGCATCGCCCACCGGTGCAGGGGCAGGTCGTCCACATGGCAGAGGCTGGCCTCGTGGCACCAGTAGTCGAAGAGCCGACGCTCGACGTAGGTCGTCTGGTGGAGAGCGCGCGCGTGGCCGTCGTGTGTGCCGCCCCTCATCCGCGCGCGCAGCACCAGCAGGGGAGAGCGCGCCACGACACCGACGGGATCAAGCTGTAGGCAGCCGATCCGCGCCACCACGTCCGAGACGGTGGTGCCTGCGCTCGGGGGAAGGGCCAGGCCCTGCGCGTGCAACGCCAGCCTGCGCGCGTGCTCGAGCGGGATCGCTGGGCTCACGGACAAGAAGTTGAGACCTCGGCAGCAGGGGGCCACTGCCAAGGTCTCTGGGTCGATAGTACCTGGAACACGCGCGTACTGGATTGGAAATCTCCACAGTCTCGGGAAGCGCGCGCCGGGCGAGCCTGAGCGGGCGAGGACGTAGGATCCGGAGTGACGGGCCGGTAGCTCAGCTGGTTAGAGCAGTCGACTCATAATCGATAGGTCCCTGGTTCGAGTCCAGGTCGGCCCATGCAAGCGAGCTCACGCCTCGAGCCGAGCAAGTGCCGCCCGGATCGCTGCGGGCAGCTCGGTCGAGCGTCTGCTCTCGCGCTCGACGAACACGTGCACGAACCAGCCGTCGGCTGCGTGCGTGCCGTCCTCGGCGAACAGGCCGATCTCGTAGCGCACGCTGGAGCGCCCGAGCTTGCTCACGCGCAGGCCGGCGGTCACGGTCTCGGGGAACTCGAGCGGCGCGAGGAAGGTGCAGTGCGACTCTGCGCACAGCCCGATGGCCTCCCCGTGGTGGATGTCGAGGCCGCCCTCGCGGATCAGCCAGGCGTTGATCACGGTGTCGAAGAACGCGTAGTAGTCCACGTTGTTCACGTGGCCGTAGACGTCGTTGTCGTGCCACCGGGTGGGCACGTCGAGCTGGTGCGGATAGTCAGAGGGCGCCGCCACGGCGGGGAACCTACTTCTTGACGGCGGCGTCCACGGCCTTCTCCAGCTCTGCGGCGCTGAACGCGCCCTCAATCCGGGCGGCCACGCGTCCGTGGCGGTCGATCGCGAAAGCCCACGGCTCGGTCGGCAGGTGGTAGCGGCGCACCTGGGGGCGAAAGCCCTTGTCGATCTGATTGTCGTTGTAGATCTCCTGCTGGATGAAGTCGGCGTCCTTGCCACGCACCGCCCGCACCTGCTCGGCGATGTCCACGACCGGTCCGCACACGCGGCTCTGGCAGAGCGCCGGAGTGGCGAAGATCAGGATCACGGGCTTCTTGCCGACCACGTCCTTGAAGTTCTGGTCGTGCAGGTTCGACGGGGGCAGCCGCGTGTCGATCCGCTTGACGTCGCCGCCGACCTCGGTCGTGGTCGGCGTATCGATCACGGGCGCCTTGTCGCCGACGTCGGGGACCTCGCTCGAGGCGGTCACCTTCACCAGACCCGCCGCGTTTCCGGCCGACACCAGGCGATTGTCCAGGCGGGCGACGGCGAGCACGTCGTAGGAGCCGGGCTTTGGAAACTTCAGGTCGGCCACATAGACCGCCTTCGCGGCATCCGGAGCGGACGCCACCGAGCGGCTCTTGAACTGGGGCTTGACCGCGAGCGACTCCCATCGGGCCGGAATCGGGCCCCGTACCTTGCCGCCGCCCTTGGGGGCGGTGTAGATCACCACGGGCGCGTCGGCGATCTGAGCGCGGGCGCGGTCGAAGAGCCCAAAGGCGAAGCGGGCGGTGCCGGGCTGCAGCTGAGAGACCGCCGGGGCGAGCACGGGGCCCTCGCGACCGATCTGCTTCTGCAGCTGTGCCAGCGTCTTCGAGCCGGGCTGGGGGAAGTCGGCCGGCCGCGCGGGCGCCGGCGCCTTGGTCTGCTTCGCTCCGGACGAGTCGTCGCCGCAGCCGGAGACCCCGGCAGCAAGGACGCCGGCGACGATCAGGACGACCGGCTGGCACCTGCGACGCATCCACTCCAGGCTAGTCGAGGCGGACCGCCGATCCGCCACACCCCCACGAACCTGCGATCGGTTCAAATAGGCTCGTCGCGTCGCAGTCGAAACCGAGGAGGAGCGAGTGTCAGCACGTGCAGCCCTTGTCACCGGCGGATCGAGTGGGATCGGGCTCGCCATCGCCCGAATGCTCGGCCAGGAGGGCTACGAGATCACGCTTTCGGCCCGCCGGGCGGAAAAGCTCGAGGCAGCGGCCGAGGAGCTGCGCGGCGAAGGCTTCGAGGTCGAGGCCGTGCCCGCGAACATGGGCGACGAGACCGAGCTGGCTTCACTGATCGAGCGCCACGAGGGCCGGTTCGGACGCTTGGACGTGCTGGTGAACAACGCCGGGGTGGGAGTTGGCGGCGCGTTCGGCGAGTCAGAGACCAGGAAGGTGGACATGCAGATCGGCGTGAACCTGCGTGCTGTCTACCTGCTCACGCGCGACGCGATGCCGCTGCTGAAAGCTGCCGGCGCCGAGCACGGCAAGGCGCTCGTGAGCAACACGGCGTCGATCGCCGGCAAGCATGGTCAGGGATGGCTTGCGGCCTACTCGGCCACGAAGGCCGGCGTGGTGGGCCTCACCCAGGCGCTGCATAAGGAGCACGCGGGCGACGGCATCCAGTTCACGGCACTGTGCCCGGGGTTCGTGGCAACGGCGATGACCGACTGGGTGGAGGGCGAGGTGCCCAAGGACCAGATGATCCAGCCCGACGACATCGCCGGGGCGGTGCGCTACCTGCTGTCTACGTCGCCAGCGTGCTTCGTGCCGGAGGTGCAGTTCGTGCGGGCCGGGGACGTGTTCTGACCCGAACGTCGGCTTCGAACCATCGCCACGATCGACGAGCAGGTACGCGGCCCGCTCGTCCCTGACGCCTGGCTGGCGGCGCTTGCGCTCTCACACGGTTGTCGTCTGGCGACGGCGGACCGCGGGTTCGCACGCTTCGAGGGCCTCGCCTGGTTCGTTCCGACCGGACCGACGTTCCCATAGGGGTCGACCCAGCGCGTGCCCGCTTGCGACAGCGGGGCCCGCCGCCTGGAGTCCAGGGGACGCCGTAAGGGATCGGCTTGCGGACGCGGAGATGTACCGTGCAGATACTGCTTGTACATGGAAACCAGCTCGCGTACACTTAGCAGGGTGTCGTCTGCGCCACCGCTCAGCGTCTCCGAAGCGCGCCGCCAGCTGGCGGCGATCATCGACCGTGTCGGCGTCGAGCACGAACCCGTCTATCTCGCGCGCCGCGGGCGCCGCGTCGCGGCGGTCATCGACGCCGACGACCTGGACCGGATCCTCGCGCTTGCTGAGGACATGGCCGATATCCGCGCCGCTGAGCGGGCACGCGAGGAGATGCGGGCGACCGGCGAAACGCCGATCCCGTGGGAGCAGGTCAAGGCCGATCTCGGCCTGACGTGAGCTACCGCGTAACGCTGGCGCCGGCTGCGGCGCGCCAGCTGCGCAAACACGACCCCCAGGCCCGCCGACGGCTCCAGGCCGCGCTCGATCTGCTGGCCGTCGAACCGCGACCACCAGCCGCGACCCGACTCGTCGGCGGCTCGGGCGAGTGGCGGGTCCGCACCGGCGACTACCGCATCATCTACGAGATCAAGGACGACGAACTGCTCATCCTCGTACTCCAGGTCGGACACCGCCGTGAGGTCTACCGACGGCGGCCCTGAGCTCTGTCCTGCGTCCCGCAGAGGATCGCCGTCCGGGGAAGGCGGGTATGGGGTTTGGGGAGCGAAGCGACCGACCGTGCGGCGTACGCTTGGGTGTATGTCGTCGATCTGGCCTGCGCCAGTGCGTCGCTTCGGGATTCATGTGAATGTGCGTTAGGATATTGAGATGACCGCGGACCGCTGTGACCTGCTGTGCCTGGACCTGGCGCTGGCCGAGCGCCTTCGTGACAGCCTCGACCTGAGCGCTTTGAACGCGCCGGCGGAGCGAGCGCGAGCGCTGGGCGATCCGACCCGCCTGGCCGCGGCGTTGGCCCTGTACGAGGGCGAAGAGTTGTGCGTGTGCGATCTCGCGTGGGTGCTGGGCCGGGCCGAGAACCTGGTCTCCCACCATCTGCGCGTGTTGCGGCAGGGGGGCCTGGCGTGTTCGCGCCGCGAGGGGAAAATGGTGCTCTACCGGTTGACCGACGATGGCGCCGCACTGGTGCGGGCCCTCGTGCCGAACGTACGGGAGGTGATCCCGTGATCGAGCTCAAGATGGCTCCCGCAACCGAGGAGCCGGAGCTGGAAGCCCCCGTTGACGCCCAGCGCTTCCGCGTCGAGGGCATGGACTGCGCCAGCTGCGCCCGGACGGTCGAGAAGGCCGTGGCCGGTCTCGACGGCGCGCGTTTCGCTCAGGTGTCCTTTGGCAACGCGCTGCTCGTGGTGGACGGTCCGGTGGCCCGGGAGCGCGTCGAGCAGGTGGTCGCGGCGGCAGGCTTTCGCGCTCGTCCCGCGGACCGTCGTCGGGCCGCGTCGCCACAGGCCGCGTTCTGGCGAGCCGACGCCCAGGCGCTGTCCACGACCGTGGCGTGCGTGCTGCTGGCCATCGCCGCGATCGCCGCGCTGGCCGGCGCACCCCGCGCGTTCGCGGAGCCGTTGTATGGGTCGGCGATCACGGTCGGGGGATGGTCTGTCGCGCGCGCGGCGCTGCTGGCGCTGCGGCGCCCCATGCTGGACATGAACGTGCTGATGGCGCTGGCGAGCATCGGCGCGGTGGCGATCGGCGCCTACGCCGAGGGAGCCTGGGTGATCGTGCTGTTCGGCGTCGGGCGCACACTCGAGACCTACGCGCTGGACCGTGGGCGCAGGTCGGTCGAGGCTTTGATGGACCTCGCGCCGCCGCAGGTGCGCGTCATCGAGGGCGATGCGGAGCGGCTGGTGGCCGTCGAGGACGTCGGGCCGGGAATCGAGTTCCGCGTGCGTCCCGGAGAGCGGCTCGCACTCGACGGCGTCGTGGTCGAGGGGTCCTCGAGCCTTGACGAGGCGGCCATCACGGGCGAGCCGGTGCCCGTCGACAAGGCCGCCGGCGATTCGGTGTTCGCGGGGTCCAGCAACGGCCGCGGCGCCCTTGCCGTGCGCTGCACCCACGCAGCGCAGGACTCGACGCTCGCGCGCATCGCCGACCTCGTGGACGAAGCGCAGGGCAGCCACGCCCCGTCCGAGCGCTTCGTCGATTCCTTCGCAAGGGTCTACACGCCGCTGGTGTTCGCCGCTGCCGCCGCGGTAGCCGTCATTCCCGTCGCGCTCGGCAGTGACAGCGGCACGTGGATCTATCGAGCGCTTGCGCTGCTGATCGTCGCCTGTCCGTGTTCCTTGGTCATCTCCATCCCCGTATCGGTGGTCTCCGCGGTCGGCGGCGCGGCGCGGCGGGGGGTGCTGATCAAGGGCGGGCAGGCGCTCGAGGACCTCTCGCGCGTGCGTGCGATCGCCTTTGACAAGACCGGCACGCTGACGCTGGGGCTTCCGCGTCTGGTCGAGACGGTGCCGCTCGGGCAGCCCGATCCCGACGAGGCGCTGCGTCTGATCGCCTCGCTGGAACGCGGCTCCGAGCATCCCCTGGCCGCGGCCCTCGTCCGCGCCGCCCGCGATCGGGACCTCGCCCTGGCCGATGCGCAGAACCTGCAGGCTCTTCCGGGTCTCGGCGTGCAGGCCGATGTGGACGGCCACAAGCTGTGGGCGGGCGGGCCGCGCATGGCCGCCGATGCGCTCGATCGCCTGCCGCCAGAGCTTGACCACCTAGAAGCGAAAGGCCATACCGCGATCGTGCTCGGCGCCGGCGACCGTGCGCTCGCCGCCTTCGCGCTGGCAGACACAGTGCGCCCGGAAGCGAGCGCCGCGCTCGATTCCCTGCGCGCCGCCGGACACGACCGTCTAGTCATGCTCACCGGAGACGGTGAGCGCACCGCTGCCGGCCTCGCAGGCACGCTCGGACTGAGCGACTGGCGGGCGGGGCTGCTCCCCGAGGACAAGCTGCGTGCGATCCATGCGCTTGAGCAGGAGTGCGGCCCGGTGGCGATGGTCGGTGACGGCATCAACGATTCCCCCGCGCTGGCCGCCGCGCGGGTCGGCGTGGCGATGGGCACCGCTGGCACCGACGCCGCGCTGGACGCCGCCGATGTGGCGCTCATGTCCGACGATCTCGAGCGGCTGCCAGGCGTCATCGCGGGTGCCCGGCGGGCGCGCACCGTCATGCGCCAGAACATCGTGGCCTCGCTGGCCGTAAAAGCCGTCTTCGTCGCGCTGGCGCCCTTCGGCCTGATCACGCTGGTGATGGCCGTGGCCGCCGACATGGGCATGTCGCTGGCGGTGACCCTCAACGGCCTGCGCTTGCTGAGGGGCGGATCGGCCGATCCTCGCTCCGGCCCGCAGCACTGACACGCTGCGGCCGCTGCGCCAACGATTGGCTCTACGAAATGAGGAGAAGTTCGTCGTGCTAACTTCTAATTTGTGGAAGCCCAAACTCTGTCTCCCGCCTCCCCGGCAATTGAGGATTACGCAAAGGCGATCTATTCTCTCACCAGTCACGGTCCGGAGTCCGCATCCACCAATGCGCTGGCCCGGCGCCTCAGCCTCACACCCGGGTCGGTCTCGGCGATGCTGGGCAAGCTCGCCGACGCGGGGCTCGTAGAACACATCCCGTACCGGGGTGTGCGGTTGACGGCTGAGGGCGAGCGGGTGGCGATGGCGGTGCTCCGACGCCATCGGCTGCTCGAATCGTTCCTGGCCGAAATCCTCGAGGTGCCGTGGGAGCGCGTGCACGCCGAAGCGGAGGTGCTCGAGCACGTGCTCTCGGCGGATCTCGCCGAGCTGATCGCGCGCAAGCTTGGCGACCCCACCGTCGACCCCCACGGGGATCCGATCCCGACGCGCGACGGGGCGATCATGGAGACCACCGCCGTGAGCCTTGCGGAGATCGAGCCCGGCAGCCGCGCGCGCCTGGTGCGAGTCTCGGACTCCGACCCCGAGATGCTCGCCTACCTTTCTGGCGTCGGGATCACCGTGGGCTCCGAGCTTGAGCTGCTCGAGCGCCAGCCGTTTGAGGGCCCGTGCGTGGTCTCATTCGAGGGCGAGACGCGTTCGCTGGGGATCGCCCTGGCGCGAGCTATGCGCGTGGACACGGGGGGTGACCGATGACGCCGCCGCCTGCAGAGAACGCGGGAGTCGTCATGCCGGGCACCATCGAGCTGCCGGACTCTCCCCTTGGCCGCATACGTTCGCGTGGGAAGCTGCGCGGCCGGGCCGCGCTGCTCGGCCCGGCCTTCGTGGCCGCTGTCGCCTACATCGACCCGGGCAACTTCGCGACCAACTTCGAGAGCGGGGCGAAGTTCGGCTACCTGCTCGTCTGGGTCATCGTGATGGCCAACCTGATGGCGGTCCTCGTCCAGTACCTGTCTGCCAAGGCGGGCCTTGCCTCTGGACAGAGCCTCCCGGAGTTGTGTCGCGATGCGTTCCCCCGGGGTGCGAACATCTTCCTCTGGATCCAGGCCGAGATCATCGCGATCTCGACCGACCTGGCGGAGTTCGTCGGGGCGGCCATCGGCCTGAATCTGCTGTTCGGGATCCCGCTGTTTCCCGCCGGCCTGATCACCGCCGTGATCGCCTTCTTGATCCTGGCACTGGAACAGCGCGGCTATCGCAAGTTCGAGCTGGCGATCATGGGGCTGCTCGGCCTGGTCGCGCTTGGCTTCCTCTACGACTTCATCGCCGTGGGCAACCACTCCGCGTCCGGCATCGCGGGGGGTCTCATCCCCGGCTTCAGCGGCTCGGAGTCGGTGCTGCTGGCTATCGGCATCATCGGAGCGACCGTCATGCCTCACGTCGTCTATCTGCACTCGGCGCTCACCCAGCGCCGGATCGAGCCCAAGGACCACGACGAGCGAAAGACGCTGCTGAAGTACATCCGGATCGACTGCGGCCTCGGGCTCGGAATGGCCGGCCTGATCAACCTCTCGATGCTGTTCGTCGCCGTCGCCCTGTTCAACAAGACCGGCCGCACCGGCGTCGACTCGATCGAAGCCGCCCATGCCGGGCTCGGCAAGCTCGTCGGCGGGGGTGCCGGCCTGGCATTCGCGATCGCCCTGCTGGCCTCCGGGCTCTCGTCCTCGAGCGTCGGGACCTACGCGGGACAAGTCGTGATGCAGGGCTTCATTCGCCGCTCGATCCCGCTGTTCGTGCGGCGTGCGGTCACGATGACCCCGGCGCTGGTGGTGCTCGCTCTCGGGCTGCCGACCACCGCCACCCTGGTGCTGTCCCAGGTGGTGCTCTCCTTTGGCATCCCCTTCGCGCTGGTGCCGCTGATCATGGTCACGCGCAAGCCCGAGTTGATGGGCAAGCTCGTGAACAGGCGCGCCACCACGGCGGTCGCGAGCGTGATCGCTGGGATCATCATCTGCCTCAACGTCTATCTGATCTACAGCACCGTCGCCGGCTGAGCAGGGGCCGCATCGTGTCCTCGCCCACTCGCTGGCGCTTCTCTCCGCCACGGTCGATGTGCCCGAGTAGTTGGGGCCGGACACCGGGGGTCAGGTCCCCATGACACATTTCGTGTGGAGCGCGAGCGTCTCCTCGTAATTTCCAGTACCTGCCGTCTACGTCAGCTGCATGCTTCGTGCCGGAGGTCCAGTTCGTGCGGGCCGGGGACGTGTTCTGAGCGGCCCGAGCGGCGTGACCTCGAACTCCTCACGGTGGGCGCGGCGGACCTGCGCCGCGCGGTGGTCACGCACGGCTTCGCCGAGCAGCCCCTGGCCGACGGTGTCCTCCATCTCGATGCTCGCCTGCAGCATCGCTGCGAGCGTGCGCACCTCGCGCTCGGTCGCGCGGCGACGCTGACCATCGGCCTTCGTGTAGCGATCCCACGCGTGGGCGAAGGCTGCGAAGGCGGTGCGTCCGCCGTTGCGGTGGGCGGCGAGCATCGGACAGATGCCGCCCTGGCCGTCGGTGTAGCCGCCGACGATGATCGAGCTGTCGCCGATGCCCTCGAGCATCGCGCGCCGGGTGGCCACCGGCATGCAGTCGATGGCGGTGCGCAGCTCCCGTGCGGGTCTCATACGATGGCGCGGCCTCACTGGCCGGTGAGCGTAGGGCCGGTCGTCTTCCAGTTCAAGTTCCTTCCTGCGCGTGAGAGAGGAGTTGCACATGCGGCTGGGTCTTCACGTCGGATACTGGGGCCTCGGGCTCACCGCCCAGGAGCAGCTCGCCGTCGTCAAGGACGCCGAGAGCGCGGGCTACGACTCGGTCTGGGCAGCGGAGGCCTACGGCTCCGACACCGCCACGGTGCTCGCATGGCTCGCCGCCAACACCGAGCGGGTAAAGCTCGGCTCGGCGATCTTCCAGATGCCCGCCCGCACGCCCGCCATGACGGCGATGACGGCGGCAACGCTCGACCAGCTCTCCGGCGGTCGGATGCTGCTGGGCATCGGCTCCTCCGGCCCGCAGGTGGCCGAGGGCTGGCACGGCCAGCCGTTCGCCCACCAGATCCAGCGCACCCGCGAGTACGTCGGCATCCTGCGAAAGGCGCTCGATCGCGACAAGCTGACCTGGGACGGCGAGATCTACACCCTCCCGCTCCCCGATGGCCCCGGCAAGGCGCTGCATCTGATGATCGCCACCGAGCAGGAACGGATACCGATCTACATCGCAGCGATCGGCCCGAACAACACGAAGCTCACCGGCGAGATCGCCGACGGTTGGATCCCTACGTTCTTCAGCCCCGAGCACGTCGGCGAGTTCCACGAGCTCCTGCAGGAGGGCGCCGACCGAAACGCAGCCGGCAAGCAGATCGACGACTCCTTCGACATCGCGCCGATGGTGAACGTAGCGATCGACGATGACGTCGATCGCGCCCGTGACTCGATGCGTCAGGTCCTCGCCCTGTACGTCGGTGGCATGGGCTCGCGCAAGAAGAACTTCTACAACGCCATCGTGCGCCGCTACGGCTTCGACGATGCCGCCAAGGAGGTCCAGGACCTCTACCTCGACGGGAAGAAGGACGAGGCCGCCGCCGCGCTGCCGGCAGAGCTGATCGACCTCACGGCGCTGTGCGGGCCCAAGGAGCGGATCGCCGAAGGGCTCGAGGTCTATCGCGACGCCGGTGTCGGCACCCTGATCTGCACGCCGATGGCGTTTGACTTCGAGTCGCGCCGGACGATGGTGCGCGACCTGGCCGAGATCGCGGCCTGAACGCGCGGGCAGCCGGGCCGTTGCGCTTCCTGCTGGTCGCGTTCGGCGATCCGGGCCACGCGTTTCCGGCGATTGCCCTCGGGCGCGAGCTGACGGCGCGCGGTCACGGGGTCTGCCTCCAGACCTGGGACCGGTGGCAGGGCGACGTCGAGCGTGAGGGCATGCGCTTCGCGCCGGCGCCCTCGTATGAGGTGTGGCCCGACAGGGAGCTCAAGCCCTACCAGGCAGCCGTGCGCGCGGCCCGCGAGACCGTTCCGCTCATCGAGGAGACCGACCCACACGTGGTCGTGTCAGACATCCTGACCGTTGCGGGAAGCCTGTCGGCACAGATGGCCGAGCGACCGTGGGCCACACTGATCCCTCACGTCTACCCGGTGACCGATCCGGGGATGGCGCCCTACTCCACGGGCGCCCGGCTGCCCCGGACTCGGCTGGGGGCGACCGCCTGGGGAGCGCTCGAGCCGATTCTGCGAAGCGGTGAGAATCAGGGTCGGCACGAGCTCAACGGCGCCCGCGCGCGGGTCGGACTGGAGCCACTCGCCCACGTCCACGGCGGGATCTCGCACCAGCTCGCGCTCGTGGCCACCTTTCCCCAGCTGGAGTACCCACGCATGCAACGCGATCCGTGGGTGAAGGTCACGGGCCCGCTGTTGTGGGAGCGCCCCGCCGAGGACGTCGAGCTGCCCCCTGGCGACGATCCGCTCGTGCTCGTGGCGCCGAGCACGTCGCAGGACCCCGACCAGCGGATGGTTCACGCCGCCCTCGACGGCCTCGCCGACGAGCCGGTGCGTGTGCTCGCGACCCTGAACCAGCGGCCCTCCCCCACCCCGCTCCAGGTCCCGGCCAATGCTCGTGTGGTCGACTGGCTCTCCTATGCGCGGACCATGCCGAAGTGCGCGGCGGTGATCTGTCACGCCGGCCACGGCACCGTCGCGCGCGCGCTGTCGTGCGGAGTTCCGGTGGTGGGCTGCCCCGCGGCCGGGGACATGGCCGAGAACGCGGCACGGCTGTCCTGGTCGGGCACGGGCGTGTCGCTGCCACGGCGGTTCGTGACCCCGCGCGGCGTGAGGCTGGCGGTACGCAGGCTACTCGGCGATCCCGGCTGCGCCGACCGTGCCCGAAGGCTCGCCGGCTGGGCCCACCGTCACGACGGCGCGGTGCTGGCGGCTGATGCGGTGGAGTCGCTGGCCGCTGATTGAAAGCAGGTATCGTGGTCCGCCGGTCCGGGGTAGCTCAACGGCAGAGCATTCGACTGTTAATCGAAGGGTTGTGGGTTCGAATCCCACCCCCGGAGCTGGGACGCGACTGGTCAGGGGACGCCAGACCTACTGGCCGTCGGCCATCCCCTCCAGCCGCGCCGCACGTCCTGACGCCTTCAGCATCTGCAGGGTCTTGACCT
>JBBPXW010000131.1:0-4859 GCA_038200525.1 Solirubrobacterales bacterium | reverse complement strand
TACACGGCGCCGGACGGCTCACGGCGTCGCCGGCGAGGGTTCTTCGCCCGCGTTCGTGTCGAGGAGTACGGGCGGGGCCGGATCCGCCCGCACGAGCGCACCCACCCGGGCCCGAAGGAGGACCGGCTGCGCCTCACCCGTGCGTGCAAGGCCAACCTCTCCCCCATCTTCACTCTCTTCCCCGATGACACGGGACGCGCGCACGAGGCGATCGAGGCGGCGGTCGCGGCGCCACCCACCCTCGCCGTCACAGATCTCGAGGGCACGGAGAACACGCTATGGCGTGTGGACGCAGCCGCACAGATCACAGAGCTCCAGGACGCCTTGGCCGACGCGGAGCTGCTGATCGCCGACGGACACCACCGCTACGAGACCGCGCGGGTCTACGCGGACGAGGTCGGGGGCGAAGGCGACCACCGCTACGTGCTGATGCTCCTCTGCCCGCTGAGCGATCCCGGGCTGTTGGTGTTTCCGACCCACCGCCTGCTCACCGGCCTGAAGAACGACACCGCCCGCCAGCAGGCACTTCGCACCACGCTCATGCGCGACTTCGACCTGCAGGCGATCGAGCCGGACGAGCTCGAGCCGAGCGTCGCCGACTCGGGGATCGCTTTCGGGTACATCGACTCCTTCCACGGTCAGGCCTACCGCCTCGCCCTCAAGGATGAGGCGATCGCCGATGCCGCCCTGCCCGGCAAGCCGGAGGCATACCGACGGCTGGACACAGCGGTGCTCGAGGCGCTCGTGCTGAAGGGCGCGCTCGCGATGAGCGAGGACGACATCTCCCACCTCCGCGGGCTCGCCTACTCGAAGAGCTTCGACGACGCCCTCGACGCGGTGCGCAGCGGGCGCGCCGACGCCGGGTTCTTCATGCGCGCAACGCCTGTCGAGCAGGTCCGTGAAGTTGCCGAGGCGGGCGAGTCGATGCCGCCGAAGTCGACCTACTTCTATCCGAAGGTGCCGACCGGCCTGCTGTTCAACCCGCTGTGAGCGTTGCGCGGCAGTAGCATCGCCCCGGCGATGAAGATCTACACACGCAAGGGCGACGACGGCACGACCGGCCTCTGGTACGGCGGCCGCGTGGACAAGGACTCGCCACGCCCGGAGGCCTACGGATCAGTCGACGAGGCGGCCAGTGCGCTCGGCCTGTGCCGTGCCGCCGCCGACCGTGACGGCGAGGTCTACTCAGATGTCCTGCGCATCCAGGAGGAGCTGTTCGTGGCCGGCGCCGAGCTGGCCACGGCACCCGAGGCCCGGGGACGGCTCGAGGCGGGTGTCTCGAAGGTCACGCCCGCGATGGTCGAGCGCCTCGAGGCCGACATCGACCGCTACATGGAGCGCGTGGACCTGCCGCCGAAGTTCGTGATTCCCGGTGGCACCGAGCTGTCGGCCCGGCTGGATGTCGCGCGCACCTACGTGCGCCGGGCAGAACGCCGCGTCGAGTCGCTCAAGCGCACGGGCGACCTGCCCGACGACACGGTGCTCACCTACCTGAATCGCTGTTCGGACGCCGTATACGCACTGGCCCGCTTCACCGACGAGCCCGAGCCCGAGCTCTTCAAGGGCCGAGACACCCAGAGAAAGGCAGATACCCCGAGTTGAGAGCCACCGCCCGCCGCTCCGACGGCACCCTGAAGCACGATGTCGAGGCCGGTCATCATCGCCTGACCGCCGACGAGCCCGAAGCCGAAGGCGGGACCGATGCCGGCCCAAACCCCCAGGAGCTGCTCGCTGCGGCGCTCGCGTCGTGCAGCGCGATCACCATGGAGATGTACGCCAAGCGCAAGGGCTGGGACATCGGAGAGGTCGTGGTCAACGTGGACTACGAGCCCGCCCAGCGCGGCTCGCCGACCAAGTTCTCGATGGACGTGCGGCTGCCTGAGGAGCTCTCGGAGGAGCAGCGCGAGAAGCTGATGCAGATCGTGACCCGGTGCCCGGTGCACCGCACGCTCGAGGGCGAGGTCATGTTCGACGAGAAGGTCTCGCTGCACTGAGCTCGCGACCGCCGAGCCCCGGGGATCTCCGCGAGCTGCTCCTCACGCCGGAGGCGGCGGCCGAGATGGACGCTCCCGGCAAGACCGACGCGGCGGTGCTCGTGCCGCTGTTCGAGCGCGACGGCGGCCTCACGACCGTGCTCACAGAGCGTCGTCACGACCTGAGCAGGCACGCGGGCGAGATCTCGTTCCCGGGCGGCCGCCAGGAGGAGCCGGACGAGGACCTGCGCGCCACCGCCGTGCGCGAGAGCTGGGAGGAGATCGGCCTGCCGCCCGACGACGTCGACCTCGTCGGCGCGCTGCCACCCATCGGGACGTTCGTGACCGGCTACCGCATCTTTTCCTTCGTCGCCGTGGTCGAGCCAGACCACGTCTGGCAGCCGCAGGCCACCGAGGTCGAGGAGATCCTCGAGCTCTCCCTTGCCGACCTCATCGCCGGCCACGAGTGCAAGCGCCTGGTGCGCAAGGGCGTGCCATTCAAGACCCCGACCTACACCGTCGGCGGCCACATGGTCTGGGGGGCGACCGCGCGGATCCTGGAGCATCTCCTGGGCCGCCTCGCGCCCATCCTCCCGCCGACTAGATGAACCGCGGATACAGGGACATGCCGCCATCCACGAACAGCGTCGCGCCGGTCACATAGCTTGCGTCGGGGCCCGACAGCCACGACACGGCGCCGGCGATCTCCTCGGGCTCGCCCAGCCGCCCCAGCGGCACCTGCGCCTCCTGCTCGTGGCGCTTGTCCTCGTCCTCGATCAACTCGCGGTTGATCGGGGTCAATATCGCCCCCGGCGCCACCCCGGCCACCCGGATCCCGCGCGGGGCGAGCTCCTTGGCGATGGTCTGTGCGAACAGCTTCAGGCCGCCCTTGCTCGCGCAGTAGTGCGAGAAGAAGCCCCACGGGATCACCTCGTGCACGCTGGACACGTTCACGATCGTGGCCGGCCGCGCTCCCTCGGGGAGCCGGCGCACGAACTCGCGCGAGCACAGGAAGGGCCCGGTCAGGTTGACCCCGAGCACCCGCTCCCACTCCTTGAGCGGCATGTCCTCGAGCGCGTGGTGGGACTCCACCCCGGCGTTGTTGACCAACAGGTCGACTGGGCCCCCGAGCGCCTCCGAAGCCTCCTCGAACAGGCGGACCACGTCGTCCTCGCGTGACACGTCGGCCTCGATCGCCGGGGACTCGGCCGGCGGCTCCCCCACGTAGTTGAACGCCACCCGGGCGCCGTCGACGACGAGCCGCCGGGCCGTGGCAAGGCCGATGCCCGACGACGCGCCGGTGACGAGCGCCCTGCGCCCCGCGAGCGGAGAGGAGGCCATGCGGCCTAGGAGACGTCCTTCTCGATCGGCACGTCGACCAAGCTGCCCCACTCGGTCCACGAGCCGTCGTAGTTCTTGACGCTCGACTCGCCAAGCAGCTCGTGCAGCACGAACCAGGTGTGCGCCGAGCGCTCGCCGATCCGGCAGTAGGCGATGATGTCACCGCCGCCGGCGACGCCCTTGCCTGCGTACAGATCCTTGAGGGCCTCGGCAGACTTGAACGTGCCGTCCTCCTGGACCGACTGGGCCCACGGCACCGATGCCGCGCCGGGGATGTGGCCGGCGCGCTGTGCGCCCTCGTTCTCGTACCCGGCCATGGCGATCAGCTCGCCGGAGTACTCCTGCGGCGAGCGGACGTCGACCAGCTTGGTCTGGGAGTCGAGTGCCTGATGGACCTCGTCGCGGTAGGCCCGGATCGACTCGTCGCCGGCCTGCGCGGTGAACGCCGCCGCCTCGTAGCTCGGCACGTCGGTAGTGGTGGGCCGTCCCTCGCTGATCCACTTCTCGCGCGGACCGTTGACCAGCTTGACGTTGTCGTGGCCGTAGTACTTGAGGTACCAGTAGGTGTAGGCCGCAAACCAGTTGTTGCGATCGCCGTAGAGCACGACGGTGTGGTCGTTGGAGATCCCGTGGCGCCCGAACAGCTCGCCGAAGGCGCCCGGATCGAGGAAGTCGCGCTTGACCTGGTCCTGCAGGTCGATCTGCCAGTCGAACCCGATCGCGCCCGGGATGTGGGCCTCGGCGTAGAGCGCCGGGTTCTCGTCGACCTCGACGATGCGAATCGAGCTGTCGTCGAGATGATCCTCGACCCATTGGGTATCCACCAGTACGTCGTTGGCGTATTCGGCCATGCCTCGCCTCCAATACTCAAAAATTCGATAGAGATTCCGACATTAACGATATCGACCGCATGGCAGGGAAAGCCTCCCCCAAGGCCGGCCGAGCTGTGCCCGCTCACGCCTACGAGCCCGGCGCCGCGCTCGACGAGGCCTTCGCCGAGGACGGCCGGCCCGAGCCCCTCTACACGGACCTGATCGCAGGGCTCGACGAGACGGACCTGGCCAACCTCCGTGAGCGGACGGCATCGCGGCTGCAATCCGCCGGTGTCACGTTCGGCGCAGGCGACCGCGTCCGGCCGTTTCCGGTCGATCCGATCCCCAGGCTGATCGACGGGCACGAATGGGCGCACGTGTCCGCGGGCCTCGCGCAGCGTGCGCGTGCGCTGTGCGCGTTCCTCGCCGATGCCTCCGGTGATCGCCGGATCGTGACCCGCGGCCTCCTGCCCGCCCGCGTGATCGAGACCGCGGCCTACCACGAGCCGTGGGTGCGGGGCATCGAGCAATCCCCGGCGGGCTTCCTCGCAGGCCTCGATCTCGTTCGGGGCAGCGATGGCCATCTGCGGGTGCTCGAGGACAACTGCCGCACGCCTTCGGGGCTTGGCTATGCCGTGGCCACCCGGAGAGCGCTCGACGCCGAGCTCGGTGTGGCCGTGCCCCCCGGGCGGATGGATGCTGCGCTCGCGTGCGGACTGGTGGCCGACGCATT
>JBBPXW010000130.1:0-7988 GCA_038200525.1 Solirubrobacterales bacterium | reverse complement strand
CTGCTCGACCAGGAGCTCTTCGAGCCGCCTGCCGACTTCGTCGAGCAGGCGCTGCTAACCGACCCGAAGATCTACGACGAGGCCAACGCCGATCCGGTCGCGTGGTGGGAGAAGCAGGCCGACGCGCTCGACTGGTCTAAGAAGTGGGACACCGCGCTCGACGAGTCCAACCCGCCCTACTACAAGTGGTTCGAGGGTGGGACGCTGAACGCGTCCTACAACTGCCTCGACCGCCACGTCGAGGCCGGCAAGGGCGACAAGGTGGCCTTTCACTGGCGTGGGGAGGAGGGCGAGGAGCGCGACGTCACCTACGGCGAGATGCTCGCCGACACCCAGAAGCTCGCCAACGTGCTGAAGGCCCGCGGGGTCGGCAAGGGCGACGTGGTCGGGATCTTCCTGCCGATGATCCCGGAGGTGGCCGTGGCGATGCTCGCGTGCGCGCGCATCGGGGCCATCCACAACGTCGTGTTCGGCGGCTTCTCCCCGGGTTCGGTGTCCGAACGCATGCAGGTGTCAAACGCCAAGCTGCTGATCACCGTCGACTCCGCTCGCCGCAAGGGCAAGACCGCGCCCGTGAAGGCCGAGGTGGACGAGGTGCTCGGTGACATGCCGACGGTCGAGACGGTCATCGTCGTGAAGTCCGCCGGCGACGCACCGTCGATGACAGAGGGCCGCGACGTCTGGTACCACGAGGAGCTCGAGGCCGCCGACGAGACTTGCGAGGCCGAGCCGCTGGATGCCGAGCATCCGCTGTTCATCCTCTACTCGTCCGGCTCGACCGCCGCGCCCAAGGGGATCCTGCACACCACCGGTGGCTACCTCACAGGCGTGGCGTGGACCCAGAAGCACGTGTTCGACGTAAAGGTCGACGACGACGTCTACTGGTGCGCGGCCGATGTCGGCTGGGTTACGGGCCACTCCTACATCGTCTATGGGCCGCTGCTCAACGGCATGACGTCGGTCATGTACGAGGGCCCGCCCGACTACCCGGCAAAGGATGCCCACTGGGACCTGATCGAGAAGATCGGGGTCACGATCTACTACTTCGCGCCCACGGCCATCCGGTCGTTCATGAAGTGGGGCGCCGAGCATCCGAACAGCCACGATCTGACGTCGCTGCGGCTGCTCGGGACCGTCGGAGAGCCGATCAACCCGAAAGCGTGGCTGTGGTACTGGAAGGTGATCGGTGGCGGGCGCTGCCCCGTGGTCGACACCTGGTGGCAGACAGAGACCGGCCACATCCTGATCTCGCCGCTGCCGGGCATCACCTCCACCAAGCCGGGGTCGGCCACCCAGGCGCTGCCCGGCGTCGATGCCGCGGTGGTGGGGGAGTCAGACGGCGAGGAGATCGGGACGGGCCAGGGCCTGCTGATCCTGCGCAAGCCGTGGCCGGGCATGCTGCGCACCCTCTACCAGGACGACGAGCGCTTCGAGAAGACCTACTTCGAGAAGTTCGGCTCAGAGACCTATCTGGTCGGAGACGCCGCCCGCAAGGACGAGGACGGCTACTACTGGGTGATCGGCCGCATCGACGACGTGATGAACGTGTCGGGGCACCGGCTGTCCACCGCCGAGGTGGAGTCGGCGATCGTCTCGCACCCCAAGGTCGCCGAGGCCGCCGTCGTCGGCCAGCACGACGAGGACACCGGCCAGGCGATCACGGCGTTCGTCACCCTGGAGGGCGACCTCGAGGGCGACGAGGAGCGAGTCGACGAGCTGCGTGAGCACGTGGCGAAGAAGATCGGCAAGCTCGCACGGCCCAAGCGGGTGATCTGGTCAGACGACCTGCCGAAGACCCGCTCGGGGAAGATCATGCGCCGCCTGCTGCGCGACATCGCCGAGGGCCGTGAGCTCGGTGACGTGACCACGCTCAAGGACCCCGACGTCATGAGCCAGCTCGAGGAGAAGATCAAGGAGCGCCAGGACGAGGACGACGCCTGAGCCGCGTGCGCGTGCGGGGGCCTACGGATAGGTATCCTGCTGCCCTCCCCGGTCCCTTAGCTCAGCTGGGAGAGCGCCGCCTCGACAAGGCGGAGGTCGCTGGTTCGAGCCCAGCAGGGACCATCTCGCGCGTTGGGAGCGCGCCTGGCGGCGTCATCGGCCGCCTCGCCTGCGATCGCAGGCTTCGGTGGCCTCTTCCTTGCCAGCCACCCTCCCAACTGCGCGAGCGCTTGGTCGGCCGACGACAAAAGGACAGGTCATGACGGTCTGCTCGCTTTGCGCTCATCCGGAGGGGTGTACGGAGCCTGCTCGGGCGGATTCTCCCTACTGCGAAAAGCATCACCGGGACGAAGGCGCGTCCTCTCAGGAGCAATCGGAAGCGGGAGGCGAGGACGGGTTCGACGTTGACCTACGTCAGAACCTTGAGATGTAGCTAGCTTTCGCCGATACGTATGGGTGTGTGTGCTTCGCGAATCGTCGCTCTTCTTGCCGCTGTAGCCGGCCTGTGCGGATCGACGGCCCCTGCCCGGGCCGCGACGGCGCACTCGTCCATCGTCGCCGGGTCCGACGTGAGCATCACCCAGGCTCCCTATCAGGTGCGGGTGCTCGTTCGATCCGGCGAGCGCGTCTACCAGTGCGGCGGCTCCATCCGTGACGCCACCCATGTGATCACCGCTGCCCATTGCGTGGACATCGACGGTGAGCTCGCGGCGCCGGGCTCAGTGACGGTCGGGTACGGATCGGCGCAGACGAGCTCGCTCCAGAGCTCGGCCGTGTCCGAGGTCACGATGCCGACCGTGTACACGAGTGACGACAGCTACGACATCGCCGTGCTCGACCTCTCTGCTCCGCTCAGCGGCTATCCGAGCTCGAGCGTCAACGCCATCCCGCTCGGGTCGGGCTCCGAGCTAGCCACGGGTGTGAGCGGCGAGTCCAATGCGTTTGCGACCGGCTGGGGTAGGACAGCCGAGGGCGGGTCGACCACGACGCAGTTGGAGGGCGTCCAGTTGCCGCTGCGGGCGGACACTGTCTGTTCCGCCCTGTACATCGGCTACGTGGCGCCTCGGACCGTGTGTGCCGGAGGCAAGGGGACCTCGCCGAGCGGCAATCCCGACACCTGCCAGGGCGACAGCGGGGGCCCCCTAGCCCTCGAAGGCGCACTTGTCGGGATCACCAGCTACGGAAACGGTTGCGGGCAACGGCTCACGCCAGGCGCCTATACCGAGGTATCCGATCCGGAGATCCATGCGATCGCCACCGGTACAGCGCCGAGCGCGTCGCTCTCGAAGGGCTCGCAGCGAGGCACACCCGCGTCGGCACCGCCGGCGGCAACGATTCCCGTGGCCCAGACCATCCCCGCTCCCACCCCGGTGGTCGCAATGAAGGACACGACGCGCCCCACGGCCCGGCTCGCAAGCCTCACCTGCAAGAAGCACCGATGCGCGCTCAGGATCCGGACATCCGACCCGGGCGGCGCGGTCCGCTCCCTCAGCGTGAGGGCCGCCCGCCATGTGCGCACCTGTCGCGGGCAGGGCTCACGCCGCACCTGCCGGACGGTCACCAAGACCCGGAAGTTGTCAGTGCGTCGAATCCCGCAGGGGTTCAGTTCGACCGTGACCCTGGCTCCCGCGCGTTACGCGCTCACGGCCGTGGCGACCGACCGATCGGGCAACCGGTCGATGATCGTTCGCCGCACCTTCCGCGTCAAGCGCTGAGCCCCGGCCCCTGTTGGGGGTGATCGTCTCCGTCCCTCTGCTAGCTTGGCGCCGTCCGCGCTTCTTGGAGGGAGCCGTTGGACACCGGGATCTGCATGCGCCTCTCCCTTGCCCCCAAGGACCGCGAGTTCTTCGACCTCTTCGAGGAGGCCGGAGGCAACATTCTTCGCGCGGCCGATCTGCTGGACCAGATGCTGCGGTCGTATCCGGACAGGGGCGCCGACCTCGCGCGGGACATCCTCATCTGCGAGCAGGACGGCGACCGCATCACCCACGACATCATCCGCCGGCTCAACGAGACGTTCGTCACGCCGATCGATCGCGAGGACATCTACTCGCTGGCCTCGGCGCTCGACGACATCGTCGACTACACCGAGGAGGTGGCCGACTACCTCGGGCTGTACAAGATCGAAGCGCCGATGGAGCAGTCACAGCGGCTGGCCCACGTGCTGCTCGAGGCCGCGCGTCAGTTGGCCGAGGCGATCCCGCGACTGCGCGGCTTCAAGGACATCTCGCACTACACGATCGAGGTCAACCGGCTCGAGAACGACGGCGACCGGATCGTGCGCGAGGCCATGGCCGCGCTGTTCGACAACGGGATCGACCCGATGGTCGTGATCCGCTGGAAGGACATCTACGAGCGGCTGGAGCAGGCCATCGACGCCACCGAGACGGCGGCCAACATCCTCGAGGGCATCACCATCAAGAACTCGTGAGCGGCTGTTTGTGGATCACGATCTGATCCTTCTGATCATCGTCGTGGTCACGGCGCTTGCGTTCGACTTCACCAACGGCTTCCACGACACCGCCAACGTCGTGGCCACGTCGATCTCAACCCGAGCGATGTCTCCCAACATCGCCGTCGGCTACGCGGCCGTGCTCAACTTCGTCGGGGCGTTCCTGTCGATCCAGGTGGCGGCCACCATTGCCAACGGCATCGTCGAGGCCAACCTGATCACCGAGCAGGTGGTCTTCGGCGGGCTCATCGGGGCGATCGCCTGGAACCTGGTCACCTGGTACTACGGCCTGCCCTCCAGCTCGTCGCACGCGCTCATCGGCGGTGTGGTCGGGGCCGCGTTTGCGGCCAAGGGCGCCGCCGCCGTCATCGGGTCGGGGCTGCTCGGCAAGGTGATCGTGCCCGCGCTGGTGGCGCCCGTTCTGGCGTTCGTGGTGGCCGGGGGCGCCATCACGCTCATCTACCGCATCGTCGGGCGATTGCGGCCCGGCCCCACATCGCGGGGCTTCAAGCTCGGTCAGGTCCTCAGCGGCGGCCTGCTCGCGCTGGCCCACGGCACCAACGACGCCCAGAAGACCATGGGCATCATCACCCTCGCGTTGATCACGGCGGGCAAGCTCGACGCGGGGTCGGACCCGCCCTTCTGGGTGATCGCCTCGGCGGCCACGGCCATCGCGCTCGGCACCTATCTGGGGGGCTGGCGGATCATCAAGACGATGGGCAGTCGCATCATCAAGATGGACACCGCCCAGGGCTTTGCGGCCCAGGGGAGCGGCGCCGCCGTGATCCTGGCGTCCACCCATGTCGGGTTCCCGCTCTCGACGACCCACACCATCTCGGGCGCCGTGATGGGCGCGGGTGCCGCCAAGCGCGTCTCGGCCGTGCGCTGGGGCGTGGCCGGCTCGATCGTGACCGCCTGGGTGCTCACGCTCCCGGCCGCGGCACTCATCGGTGCGACCACGTACGGATTCACGCGCATCTTCGGGACCGGTGTGGCAGGGCCGATGGTGGCTTTCGTGATCATCGTCGGCGTGATCGCAGTGGTGTTCGCGCGCCGCGTGGCCCAGGGGTCGCCCATCACGGCCGCGACGGAAAGCTGAGAATGGCCGTGCTCGCCGACCCTGTGGTCGATTGGGGGCAGCTGCTCGACGTCGCGTGGACATCGCTGCTCGGCGGGGTCGGCGTGACGGCGGTGTTCTCGGTCGGTCTCTACGGCGCGGTCAAGATGGTGGACACCCGCCAGGGAGGCCAGGGAGGCCAGGGAGGCGTGGCCGTGGGCTACGCGGCGATGGCGCTCGTCGCCTCGGCCGTGGTCATCGGCAGCGTGGTGTTCGCCATCGCCACGATCACCACCAAGTAGGACGTCAGCCGGTGTGGGCGGGCGCGAGCTCGGCCAGGCGGTCGAGCTCCTGCTCTGAGCACCAGGCGCCGACCGCCGCACGCAGGTACGGTGTGCCGGGCAGGTTTCGCACCGAGAACCCCTCCTCGAGCAGCGACGCCACCGCTGCCTCCGGGTCCGCAACCTCCCAAGAGACCAGCGTCGAGGCGCCCCGCGGGGCAACGGTGAGCCGCTGGCCGGCCAGCGCGGCGGCAAGTCGCGTCGCCAGCCCGGCCGCACGTTCGTAGACCGCGTCGATGCCGGGCTGCTCGAGCACGTCGAGCGAGGCGAGGGCCCATGCTGCGTGCACGGCGGGAAGGCCGCCGTCGTAGCGCGCGGCACCGTCCTTGAGCGGCAGCTCGATCGCCCTCACCGGATCCGAGAGCGAGCCGTAGCTCGGCGCGGCGGGGTGGAGGTCTGAGATGCGGTCGGCGCGCACGTAGAGGTAGCCGCTGCCGATCGGCCCGCACAGCCACTTCTGTCCCGAGCCGGCGTAGAAGTCGCAGCCGAGCGCGCGCACGTCTACGGGCACCGCTCCGATGCCCTGAGCGCCGTCGAGCAGCACGGGCACGCCGCTCGCGCGAAGGCCATCGACATCGACGACCCGGCCGTTCACCCACGACACGTGAGAGCAGGCGATCAGCTTGGTCTCTGCCGTCACGGCACCGGCGATCTCTGTGAACGGCACCACCCGGACGGTGATCCCGTGCCGGAGCTTTGCGAGGCCAAGTGGGGCGAGCAGGCCGGGGTGCTCCTCGTCGGTGGTGAGCACTTCGTCGCCGCCGTTCAGGTCGAGCCCGGCGAGCACGGCGTTCACGCCGTCGGTGGTGGCGCCGGTGAGCGCGATCTCGCCGTCGTCGGCATTCATCAGGCGCGCGATCCGCGATCTGAGCTGGTTGCCGAGCTCGGCCCCGCGCTCGAACGAGGCCTTGCCGCCACGGCCGCCGACGAGCTGGTCGGCGATCTCTGACTGCGCGGCCTCGGCGGCCTCACGCGGGATCGGCCCCACCGATCCGGAGTTGAGGTAGGAGACCCTCTCGAGCACCGGGAAGTGGGAGCGCAGGTCCATCGCGCCGGATACTAGGGTCAGGTCCATGGTCCCAATCGTCGAGCGCTCAATGAAGGAGCCCGAATGGCTCTCAAACGCCTACCTCGTGGCCGACGAGCCCGGTGGCCACGGCGTGATCATCGACTCGGGCGGTCCCTCCGAGCCGCTGCTCGAGGCGATCGAGCGCCACGACCTGACGGTGAAGCACCTGCTGCTCACCCACCACCACGCCGATCACGTAGCCGAGAATCACGTGTACAAGGAGAAGCTCGGCGCCGAGATCCTGGCCCATCCGCTTGAGGCCCAGGAGCTGATGGACGTGGACCGCACCATCGAGCCGGGCGACCTGATCCTCGAGGTCGGCGGCCTGAAGATCGGGGCGATCCACACGCCTGGACATACGGCCGGCATGCTCAACTTCGTGGTCAACGACGCTGACGTGTTCACCGCCGACACGCTGTTCAAGAGCTCGGTCGGTGGCGTGAACGCGCCGGGCTCCACGAGCTTCTCGGACCTCAGGACCTCGATCATGGACAAGCTGATGGCCCTGCCGCACGAGTCGCGGCTGCACCCCGGCCACACCGACCCGACCACCGTCGGCAACGAGTGGGACGCCAACCCGTTCATCCGCCTCTGGCGCGGACTCGACCAGGAGGGCACCGAGAAGTGCACCGTATGGGAGAAGCCCGCGACGCTCGTGCTGTTCGGCCCCGACTACGACGGCGGCCACAAGGCCTGGATCCGCTGGGACGAGAGCGGCGAGGACGACATCGTGCCGGGCTCCCAGGTCGAGCGCGAGTCCTAGCCGACCAGCGCCTGCTCGGCAGTCACGCGCGGTGCTCGGCGCGGCGCCGGATCAGGAAGAACGCCACCGCGGCAGCGATCACCGCGAGCACGGCCGCAGCCAGCCCCGCTCGCTCGAGCACGCGGGCCACGGCCTCGCCGGCGAGGTAGCCAACCAGTCCGAAGCTCAACGCCCACGCGATGCCGCCGAGGGCATTCCACAGCAGGAAGCTGCGCCAGGGCATGTGAGTCATGCCCGCGATCCAGGCCGCCCAAATTCGCAGGGCGGCCACGAACCGGCCAAAGAAGACCGCATTTGCGCCGTGGCGGTCAAAGAACGCCTCGCCGGCCACCAAGGCGTTTCGCCGCCTGGCGTCCCAGCGGCCT
>JBBPXW010000129.1:0-11383 GCA_038200525.1 Solirubrobacterales bacterium | reverse complement strand
GCTCGGCGCTCTGGCCCCACGCCGCCAGCTCGCCCATGTGGTGGGGCTCGTCGGCGATCAGCAGCGTCCTGCGCGCGGCACACGCTGCGGCGTGCACCTGCGGGCCGGCGGCGACCGTTGCGTAGGTCACGGCCACGCCGTGGCGGTCCGCCGGCTCGGCGCCGTCCGCGTTCGAGCGACCGGGGTCGAGGTCGATCCCATAGCGGGCGGCGTCGGCTGCCCACTGGCGGCAGATGTGGGTGGTTGGCGCCGCCACGCAGACGCGCGAGACCACGCCGAGGCGCAACAGCTCGTGGGCGGCCTTCAGGCCGAACGTGGTCTTGCCAGCAGCCGGAGTGGCCGACGCCAGGAAGTCTCCCGTGGGCCGCTCGAGGAGCCGCTTCAGCGCCCGCTCCTGCCAGGCGCGCAAGGGGCGATCGGCGGGCCACGCCGGCAAGGCCCGGACAGCTGGTTGGGGGATGCGGGCGGCCTCCATCGGGCGCGGCACGATACGCGACGGCTCAGCCGGATCGGACGGGGCTGCCAGGGCGGTCAGTAGTTGACGCGGAAGCTGCCAAGCAGCGTGATGACGTTTCCGTCGGGATCCTCGATCGCCGACAGCTCCACACCTTTGCTCACGGGCGTCGTCTCACCGGGAGTCAGCCCTCGCCCCGCGATCTCGTCCTTGGTCGCCGCGAGGTCGTCGACGGCCAGGTTCAGCAGCGCCAAGCCTGCGCGGTCGGCATCGACTGTCACCTGGACCCAGCCCGTGTCGGTCACGCGCCACTCGACGAGGCTTGCCATGGGGCGGTTGTCGGCCGGACGCCCGAACAGGGCCTCGTAGAAGGCATCGGCCCGCTCCAGCTCGGCGACGGGAACCACTGCAAGGACATGCTCGAATGCCATTGGCTGCACCTTTTCCCGTTGCGGTCCCCGTGCACAGGATGGAAGGCCGCGCCGAGGCGGGCCTTCCATCCCCCGGCGGGTGAGCTACTCCGTGAAGTCGGTCTCCAGCGTGATCTCGCTCACGCCCGCGAGCGCGCGGGACACCGGGCAGCCATCCTTTGCCTCCTTGGCATGCGCCTCGAAGTGCTCGGCGTCGATGCCGGGGACCTTGCCAACGGTCTTGATGGCGGCCTTGGTGATCGTTGGATCGCCGTCGACGATCTTCAGCGTCACGTCGACGGTGGTCTTGACCGAGTCGGGCTCGTGGCCGTGCTCGGCGAGGATGTTGCTGAGCGCCATCGAGAAGCAGGAGGCGTGCGCGGCCGCGATCAGCTCCTCTGGGTTTGCGCCACCCTCGGACTCTCCCTCGAAGCGGGACTTGTAGCTGAAGCTGCCCGACAGGGCGTTGTCGCCCACCTCGAACTGGCCTCGGCCGTTCTTCAGATCGCCATTCCATTCGGCATTAGCGCTACTCGGCATTCGTGCTCCTCTTATCGCCTTCAGTGCCCTTCGAGGCTATTCGCCACCCGCTGCGGCGACCGAGGCCTGTGCGCCAAGCACCTCGTGACGCTCGAGCGCGAGCTTCGGCAGGCCGCGGTCGAGCCAGGCGCGGTGGGTGGCACACCAGCGGGCCAGGCGGGCGAAGCGAGAGGGCGTCACCGCCCGCAGGCTAGACGGCTGCGGTGACTGCCCCGAGGCCGTAGATGTCGGCCACGCGATCGCGATGGTGGCGCGCGGAGCCGAACAGCGAGCCGTCCACCTTCGCCCGCTTGAGGTAGAAGTGCAGATCGTGCTCCCAGGTGAAGGCGATGCCGCCGTGCACCTGCAGCGACGACGCCGTCACGCTCCAGCCGGCGTCGGAGGCAAGCGCCTTGGCCATCGAGGACGCCACAGGCAGCGTCTCGGGCTCGGCCTCGGCCGCCCACGCGGCCCACAGCACCGTCGAGCGGGCGCTCTCGGTCTCTGCGAGCATGTCGGCGCAGCGGTGCGAGACCGCCTGGTAGGCGCCGATCGGGCGGTCGAACTGCTTGCGATCGCGGGCGTACTCGACAGCCATCTCCATCGCGCGCTGAGAGATCCCGACAAGCTCGGCCGCTGCGGCCACGGCGATCCGGTCGGCGGCGGGGGTGACCGCCTCGGCCAGCACGGCACCGTCGCCGCCGGGCACCACGCGGGAGTACCGACGCGTGGAGTCGATCGTGTCGAGCGGCTCGATGTCACACGACGATGCCTCATGGACCGTGCCTACGGCGCCGTCCACGAGCACGATCACCTCGGCCGTGTCGGCATCCGGAACCAGCTCGGCCACGCCGCCCGTGCCCCCGTGGGTGTTGCGCAGCGTGCCGACGGTGCCGCGTGCCTCGCCGGTCGCGATCCCCTCGAGCCACCGCGACTTCTGCTCGTCGGTGCCGCAGTGCTGCAACGCGAGGCCGGCTGCGGCGTTCGAGAGAAACGGCACGGGCGCGAGCGAGTAGCCGAGCTCCTCCATCAGGAGCGCCAGCTCGACGGTGCCAAGGCCCTGGCCTCCGTGCTCCTCGTCGATGAAGATGCCCGGCCAGCCCAGCTCGGCGAGCTCTGACCAGTGCGAGTCCTCGTAGCGCTTGGCCTCGGCCAGCTCGCGGACGGTGTCGGGCTTGAAGCGATCGGCAAGCAGATCGTGGGCGGTGCGCTTGATCGCCTGCTGGTCATCTGTGAAGTCGAAGTTCATCGAAGCTTTGGAAGGTTGAGAACGCGCTCGGCGATGATGTTCTTGAGGATCTCCGTGGTGCCGCCCTCGATCGAGTTCGCGCGCGCCCGCAGGAAGCGGTAGGTCCAGTCAGAGTCGAGCACCGCTGCCTCCTCGCCCCGGATGTCCATGGCGAGCTCGGTGAGCGCCTGGTTGATCGACGACCACTGCAGCTTCGGCAGCGAGCCCTCCGGACCGGGCGTGCCGGTCTTCATGATCTGGGTGAGCCCGCGCCAGCCGTTCAGGCGCATCGCCTCGACCTCTGAGAGCAGCCCGGCGATCTTCTGGCGGATGACGGGGTCGGAGTCGACCCCGCGCTCCTTGGCGAGCTCGATCAGCTGACCGAGCGAGATCTTGACCGAGGCGGCGGCGCCTGCTGCGAGGCCCGCGCGCTCGTTCATCAGCGTGGTGATGGCCACCGCCCAGCCGTTGCCGACTCCGCCGAGCACGTTGGCGTCGGGGATGCGCGCCTCCTCGATGAACAGCTCGTTGAATTCGGCCTCCCCGGTGATCTGGTGCAGCGGGTTGATCTGCACCGCCTCCTGCTCCATGTCCATCAGGAAGTAGGTGAGGCCCTTGTGCTTCGGAGCATCGGGATCGGTGCGCGCCACGAGCATGCACCACTTGGCCTCGTGGGCGAGCGTGGTCCACACCTTCTGGCCCGTGACCACCCAGTCGTCGCCATCCTTGACCGCTCGCGTCTTCAGCGATGCGAGGTCAGAGCCGGCGTCGGGCTCGGAGAAGCCCTGGCACCAGATCTCCTCCGCAGAGAGGATCGGCTCGAGATAGCGCTGCTTCTGCTCGTCGGAGCCGTGGGCGATCACGACCGGGCCACCCATCACGAGGCCGAGCACGTTGGCCGGACCGGGTGCCTTGGCGCGCGCAAGCTCCTCGCCGAAGATGGCCTGCTCGATCAGCGTCGCGCCCTTGCCGCCGTACTCCTCGGGCCAGGAGAGCCCGGCGTAGCCCTGGGTGTGCAGCAGGCGCTGCCAGTCCTTGAGCCACTCGAAGCCCGCGTCCTCACCCTTGGGAGGCTCACCGGGATGATTCTCGGTGAGCCAACCGCGCAGCTCGTCGCGGAAGGCCTGCTCGTTTGGGGAGAGGGTCAGGTCCACCGGGCGCGCACTCTAGCCATGTCCTGGCCGCTCGGCCCGGCACAGAGCGCCAGGGACCCGATCAGCAAGTCCGCGGATGCCGCCCTCATGGCACCTAAGCTTGACGGGATGAGCGCGACCGAGCCCTCCCGCCCCGCCGGGATCGCGGGGAGCGGCCTGCCGGGGCCCTACCCGGTGGGCGCCTACGCCGCACAGCTCAAGCGGCGCCTGCGCCAGTTCGCAAACGTGCAGGTGTTCGGCGAGGTGTGGAACCTCGGGGGGTCGCGAGCCAAGGTCTACTTCGAGCTGCGCGACGAGCGCGGCGCGCTCCCGTGCTCGATGTGGCGCTCAGACTTCGAGCAGCTTGGCCTGCCGCCCGGGGCGCTCGTGGACGGCGCCCAGGTCGTGGTCGGCGGCGGCACCGACTACTACGAGGGCAGCCGCACCTCCTCCCCCTCGTTCACCTTCCTTGCTCGCAGCCTGCGCGTGGCGGGCGAGGGAGACCTGCTCGCCCAGCTCGACCGGCTGCGCAAGCGGCTCGATGCAGAGGGCCTGCTGCGGCCTCAGAAGCTGCTGCCCCGTGCCGCGCTTCCGCGCACGATCGGGGTGGTGACAGGCGAGAGCGGCAAGGCGCGCGATGACGTGCTTGCCGGCCTGCACCGCCGCGGCTGGCAGGGCCGGCTCGTCTGGGCCTTCGCGCCGGTCCAGGACCGGAGAGCGGCCGGCGCCATCACGGCGGCGCTGCAGGACCTCGCCGCCGCCGGGGTCGAGACGATCGTCGTGGCCCGCGGCGGCGGGTCGCTGGCCGACCTCTTCGCCTTCTGCGACGAGACCCTGTGTCGCACCGTCGCCCTGCTGCCCGTACCGGTGATTGCCTCGGTGGGCCACCACACCGACCGCACGCTGATCGACGACGTGGCCGCCGTGGCGTGCTCCACCCCCACCCACGCCGCCGAGCAGGCGGTGCGCGTGCACTGCGGCGAGGCGCGGGTGGAGCTTGCGCGAAACGCCGTACGGCTGCGCGGGTCGGGCAATCGCGCTGTGGTCACCCGCGCCCGCAGGCTCGTCGGGCTCACGCGCGCGCCGGCCGAGCACGTGGCCCAGCAGCGAGGGCGGCTGCACCAGCAGCTGCGCGAGCTGCGCGCCGCCGGCGGCCGACGCGTGAGCGACGGCCGGCGCGAAACGCGCACCACGCTGATGGTGCTCGAGCGCAAGGCCGCAGCCGCCGCGGGGCCCGATGCCGAGCGCAGCCGCCGCGACCTGGATCGCCTGCGCCTCGCCCTGGCGGCCCACGATCCCGAGCGCACGCTCGATCGCGGCTACGCGCTTGTGACCGACGCCTCCGACCAGCTGGTCACGAGCGCCGCGGCCGCGCGGGCCGCGGGCCGGCTGTCCGTCCGCTTCCGCGACGATCGTGTGGACGCGACCGTGGACGACCAGTGACCGCAGACGAGCAGCAGCCACAGCAGGAGCCGCTCACCTACGAGTCGGCCACCGGGCGCATCGAGGCGATCATCAGGCGCCTCGACTCTGGTGAGGCCGGCCTGCGGGAGACGCTCGACCTCGTGCGCGAGGGCCGCGAGCTCGTCGACTACTGCGCCACGGAGCTCGAGGCCGTGGGCCAGGGCCTCGAGGAGCTGCGCCTCGATGAGCTCGTCGCCCGCCTCGAGAGCCGCCAGACCCCCGACGACGGGTCGAGTGCCTAGCGCTTGGACTTGCCCTTCGCCTTCCCGCCGCCGCCGTTCCTCGCCGCTTGCAGCTCTCGCTCGACGATCGCGCGCTGATTGGGAATCGCCAGCCTCCGCTTGAGGATCGGGATCGCCTCGCTGTTGCGACCGGCCAGCCTCAGTGCATGGCCCAGGTTGAACAGCGCGAAGCCGTAGTCGAGCGCCGTGGAGCTCGGGGGGTAGGTGGCCACGGCGCGCTGGAGGATCGGGATGGCGCCGTTGACGTCGCCGCTGTTGAGCAGGTCGAAGCCCTGCTTGTTGAGCGCCGCGCCGTCACCCCCCGCGGGAGTGGTGGTGACGGCCTCCTTCGGGTTCGTCTCCTGACCGCCCGCGGGGGCCGGTGCAGGTTGCGGGGTCGTAGCGGTCTTCGGACGTTGAGCCTGTGTGGTCCGCTGCTTCGGCTTGGCGGCGGTCGGTGAGGTGATCGTGGACGCCGTCCTCGAGTCACCACCGTCACCGCGGGTCACAGCGAACACCCCGGCTGCCACCACGGCGAGTGCCACGAGCGCCGCGGCCGCGACGAGCCAGGGCTTGCGGGTACGGTGAACCACCGGTGGCGGCGGTGTGCTCGCACGCTGCACAGCCACCCGCAGCTGCTCCGCCAGATCTCCCGCGTGCTGCTGTCGGTCCTCGGGCGCCGATGCCATCCCCCGGGCGAGCACCGCGGCCACGTCGGGATCGGCATTCGGCCATGCGTCACGCAGGTCGGGCGGCGGGTCGTTGACCACACGGTGGGCGATCTGCATCGGTGTGTCGCCGTCGCGGGCCTTCTGGCCGGAGAGCGCCTCGAAGGCCACCGCAGCCAGCGCGTAGACGTCGGTGGCCGGCCCGATCTGGCGGCCTTCGATCTGCTCGGGCGCCATGTAGGCGGCTGTGCCCATCACGGTGCCGCTCACGGTGATCTGGGTGCCCGAGGCCACCGTCGCGATCCCGAGGTCGGCGAGCTTGGCCACATGGTCGCGGTCGCGGATCAGGATGTTCGCGGGCTTGACGTCACGGTGCACGATGCCCTCGGCGTGGGCGTGGTCGAGCGCCGCGGCCACGTTGGAGACGATGGCCGCGACGCGCGCGTCGCGCAGCGGGCCCTCCTTGAGCTGATCGGCCAGCGTGGCGCCCTCGACGTACTCCATGACGATCAGCACCGATTCGCCGTCGGTGTCCACGTCGTAGACCGCAACGAGGTTCGGGTGGTTCAGCGAGGCGCCGATCTTCGCCTCGCGCTGGAACCGGGCCGCGATGTCCTGCGGGCTGTGCGCGTGGAGGCGCTTGACGGCCACCTGTCGGCCCAGCCGCTCGTCCTCGGCAAGGAACACGCGGGCCATGCCGCCGGTGCCGATCACGCGCAGCGTCCGGTAGCGCGCGGCCAGGAGATCGTCAGAGCTCACCGCGCACAGGCTAGGCACACGACGCGGCGGTCGCTGCATCCGACTAGTCTCCCGCGCCGACCGATGAGCCAATCGACCGACATACGGCTTGGAATTGCGGGGAGCGGCGCCATCGCCGTCGGACTGGCGAAAGCCGCCGGGCCCCACGTGGACACCGTCCTGCGCGCGCGCAGCGAGGAGTCGGCGGAGCGTGTCCGCTCCCGCCTCGACGACTCGGTCCGGGTGGTCACCGACCTCGGTGACCTCAGTGACCGCAGCTACGTGGTCGAGGCGATCGCCGAGGACCACGACGTGAAGGTCGGTCTGCTGGCTGAGATCAACGTTCACCTCGGCGTCGATGCCGTGCTGGCCACCACCACCTCCTCGCTCAGCGTCAACCAACTGGCCACGGAGAGCGGCCGTCCCGAGAAGTTCGCGGGGCTCCACGTGTTCAACCCAGTCCACAAGATGGACCTGGTGGAGCTCGCGTTTCCCGACGGGGCCGACAAGCCCACCCGCGCTGCATCCAACGCGCTCTGCGAGGCGATGGGAAAGACTGTCGTGGAGGTGCCCGACGTGCCCGGCTTCGTCGTCAACCGGCTGCTGTTCCCGTTTGCCTTCCAGGCCGTGAACCTGTTGCAGGAGAGCGGCCTCGAGCCGGCGGCGCTCGACTCGTGCATGAAGCTCGGCGCCGGCCATCCGATGGGGCCGCTGGCGCTGCTGGACTTCGTGGGGCTCGACGTATCTGCCGCCATCGGCGAGCAGATCGGCGCCGAGGTGCCCCAGCGCATGCGCGACCTGATCGACCAGGGCAAGCTCGGCCGCAAGTCTGGCCGAGGCTTCTACGACTACTCGGAGTAGCACTCCGCCCGCTCGAGCCGAGCACCGCACCGACGTTACCCACCGCCTAGGCGCCTTCGCTGGACTCCCGCGGCTCCGGCGCCCTCGCGGCGGCTCTTTCGTCACCGTGGTCGCGGATCCGCACCGCCTCGATTCGATTCTCGCGAACCGCCTCGACCCGCAGCGAGTAGCCCTCGGAGCGCACCATGTCGCCGCGCTTGGGCAGGCGGCCGAGCTCGCCGAACACGAACCCGCCGACGGAGTTGAAGGCCTCGGAGTCCGTGGGCAGATCGATGCCGTAGTCGGCGAGGTCGGTGATCGGCACGTGGCCACGCACCCACCAGTCGCCGTTGCCGAGCCGGCGGACGCCGGCCACCGCGGGATCGGTCTCGTCGGCGATCTCGCCGACGACCTCCTCGACGATGTCCTCGACCGACACGATCCCGGCCGTGCGCCCGTACTCGTCGACCACCACCGCAACCGAGGCGCGTTCGCGCTGGAGGTCGGCGAGCAGGTCGTCGAGCGGCTTGGTCTCGGGCACGATCAGCGCGTCCTTGACGCTGGATTGGATCGAGGCGTCGGGACCCTCGTTCATCAGCCGTCGAGCAAGCGAGTTGTTGTGCACCACGCCGCGGATCCGGTCGGTGTTGTCGTTTTCGGTGACCACCAGGCGCGTGTGGCCCGAGTCCACACAGCGGCGCAGCGCCGCCTCGGCGGTCTCGGACACGTCGACGGTCACCACCGCCGGAATGGGCGTCATCACCTGGCGGGCCTGCTGCTCGTGCAGGTGAAAGACGCCCGAGAGCATACCCGCCTCGCCGGCGTCGATCTTGCCGCCGGTGTGGCTCTGGGCGATGATCATCTTCAGGTCCTCGGGATTGGAGGCCTCGTCGAACTCGGCCTTTGGGTTCACCCCGATCGCTCGCAGCATCGCGTTCGATGCGGTGTTCAGGGCCCAGATGAACGGCCTGAAGACCTGCCGGAAGACGTGCAGCGGCCGGGCGATGCGCCGCACCGTGGCCTCGGCATGCGTGATCGAGTAGAGCTTCGGCACCTGTTCCCCCACGGTGATGTGCAGCGCGGTCACAAGGAAGTACGCGACCGCGAACGAGATGGCGACCGCCACGCCGTGGCCGACGACGCCGCCAAGCGGATCTTCCAGGAGCTTGGCCACGGCCGGCTCGCCCATGAAGCCGATGCCGATCGACGCCATCGTGATCCCGAGCTGGCACGCCGAGAGGTACTCGTTGATGCGCTCCACTTGGGTCGAGGCCAGGGCGGCACCGCGTGCGCCGTCTGCCTCGAGCTGATCGAGGCGGCCCTGGCGCGCCCGCACGAGCCCGAACTCCGCCGCCACGAAGAAGCCGTTGACGGCCACCAGGACCAGCACACCGAGGATGAGCAGGAGCTCAGTCATCGCGCGACGACGAGCGCGCGATGGCTGCCCGTCGTGGACCTACTTCGAGGAGGTTTCGCGTCTGTCATCGAAGGGCTGACTGACGCTATCAGGCGATACCGTCGATCAGGCCCGCCAGCTCGAGATCCGCGGCGGTGAGGCCGCCCTCGGAGTGGGAGGTGATGGTCACGGTCACCGTGGACCACGAGACAGCGAGATCCGGATGGTGACCCAGCTCCTCGGCGACCGGAGCGAGCGCATCGATGAACCCGACGGAGCCCATGAAGTCGCCGAGCTCGAATGCTTTCTCGATCGCGTCGCCCTCCCGGGACCAGCCGTCGAGCTGCTCGATCCCCTGATCGATCTCATCTTCTGACAGACGTGCCATCGTTCCCTTTCATGCGGATTGCCTCGCTTGTGCCCTCAGCCACGGAGATGCTGTTCGAGCTGGGGCTCGGTGACAGCATCGTCGCCGTCACCCATGAGTGCGACTACCCACCTGTCGCCTCCGAACTCCCTCATCTCACCAGCAGCGTGATCCCGGAGGGTCTCTCGGCGCGAGCGATCGACGCCGCCGTGAGGGGACAGACCGAGCGGGGCGAGTCGCTCTACCGCCTCGACGAGGCCCGGCTGGCGGCACTCGATCCGGACCTGATCGTCACCCAGGCAGTGTGCGCGGTGTGCGCCGTCTCCTACGACGATGTCGTTGCCGTGGCGGCGCGACTTCCGTCCAAGCCATCGGTGATCTCGCTCGATCCGACCACGATCGGCGAGGTGCTTGCCGACGTGCCCCGCCTGGCCGAGGCTGCGGGCGTGCCCGACGAGGGCGAGCAGCTGGTCCAGCTCGCGGGTGAGCGGATCGAGGCCGTGCAGGCGGCCGTGGACGATGTGTCGCGGCCGACCGTCGCCGCGCTCGAGTGGCTGGACCCCGTGTTCGCCGGAGGCCATTGGGTGCCCCAGATGATCGAGCTGGCCGGGGGCGAGGACGTGCTCGGCCTGGCCGGCGAGAAGTCACGCGTGGTGGAGTGGGCAGAGATCGAGGCGGTGGCCCCCGAGGTGGTCGTCTCGATGCCGTGCGGGTACGGCACCGACCGCTCCACGCGCGAGACCACGGAACACGGCGAGCGGCTGGCCGCGCTTGGCGCCCGCGTTGCGGCGGTCGACGCCTCGTCGTACTTCTCACGCCCGGGGCCGCGCCTGGTCGACGGGATCGAGCTGTTGGCCCACCTGCTGCATCCGGACCTCGTCTCGGAGCCACCACCGGGCCGCTTTCACTGGCTGGACCTCGCGCGCTCGCAGTCGCCCGCGTAGTGGCTGCAAACCCGCGGCGAGTCCTGCTGCTGCACTCCTCGGCCGGGCGCTACGGCGCGGACGTCCAGCTGCTGGCAATAGCCCGCGGTCTCGACCCCGCCCGCTGGCGCGCCATCTGCGTGCTGCCCGAGCACGGGCCGCTTGTGTCCCTGCTCGAAGCGGCCGGCACCCAGGTGGTCGTGCATCCGCTGGCCGTCCTGCGCCGGTCGCACGCCACGCCGGGCGGCGCGGCCGGGCTCGCGCGCGCGGTCGGTCGCGATGCGCGCATGCTCGGGAGGCTGGCACGGTCACTCGGGGTGGCGATCGTGCACGACAACACCTCGGTAGTGCTCTGCGGAGCGGCGGTCGCGCGCGCGGCAGGGGCGACCCACCTCGTCCACGTGCGTGAGATCTACGCGGGCGCGGGCGGTCGCGCGACCGCGCTGCTGTGGCCGCTGGTGCGGCGACGGCTGCTGCGCGCTGACGCCCTGGCGTGCATCTCCGAGGCGGTGCGCTCGCAATTCGGTGGCGCCCCGCACGCCCTGCTGCTCCGCGACGGCCTGACGCGCACCCCACAGGCAACTTCTCGGTCGGAGGCGCGCGCCGCGCTCGGCCTGCCAGACGATCGGCTGGTGGTGGCGCTGGTCGGACGGATCAGCGACTGGAAGGGCCAGGACGTGCTGGCGCGCGCGCTGGCAGAGCCGGCGCTTGCGGATATCGGCGCGATCGGCCTCGTGGCCGGCGACGAGGTGCCCGGCAGCGGCCACGCCAAGCGCCTCGACGGTGTGGCCGCCACGCTCGGCGTCGGGGCGCGCCTGCGCCGGCTCGGATTCCGCAATGACGTCGACACGGTGCTCGGCGCCGCGGACGTGCTCGTGGTGCCGTCGACCAGGCCCGAGCCACTCGGCCTCGTCGCGCTCGAAGCCGCGGCGGCAGGACTTCCCGTGGTGGCAAGCGATGCGGGGGGGCTACCCGAGATCGTCCGCGACGGGAAGTCCGGCCTGCTCGTCGCGCCCGGCGAT
>JBBPXW010000128.1:0-27593 GCA_038200525.1 Solirubrobacterales bacterium | reverse complement strand
GCCTTTCGGTAGCGCTTGGTGGCCGCACGCAGCCTGCGCGTGAGCATGTTCAGGCGCTTGGAGTTCGGCACCCGCCCCTGACACACCACCCGAGTCGCCCCCACGGGCTTACGCTGAAGCGCCGTGAAGAGGTTCCGCGTCGCGGGCACCTTGCCTCCCGCGGGCGGATTCACCGAGGTGTCCGGAGCCGGATCGGGCCAGTAGGAGGCCCGCTCGACGTGGGCCGAGGCCTGGGTGGCTACCAGCGCGGCGGTGGCGATGAGGAGGGCCAGTGCGGCCAGCCACACGCGTCCACGACGAGATGCCCGAATGGGGTTGAGCCTTCGCACGCCGCCAACCTACGACCAACGTGGCGGTTGGCGCAAGGGGCAAGCGAGAATCTCGTGCGGTGCTCGCCCGACCGACGGTCGGCCCTGCGCTCCTACGCTGAGCCGTCTTCGGTGGCGGCTTGCGCCGCGGCGACCCGCGCGATCGGCACGCGGAAGGGCGAGCAGCTCACGTAGTCGAGCCCGGAGCGGTGAAAGAACGCGATCGAGTCGGGGTCCCCGCCGTGCTCGCCACAGATCCCGAGCTTCAAGTCCTCCCGGGTGGTGCGTCCCAGCCACGCGCCCATGCGCACCAGCTCCCCGACGCCGGGCACGTCGATCGTCTCGAAGGGGCTGCGGTCGAGGATCTTCTCCTCGAGGTAGCGGTTCAGGAACGTGCCCTCCATGTCGTCGCGCGAGAAGCCGAGCGCCGTCTGGGTGAGGTCGTTGGTGCCGAAGGAGAAGAAGTCGGCCTCCTCCGCGATCCGGTCGGCAAGCAGACAGGCTCGCGGCAGCTCCAGCATCGTGCCGATGCTGAGCTGAAGGTCTCCCCCGTCATTCTCCTCCACTGCGCGCTCGATCACCGCGCGCATGTATCCGAGCTCCATCTCATACGCCACGAGCGGAACCATGATCTCGAGCTCCGGCGGCTGGCCCTCACGGTCCCCCACGGCCTTCGCGGCGCGCACGACGGCGGCCACCTGCATCTCGCAGATCTCCGGGTAGAGGATGGCCAGCCGGCAACCGCGGGTGCCGAGCATCGGGTTTGTCTCCTCCAGCTGATGGATCCGCTCGAGCGTGCGCTCGAGCTCGTCGAGGTCGTCTGACTGCTCGATCCGGGCGCGCTCGACCTTCTGAGCGATCTCCTCCTTGCCCGGCAGGAACTCGTGCAGCGGCGGGTCGAGCAGCCGGATGGTCACGGGCAGGCCCTGCATCTCCTCGAACAGGCCCTCGAAGTCCTGCTGCTGCAGCGGCAGCAGCTCGCTCAAGGCCGCCCGCCGATCCTCCTCTGACTCGGCCATGATCATCGCGCGCATCTTGGGCTGGCGCTCGGCCTCCATGAACATGTGCTCGGTGCGACACAGCCCGATGCCCTCGGCGCCGAACTGCCGGGCCCGGCGGGCGTCCTCGGGGGTGTCGGCGTTTGTGCGCACGCCCAACCGGCGCAGCTCGTCAGACCAGCCCAGCACCGTCTCGAAGTTCTCGTTGAGCGCGGGATCGACCAGCGGCACGTCGTCTGAGGTAACCGTCCCCGTGGTGCCGTCGATGGCGATCACGTCACCCCCGTTCAAGGTGCGATCGCCGACGGTGATGGTGGCCTCCGCCACGTCGATGCTGAGCTCGCCCGCGCCGGCCACGCACGGCTTGCCCATGCCTCGGGCCACCAGCGCGGCGTGGCTTGCCTTGCCGCCCTCAGCGGTCAGGATGCCCTTGGCCGCATGGAATCCGCCGACATCGTCGGCCTCGGTGAAGGGGCGCACGAGGATGACGTCACGGCCGTCGTCGGCCGCGGCGATCGCATCCTCGGCGCTGAACACGATCTCGCCCTTGGCGGCGCCGGGTGATGCGCCGACGCCGGTGGCGATCACGTCGAACTCGGCGTCGGGCTCAAACGTCGGATGCAGCAGCGCGTCGAGGCGGTCGGGCTCGATCGTGGCGAGCGCCCCGGCGCGGTCGAGGAGGCCCTCCTTCTCGGCGTCGACCGCGAAGCGCACCGCGGCCTGGGCGGGTCGCTTCGCGCTGCGGGTCTGGAGCATGTAGAGCTGCCCCTCCTCGACCGTGAACTCGGTGTCCTGCATGTCTCCGTAGTGCTTCTCGAGCTCGCCGAGGATGTCCATCAGCTCGGCGTGGGCGTCGGGCATCACCTCCTTCATCTCCGAGATGTCCTTGGGCGTGCGCACCCCGGAGACCACGTCCTCGCCCTGGGCGTTGATCAGGAAGTCGCCAGACGGATCGGGCTCCCCGGTGATCTCGTCGCGGGAGAACGCGACACCCGAGCACGAGCCCTCGCCCTTGTTGCCGAACACCATCTGCTGGACGTTGACCGCGGTGCCCCACTCGTCGGGGATCCGGTTGATCCGGCGGTACTCCTTGGCCCGCGGCCCGACCCAGGAGTCGAACACCGCCCGGATGGCCCGGGTCAGCTGCTCGCGGGGGTCCTGGGGGAACTCCTCGTCGGTCTCGTCGGCGTAGAGCGCCTTGAAGTCGCCGACGAGGCCCTTTAAGTCCTCGACCGACAGCTCGGTGTCGAGCTTTACGCCGGCGTCTGCCTTGCGCTTCTTGATGGCGTCCTCGATGGCCCCGCCGCTCACGCCGCGGCAGACGTTGGCGAACATCTGCACGAAGCGGCGGTAGGAGTCCCAGGCGAAGCGCTCGGACCCGGTGGAGCGGCCCAGCCCCTCGACGGAGGTGTCGCTGAGGCCCAGGTTGAGCACGGTGTCGAGCATTCCCGGCATGGACTCGCGCGCGCCGGAGCGCACGGACACAAGCACCGGGTCGCCGTCGTCGCCAAGCTTCTTTCCCGCCTGCTCCTCCAGCCGCTGGAGCGCAGCGTCCACCTGCTCGGACAGCTCGTCGGGCTCAGTTCGGCCGGCCTCCATGTAGGCCACACACGCCTCGGTGGTGATCGTGAATCCCGCGGGCACGCGTTCGGCGCCGAGCACGCGGGTCATCTCCGCCACGTTTGCCCCCTTGCCGCCGAGCAGGTCACGCATCCCGCGCGAGCCCTCGGCGAAGTCGTAGACAAGTTGGGTGCCGGCGGCGACGGCCACGAGACGGCCAGTTTATGTGCCGAGGCGTCAAACTCCAGTGCGCCATGCCCGAGAACGAGATCCTGCTTGCCCGCCACGGAGAGACCGAGTGGAGCCTCGACGGCCGCCACACCGGCTCGACTGACATTCCCCTGACCGACGAGGGCCGGGTCCAGGGCAAAGCCCTCGCTTCCCGGTTCGCCGGCCTCGACTTCGCACTCGTCCTGTCGAGTCCGCTGTCGCGCGCGATGGACACGTGCCGGCTTGTCGGCCTTGGCGACCAGGCCGTTCAGGAGCCGGACCTCGCGGAGTGGGACTACGGCGAGTACGAGGGCATCACCACCGACCAGATCCGCGAGTCGCGGCCCGGCTGGACGGTTTGGGCCGACGGCGCCGAGGGCGGGGAGTCACCCGAACAGATCGGCGCTCGCGCCGACCGCGTGATCCAGCGCCTCGACGCTGCAGGTGGCCGCTGTGCCGTGTTCGGCCACGGACACATGCTGCGGGTCCTGGCGGCGCGCTGGCTCGACCTCCCTGCCGCGGACGGCTCGAAGCTCCTGCTCTCGACCGCCACGCTCAGCGGCCTGGGTCACGAACGTGACACGCGAGCGATCACGCTCTGGAACGACGCGTCGCACTTCTGATGGCGTTGCCGGGCAGCCCTACGCCACGCGCCGCAGCCGCACGTGGGCGTGGTGCTCGAGCGTCTCGGCGATCGCGCGATCGGCCTGGGCCAGCGCGCGTGGCGGCGCATCGGGCGCAGCCGCCAGCGGATGGGCCAGCGCGCCGACGAGAAACCCGTGGCCCTCCGCATCGAGCGGAAATGAGCCGGCCTCGCAGCTCGCGCACACCACGCCGCCCGCCGCGGGCGAGAACGCCCCGAGGCCCTCGACCTCGCCGCAGGTGGCACACGCGGCCAGCTCGGGGGCAAAGCCCGCGGCCAGCAGGAGCTTTAGCCGGAACGCCAGCAGACGCTCCAGGGATGCGCCTGTTGGATCGCTGTGCAGCAGCGCGAGGGCGTTGCAGAGCAGGTTGTACGCAGCTGGGTTCGGGTCGGTCGAGTCGAAGAGCTTCAACACGGCGTCGCAGGCGTGGCCGGCATGCTCTAAGCAGCGGCGGTGCTCGAGGATGGCTGCGTGGGCGTGCACCGTGTCCACGGCAGAGATCGTGCAGAGGTCCCCGCGGCCCCTGTGCAGCACGAGCTTGACCCGAGCCAGCGGCTCCAGCCGGCCGCCGAGCCGCGACTTCACCCGCCGTACGCCCTTTGCCACGGCGCCCACTCGCCCGTGCTCGGGGCTGTAGAGGTGGAGCACGCGGTCGGCCTCGCCGAACCGGATCGAGCGCAGGACCACGGCCTCGGTCTTAAACGATCCGGGCACGCCTACACTTTGGAGCAGATGGCGGACACGAGCGAAGACACCACCGAGATCGTCATGTACACCACCGATCCGTGCCCGTACTGCAAGCAGGCAAAGGCCCTGCTCGACGCGCGCGGCTACTCCTACGAGGAGGTCGACATGGCGCGCGATCCCCAGGCGCGGGAAGAGCTCGTGGAACGCACCGGGCGCATGACGTTCCCGCAGATCATGGTGGGCGACAAGTCCATCGGCGGCTTCCAGGAGCTGCTGGCAGCACACCGCGCGGGCACGCTCGAAGCGGTCCTCGGCTCCTAGCCAGGGACTGCACGCGAGCGCCGCCGGCGCGGCGCGGGCTGGCAGGTCGGGCAGAGGTAGGTGCCGCGCCCCGCCGCGCGGATCTTGCGGATGGTGGTGTAACAGCGTGGGCAGGGCTCACCCTCGCGGCGGTGCACGGCAAAGCGATCCTGGAAGCTCCCCAACGCGCCGTCGGCGTGGCGGAAGTCGTCGATCGTGGCGCCGCGAGCGTCGATCCCGGCCTCGAGCGCCGCCACGACCGCGTCGCGGAGCGCAGCGATCTGCGGACGCTTGAGCGTGCCGACGGGCCGCAGCGGGTGGATGCGGGCGGCAAACAGCGCCTCGTCGGCGTAGATGTTGCCCACCCCGGCGATCCGCTCCTGGTTGAGCAGGAACGCCTTCACCGGCGCCTCGCGTCCGGTCGCGAGCGCCCGCAGGGCATCTGCGGTGAAGTTCGGGCCGAGCGGCTCCACCCCCAGCCGTGCCGAGAAGTAGTCGACGATTGCGTCGTGGCCGAGGAGCACCACCCCGGTGCCGAACCGCCGCTGGTCGCAGAACAGCACCCGGCGGCCATCGTCGAGCACCATCCGCACACGCAGGTGACGCCGGTCATCCCCATCCTCCGCGGAGGACACGAGCAGGAGCTGTCCCGTCATGCGCAGGTGCATGACGAGGTAGACCTCCTCACTCAGCTCCAAGGTCAGGTACTTGCCGCGCCGGCTCACCCGCTCGATCCGGCGCCCCTCCACGGCATCGGCCACCGCATCCGGGTGAGCCGGCGCGCTCCAGCGCGGGTCGAGCACCGCCATCGACACGATCGTGCGCCCCTCGAGGTGCGGCGCGAGCTGGCCCCGGACGGTCTCGACCTCGGGAAGCTCAGGCATCAGCCGGTTCGCTTCACCGTGCCGCTCACGTCGAGCGTGCGCCTGATCAGCGGCGTCACGGCAGAGTCGAAGCGGGCGAACTGCCCGACGGGCGCAACCACCTCGACCACGTACTCAGCCGTGCCACTGAACACGTGCAGGCTGCGCACCTGAACCCTGCGGCGCGAGAGAGTCTGGCGGCCCACCAGCTCGACGGCGCCCGAGCCGTCGATCTCGGTCACACCCGAGCGCACGAGGCGGTAGCCCGGCTGCCGTCGGGGCACGGTGCGGACGAGCCGGCTGCGGGCCGCGTCGAGCTCCGCCGCGGTGCGCGGCAGCTGCTCGGACCGCCGATAGGCGAAGGCGGAGACGAACGGCTCGCCGAGCGTCGCCTTGAACACCGCAGGTCGGCGCACGTCCCGGATGAGGGTGACGTTGCGGGGCAGGCTCACCGTCAGCCCGGCCTTGGGAAAGCGCGCCTGCACGCTGTCGACAGCCGGCTTTGCCGATAGGGAGACGGCCTGCTTGCGCTCGCTACCACAGCCGGCGAGCACTAGGACCGCGGCGAGCGCGGCCGGGGCGAGGGACGAAAGGCGGCGCACGCCCGCCGTTCTAGCAGGCGGCCGCTCAAACGCCGTGTGTCAGCCGCCCGTGGCGCGCGGGTGTGCGCGGAAGTACACGTCCTTGAGCCGTTCGCTGGAAAGGTGCGTGTAGAGCTGGGTTGTGGCCACGTCGGCGTGGCCGAGCATCTCCTGGACCGCCCGCAGGTCGCAGCCGCCGGCCAGCAGGTGGGTGGCGAAGGTGTGTCGCAGCGTGTGCGGGCTCATCCGGTCGGCCAGGCCGACGGCGCCGGCGTGGCGGCGCACGATCTTGTACAGGCCCTGGCGCGAGAGCGCGCCCCCGCGGAAGTTCACGAAGAGGTAGGACTCCGCTCGCGCCCCGACCAGCTCGGGCCGCCCGCGCCGGAGGTAGCGCGACAGCGCATCGACAGCCGCCCGTCCCACGGGCACCACCCGCTCCTTGGAACCCTTGCCGCGCGCACGGAGCAGACCCTCGTCCAGATCGACGTCTGAAACCTCCAGGCCGATCGCCTCGGACGCCCGCAGCCCACAGGCATACATCACCTCGAGCAGCGCGCGGTCGCGCAACCCGGTCGGCGCCGTGCCGTGGGGCTGGCGCAGCAGGGCGTCCACCTCGCCGCGAGTGAGCACCTGCGGCAGCTTGCGTCCGCGCCGGGGTGCCGCAAGGCTCGCGGTCGGGTCGCTGTCGAGGAGGCCGTCGCGGCGCAGGTGGCGGTAGAAGGAGCGCAGGCACGCAGCCTTGCGGTGCACCGTGGCGGGTGACGCTGAGGCGCCCGCACTGCCACCCAGCTCCCCGAGAAAGTCGCCGAGCTGTACCGGGGTCACATCGACCGCGGCGATCCCCTTCGACTCGAGGAACCGCCCGTACTGGAGCAGGTCCGAGCGGTAGGCCTCGAGCGTGTTGCGCGAGAGCCCGCGCTCGAACTCCAGATAGGCGAGAAAGTCCAGCACCAGATGCTCGAATGGCCGTCGTGAGACGGGCTGGACGATCGTGGCCACGACTGCTCGATTCGCCTGCGCCGGGGCCAGTCCTTGACCTGCAAGCCACCGCCCGCGCCGTCACCGGTCCAGGTATGCCTTGAACCACAGCAGGCCGACGATGGTCTTTGCGTCCTTTGCCTCGCTCACCGTCCTGTCCAGGTCGGCAAGCGGCATCTTCACGATCTCGATGCGCTCCTCCTCCCCGGAGTCGCGGCTCTCGTCATAGAGGTCTTCGGCGAGGAAGAGGTGGTCGATCTCGGCCAGCAGTCCGGGCGAGTTGTAGAAGCTCGTGAGGTGGCGCCACGAGCGCGCGCCCTTGCCGATCTCCTCGGCAAGCTCGCGCCGGGCGGTCTCCTCGAGCGGCTCGTCGGGCTTGTCGAGCTTGCCGGCCGGGAGCTCGAGCAGCGACTGCTCGCCGACCGCCTCGCGCGGCTGGCGCACCAGCCAGATGTGCTCGCCGTCGAAGGGCAGCACCGTCACCGCACCCGGGTGGCTGACGATCTCTCGCTTGGCCTCCTCGCCGTTGTCGTAGCGGAAGGTGTCCACCCGCACGCCGCCGACGTGGCCCTGCCAGACCTGCTTCGAGTCGATCCGCTCGAAGCCCATCTAGACCTCGGCGCTCGCATCGACGATGGCGACGGTGAGCTCGAGCATCGTCCCGAGCGCCTCGTGGGTGACGCTCTCGTCGGGCTGATGCGGGCGCTCGGTGCCGTTGGCCACGTTGAGCACCGGAAGGCCCGCAGGAATCAGGGCGTTTGCATCAGAGCCTCCGCCCGTGGAGCGATAGACCGGCTCGACGCCGATCCGCTCGAGCGCGGTCGCGGCGGCGCGCACCGCCGGCGCGCTTCGCGGCAGCTTGAAGCCGCGGAAGAGCTGTTCCACGATCGTGTCGACGTCGCATTCGGTGGCTCCCGCCGCATCCGAGCAGTGGTCGACCATCTCCTGGATCACGCGACTCGCTGCGTCCTCGTCGAGGCTGCGCGCCTCGAGCTCGACCTCGCACCGCTCGGCCACCACGTTGCCCGCACTGCCGCCGGCGATCACGCCGGCGTTGGCGGTGGTCCGGTCGTCCAGCCGCCCCAGGCGCATGCCGGCCACCGCGCGGGCGGCGGCGGCGATCGCGCTGCGGCCCTTCTCAGGTGACATTCCGGCGTGTGCCGCCACACCCGTGAATCGAGCGAGCAGCCGGTAGTAGGTTGGCGCGGCCACGATCAGCTCGCCGACCGGGCTTGCGTGGTCGAACACGAAGCCGAACTCGCTGCGCAGCGCCTGGCGATCGAGCTCGCGCGCGCCGCGCAGCGCAAGCTCCTCGGCGGTGGTGAACACGAGCTCGAGACCGACGGGCGGGCCTCCCCTGTCGAGGAGGTGGCGCACGGCGGCCATGATCGTGGTCACGGCCGCCTTGTTGTCGGCCCCGAGGATCGCCTCGTTGCGGTTGGCGAGCACGCCACCGTCGCACGTGACCTCCACCGGTGCCGCCAGCGGCACGGTGTCGAGATGCGCGCACAGCATGATCGTGCGTCTCCCGCGGGGCCCCGGTATGCGCGCGACGAGGTTGCCGGCATCGGAGCCCGTGGCCCCTGCGCTTGCGTCCTCGTCCACCTCGAGGCCGAGCGCTCGCAGGTCGGCGGTCACGGCGTCGGCCATGGGCCGCTCGCTCAGCGAGGGGCTCTCGATCTCGCAGTAGCGAACGAAGTCGTCCACCAGCCGCTCCCCGGCCTGGACGGCGACGCTCACGACACGGTGCGACGAAACAGCAGGCCGCACAAGGCGGCCAGGATCAAGGCGAGGATCGGCAGGCCGGCGCCGCCGATACCGACCACCGCAAGAATCAGACCGACCACGCCGAGCAGCCCGAGGGCACCACCGGCGAGCGCCAGGCGCTGAGCGCGCGCCTCGCGGGTGCGGCGGGGGACGTGACTGCCACGGCGGTCGAGATCGGCCATTCCGGCAGTCTAGAAGCGGGCGTCGGCCGGCGAGCCGAACCGTTGGTCGACCTCGACCCGCGTGGCCTCGACCTCTGGCTCCCGATCGCGTGCGATGACCAGAGATGCGCCCACGAAGTCGCGGAACAGCGGCTGCGGCCGCAGCGGCCGTGACTTGAACTCCGGGTGGTACTGCGAGGCGATGAAGAACGGGTGGTCGCTCAGCTCGACGATCTCCACGAGCCGATCGTCCGGCGAGGTTCCAGAGAACACGAGACCTTCGCGCTCCAGCCGCTTGCGCAGATGGTTGTTGACCTCGTAGCGGTGCCGGTGGCGCTCGTAGATGACGGGCTCGTCGTAGCTCTCGCGTGCCCGTGTGCCCTCGTGCAGCTTCACCGGGTCGGCCCCCAGACGCATGGTGCCACCCATTTCGCGTACCTCTTTCTGCTCGGGCAGAAGGTCCACGACCGGGAAGGGCGTCTCCGGGTCGAACTCCGTCGAGTTCGCGCCGTCCATGCCGGCCACGTGCCGTGCATACTCGGCGACCGCGACCTGCATCCCCAGACAGATGCCGAGGAAGGGGATGCCGTTCTCGCGGGCGAACTGCGTGGCTCGGATCTTGCCCTCGACGCCCCTGATGCCGAACCCTCCGGGGATCAGGATGCCGTCGCACGAGGCAAGCTCGTCGAGCCCCTGGCCGTCGGCGAGCTGCTCGGACTCGATCCAGTGGACATCGACCTTGGCGCCGTGGTGGGTGCCGCCGTGGCCGAGGGCCTCGATCACCGAAAGGTAGGCGTCCTCGAGCTTGGTGTACTTGCCGACGAGCCCGATTCGCACGGTCTCAGAGGCCTCGTCGACCCGCTTCACGAGCGACTCCCACCCCGACAGGTCCGGCGGGGCGTTCGTCAGCCCGAAGCGGTCGAGGATCTGGTCGTCGACGCCCTCCGCGCGGAAGTAGAGCGGCACCTTGTAGATGTTGTCGACGTCACGCGCAGACACCACCAGATCGACCGGCAGGTTCACGAACAGCGCGATCTTCTCGCGGATGTCGCGCGAGAGCGGCTCCTCGCTGCGACACATGACCATGTCCGGCTGGATGCCGATCCGCCGCAGCTCCTGCACTGAGTGCTGGGTCGGCTTGGTCTTCAGCTCGCCCGCGTGGCCCAGGAAGGGCACGAGCGTGAGGTGCAGGAACATGCAGCGATCCTTGCCCTCGTCGACCTGGAACTGGCGCAGCGCCTCGAGGAAGGGCAGCGACTCGATGTCGCCGACCGTGCCGCCGATCTCGGTGATCACGATGTCGACATCATCGGCCTGGCTGACGCGGCGGATGCGGTTCTTGATCTCGTCGGTGATGTGCGGGATCACCTGGACGGTGCCGCCGAGGTAGTCGCCCCGGCGCTCGCGCCTGATCACGCTGTCATAGACCGCGCCCGTGGTCACATTCGAGCCGCGGGTGGCGTTCACGTCGGTGAACCGCTCGTAGTGGCCGAGGTCGAGGTCGGTCTCGGCACCGTCCTCGGTGACGAACACCTCGCCGTGCTGGAACGGGCTCATCGTGCCCGGGTCGACGTTGATGTAGGGATCGAACTTCTGGAGGGAGACGGACAGGCCCCGCGAGACGAGCAGCTGCCCGATCGAGGCGGCGGCGATGCCCTTGCCCAGCGAGGAGACAACTCCCCCGGTGACGAAGATGTAGCGCGTTCCGCTCACCGTTCCAACTTAGCGCCGGCCACGGATGCAAGCGCTGCGCGCAGGCGCAAATTGCGGGGTCGTCCGCTCACGCCGCCAGCAGCTCCTTGGCGTGGCGGCGGGCCCCGACATCGCTGCTGTCGGCGCCCAGCATGCGGCACAGCTCCTCGACCACTCCCCGTTGCTCGAGCTGCTCCACGCTCGTGCGCGCGATCTGGTCGCCATCGGTCGCCGCGTCCGAGGAGGACTTCGCGATCCGGAAGTGGCGGTCGGCAAGCGCCGCGATCTGCGGCAGATGCGTGATGCAGAGGACCTGACGGTCGAGCCCGAGCGCGCGCAGACGCTCGCCTACCGCGCGCGCCGTCTGGCCACCGACGCCCGAGTCGACCTCGTCGAAGACCAGCGTGGGCGCGGACCCGGTGCCGGCCGCCGTCATCAGCGCGAGCATCACCCGGGACAGCTCCCCGCCGGACGCGGTGTCACGCACCGATGACGCGGGCACGCCGGGATTTGGCGCAAGCAGGAACTCGATGCGCTCCGCGCCGGTCGGGCCGACCTCGTCACGCGGCTCGAGCTCCACGGAGAAGGCCGCACCTTCCATCGAGAGCGAGGCAAGCTCCTCCACCACCCGTGCGGCCAGGAGCGGCGCGGCCTCCGACCGGGCGGCGGTCAGCTCCGCCGCGAGTCGCGACCGCTCGGCTTCGGCCTCGGCAAGCTCGGCCGCGACGCGCTCGAGCGCGACCTCGGCGTCGGCGAGCCGCTCACGGTCGGACCGGCAGCGCTCGGCGTGATCCAGCACCGCGGCCACCGAGCCGCCGTGCTTGCGCTTGATCCGGTCGTAGCCGTCAAGGCGCTCCTCGATCTCGAACAGGCGGCCCGGGTCGCCCTCCAGCCCGCCGAGGTAGGCGCGCAGCTCCACACCTAGGTCCTCGGCCTCGATCCGCAGGCCGCGCATGCGCTCGGCCAGCTCATCGAGGGCCGGGTCGTGACCCGCGACGCCGTCGACGAGACGCTCGGCCTCGGCCAGCAGCTGTGCGGCGCCGGGGGCCTCGAGCGAGTCCGGCACGATCGCCTCGCTGCCGGCCGCGGCGGCATCGCGGAGGTTGTCGACCTCGCGCAGCCGCTTGCGTTCGCCGAGCAGGGCGTCCTCCTCCGCCTCGCTCGGATCGAGCTGCTCGATCTCGCCGATCTCGAACGCGAGCAGGTCGAGATCGCGCTCACGGGTGCCGGCACGGTCGTGGAGCTCGTCGAGCTCCCTGCGACGGGCGCGCACCCGTTCATGTGCCCCGGCGACCCGATCGCGGAGCTCCAGGTGGCCATCCCCGCAGAAGGCGTCGAGGAGCTCCATCTGGGCCGAGGCCACGGTGAGCTTGCGGTGCTCGTGCTGTCCGAAGAACGCGACGAGCCTGCCGCCGAGCTCGCGCAGGTCCGCCGATGTCGCCGACCGTCCCTGCACGTAGGCGCGGCTGCGCCCCTCCGCGCTGACGCGGCGCGCGAGCACGACCTCCTCCTCGCCCTCGGTCAGCCGTTCGCGCAGGTCGGCGAGCTCCGGCACGTCGAGGATCTCCGGCGACAGGTCGAAGACCCCCTCGACATAGGCCTCTGCGGCTCCAGGCCGCACGATGCCCGAGCGTGGCTTGCCGCCGAGCAGCAGATCGAGCGCGTGCGCGAGCACGGTCTTGCCGGCGCCGGTCTCCCCGGTGATCGCGTTGAGCCGGCCGCCCGGGCGCAGCTCGGCCCGCTCGATGAGCAGGAGGTTCTCGATACGCAGCTCCAAGAGCATCCCGTGTGTCTAGCAACGGGGCCCGACGGAGCAGGTCGTTCGTGACGCCTCAGTAGCTCAGGCGACCGAACTTTTCACGCAGGCGGTCGTAGAACGTTGCACTCGATGCATGCGCGAGCAGCGCACGGTCCTCGCGGAACAGGATCTTCACGCTCTGGCGAGGCTCCAGGGCACATACGCGGCGGCCGTCCGTCGAGAGGTCCACGGGCTCGTCCGGTGAGCCGTTCATGACTTCGAGCACGTCGTCGGGGGCCACCACGAGCGCGCGCGCCGTAAGCGTGTGCGGCGCGATGAACGAGACCACGTAGCCCTTCACCCCCCAGGCGAGCACCGGTCCGCCGTTGGCCAGGTTGTAGCCCGTCGAGCCGGCCGGCGTGGCCACCACGAGGCCGTCGCAGCGAACCTGGCCCAGCTCCTGTCCCTGCACGGAGTAGGCAAGCTCGGCCACGCGCAGGTCCTGACGACGGTGGAAGGAGATGTCGTTGACGGCCAGCCGTTCGCCGACCTCGGTCTCGGTGGTGAGCACCGGGAGGGCGAGCACCTCGTACTCGCCGCGCAGAGCACGCCCAAGGGCATCGTCGAGGTCGGTGCGCTCGACCGTGGACAGGAAGCCGACGGCGCCGAAGTTGACCGCGAACACCGGCGTCCCGGTCCCGGTGAAGCGTCGCATGGTCGAGAGGATCGTGCCGTCACCGCCGAACACCAGCGCGAGATCGGCAACGTCTGGGTCTGCGTCGAACGTGGCTCCGGGCAGCTCCGCGAGGCTGTGCTTGTCGACCTCCTCGCTCGGCACGAGCAACTGGACCCCGGCCTCCTCGGCGAGCTCGGCGAGACGGTGCACCGCACCCACCGTGGCCTCGGTGTTGCGGCGGGTGAAGACGGCGATCGACCGCGGAGCGTGGGGCCCGCTCACGGCTCCGCCCTTCGCGCGGCGGCGTCGAGGTCCGCCGCGGCGCCGTCGCGACCCTGCTCGGCCAGCCAGACGAAGCTCTCGCGGTTGCCCTTGGGGCCCGGCAGCCCGGACGAGGCGTAGGCCATGACCGACAGGCCGAGATCGAGCGCGGCCTGCCCGACGCCGACGAGCGCGCCGCGGCGCAGCACCGGGTCGCGCACGAAGCCCCCCTTGCCGACGCGATCGCGCCCCACCTCGAACTGGGGCTTGACCATCGCCAGGTAGTCAAACCGGTCGGCCGCCACGCCGACGACCGCCGGCAGCACCTTCCCAAGGGAGATGAACGACAGGTCGGCCACGACCAGGTCGGGACGGTAGGGCAGCTCGGCTGGGTCGAGGGTGCGGACGTTGCAACGCTCGAGCACCGTCACGCGGGGGTCCTGGCGGATCTTCCAGTGCAGCTCGCCGTAGGCGACGTCGGCTGCGATCACGCGCTCGGCGCCTCGCTGGAGCAGGCAGTCGGTGAACCCGCCGGTCGAAGCTCCCGCGTCGAGGGCGAGGCGACCCGCCACCTCCACCCCGAGCTCGTCGAGGGCGTTGGCCAGCTTGACCCCCCCGCGCGAGACGTAGGCGGGCGCCTCGGCCACCTGCAGGGCGACGTCGTCGCCCACCATCCGGCCCGGCTTGTCAACCAGCTGGCCGGTGGCCGAAAGCCGCACGTCCCCGGCCATCACGGCCGCGGCCGCACGCGAGCGTGATTCGTACAGGCCACGGTCGGCCAGGAGGGCGTCCAGCCGGCGCTTTGGCACGCCCGCAGGGTACCTGGCGCACTATGTGATCACCTTCACAGTGAGGGAGCCGGATAGCGCTAACTTGCTTATCAGTAACTACACCCCGCCTCGAGCTGAAGGGGCGGACTCGCACAGTTGCTGCGGCTGTGGGCCTGGTCTCCCGCGGCCATGAGACTTGTTCCAATAGATCCATATCGCATCACTCCTCCCTCGGAAATGGCCCGCCTATATGGCGGGTCGTTTCCTTTCTGGGACCGGAATTCAGCAGGGGCGAGCGTCGTCGCAGACCGCGCCCGCAGTCAGCCCACGACCACGACCTCCAACGTGCGTGGACCGTGCACGCCCTCGACGCGGTCGAGCTCGATGTCGGACGTGGCCGAGGGGCCGGACACGAACGTCAGGGGCCGACCCGCCACCGCCGCGTCGCGGAGCTCCCGCACCCCGGCCGGCACCGAGGCCACGATCTGCTCCGCAAGCACCACACAGATGTGGAGGTCGGGCACCAGCGTGAGGCGACGGGGGCCCTGGCCGTGCCCCCCGTCGAGGACGATCGTGCCGGTCTGGGCGATCGCAAGCGCGCAACTCGTGAGCACGCCGTCCGTCGCGTCGAGCTCGGCGAGCGACAGCGCCGGCTCCTCCAGGATCTCCAACCCGCCGGGACACCAGCTTCGGTCGAGGTCGCGGGCCACGGCGATCCGTTTCGCGGCCGAGCGCTCGGCTGCCGCGGACACAGCGGCTGCGACGCCGTCGGCGCTTCGCACGCGGGTGACCGTTGCGCGGAAGTCGGCCACCCGCTCGGCGAACAGGCCGGCCGGGTCGTCGATCTCCGGGTCGCGGTCATACGCCGCCTCGGCAGCGGGATCCCACGCTGCGGGATCCCACGATGCGGGCTCGCCCCGCTCGACATCAGCGGTGGCGTCGCGCACCCGACGCAGGATCTGCTCGCGTGCCCGGCTCATCGTGCCCGCCACCAGTCGCGAAAGCTCTGCTGGGCAGGCGCCTTCAGGTCGCGGTGAGCAAGCCAACCCGCGAGCGGTCCCGGCAGGCGCGCCTCGACCGTGCCGTCGCGCGAGACCGGACGCGCACCCACCCGCGCGACCTTCTGGGCGGCCTCGTAGCGGCGCCGGCTTGCGAACACCCGCCCGAGCGCCTCCATCGACAGCCGCTCTCCCGCGAGCCGTCCGCGCAGGCCATCCTCCTTCGCGTCTTCGACCACCTTGGCGCGCAGGTGGATCAGCACGGAGGGGATGTCGATCTTGACCGGACAGACCTCGTAGCACGCGCCGCAGAGCGAGGAGGCCCAGGGCAGGTCGGTGTGCGCCTGCATCCCGGCCAGCTGCGGGGACAGGATCGCCCCGATCGGACCGGGGTAGGTGGACTCGTAGGCGTGGCCGCCCGCGCGCTCGAACACCGGGCACACGTTGAGACAGGCCGAGCACTTGATGCAATGCAGGGCCTGGCGGCCGACCTCGTCGGCAAGCGTGTCGGTGCGGCCCGCGTCGAGCAGCACCAGGTGGAAGTCACGCGGCCCGTCGCCCACGGTGGCTCCCGTCCAGATCGAGGTATAGGGGCTCATCCGCTCGGCGGTCGACGAGCGGGGCAGCAGCTGCAGCATCACCTCGAGGTCCGAGAAGCGGGGCAGCACCTTCTCGATGCCCATGACCGTGATCAACGTCGGGGGCAGGGTCGTGCACATCCGGCCGTTGCCCTCGGACTCAACCACGCCCACCGAGCCGGTCTCGGCGATGGCGAAGTTCGCGCCGCTCACCCCCACCCCGGCCGTCAGGAACTTCTCGCGCAGATACGCGCGAGCGGCAGCCGCGAGCTCCTCCGGGACCGCCGAGAGCTCCTCGTTGCCCGGAAGGCGGGCCCGAAACAGCGCCCGGATCTCCTCGCGGTTTCGGTGGATGGCCGGCACGAGGATGTGCGACTGGCTGTCATCGTCACCCAGCTGGATGATCAGCTCCGCCAGATCGGTCTCGACCGCGCTGATTCCCTCGGCCGCGAGCGCGTCGTTCAGGCCGATCTCGTCGGTGGCCATCGACTTGACCTTGACCACCTCGCGACTGCCGGCGGCGCGCACCAGGCGGGCGACGATCCCATTGGCCTCGCTCGCGTCTCGCGCCCAGTGCACGGTGCCGCCGGCGCCGGTCACGGTCTCCTCGAGCTGCTCGAGGTGCACGTCGAGGTGGCGCATCGCGTGCTCCTTGATCCGCTTGCCCGCTTCGCGCAGCTGCTCCCAGTCGTCGAGCTCGGCCACGACCCGCTCGCGCTTTTCGCGGATCGTGGTGGTGGCCTTGCGCAGATTGCGGCGCTGCTGGCCGTTGGCCAGGCCGGCGCGGGCGGCCGCCTGAAAGCCCGCGCTCACGCCGTGGCCGCCAAGATCTCGGCCAGGTGCACGGCGCGGACGCCGCTGCGCTGCCGCGACAGTCCGCCGCCGATGTGCATCAGGCACGAGTTGTCGGCTGCGGTGCACGCCTCGGCGCCGGTGTCGAGCACCGCGCGCAGCTTGTCGCCGAGCATGGCCGCCGACGTGTCTGCGTTCTTGACGGCGAAGGGGCCCCCGAAGCCGCAGCAGGTGGTGGCCTCGGGCAGCTCGACGAGGTCGATGCCGCGCACGTTGCGCAGCAGGCGCAGCGGCGCATCGCCGACCTTCAGCAGACGCAGCGAGTGGCACGTCGGGTGGTAGGTCACGCGGTGGGGATAGGTGGCGCCGACGTCCTCGACGCCGAGCTGCTCAACGAGGACCTGCGAGAGCTCGTAGGTCTTGGCGGCCACCTCCTGCGCCTCTGGGAGCAGTCGCGGGTACTGGTCAACGACCATCGCCGCGCACGAGCCGCTGGGGCAGACGATGGCGTCCACCTCGGCCTCTTCGAACGCCCGCACAAACCGCCGCAGCAGTGGGGCGGCCAGTCCCGGGTAGCCGCTGTTCACGTGCATCTGCCCGCAGCAGGTCTGCTCTTCGGGAAACACCACCGTGCACCCGAGCCGTTCGAGCAGCCGCACGGTGGCGATGCCCGTCTCGGGAAAGAGCGTGTCGTTGATGCAGGTAATGAACAGGCCAACGCGCACCGGTCAAGTGTGCCTCATGTCGGCATTCGGTTGATCGCGTGCCCGCCGAAACGGCAGCGCAACCTCGATCGCGGCTACGCCAGCGCCCCGCGCGGCTGCAGGACGGCCTTTGCGACGTCGGCGGCCACCTTCTCGGGCGTCAATCCGACCTCGGCGCGCAGCAGCGCGGGCGTGCCATGGGTCACGTAGCGATCGGGCAGGCCGAAGCGCAGCACGCGGGTGTCGCCGAGCAGGTCGCGGTCGGCCAGGTGCTCGAGCACCCCCGAGCCGAACCCACCGGCCAGCACGTTCTCCTCGACTGTGACCAGGACGTCGTGATCGGCCACAAGCGTCTCGATCAGGTCGGTATCGAGCGGCTTGGCGAACACGGCATCGGCCACGGTGGGCTCGACCCCCTCGGCCGTCAGCAGATCCGCCGCACCCAGCGAGAGCGACACGCCGAAGCCGTAGCCGAGGAATGCGATGCGCTCCCCCTCGCGCAGCACCTCACCCCGGCCGATGGGCAGCACGAGGGGCGTTGACGGGAGCTCGACGCCCTCAGCGGCACCGCGCGGGTATCGCAGTCCAACCGGGCCCTCGTACGCGATGGCGGTATGCAGCAGGTGCACGAGCCGGGCCTCGTCGCGCGGGGCGCAGAGCACCATGTTCGGCAACGCGCGCAGGTAGGAGATGTCGAACGCGCCGTGGTGGGTCGGGCCGTCGTCGCCGACCAGGCCGGCACGATCCATCGCGAACACGACGTCCAGGTTCTGCAGGCAGACGTCGTGAACGATCTGGTCGAAGGCACGCTGGAGAAACGTGGAGTAGATCGCGGCGACGGGCTTCTCGCCCTGGAGCGCGAGCCCGGCCGCGAACAGGATCGCGTGCTGCTCGGCGATCCCGACGTCGTAGTAGCGATCCGGCATCGCCTTCTGGAGGATGTCGAGGCCCGTCCCGCTGTTCATGGCGGCGGTGATGCCGATCACCCGCTCGTCGCGCCGGGCCTCCTCGACCAACGCGTTGCCGAACACGGCGGTGTACTGCGCGGGCGCGGGATTGGGATCCTTTGCCGGCTTGGGCTTGGCAGCCGGTGCGCCGTTGACGATCGAGGCGGGCTTGGCCGCGTGCCACTGCTCCATGCCCTCGAGGCCGCCCTCCTCGGCCGGCAAGAAGCCCTTGCCCTTGACGGTCGAGCAGTGCACGACCACCGGGCGGTCGGCCTCGAGCGCCTCGCGCAACGCCTCCCGCAGTGCGGGAACGTCGTGGCCGTCGATCACGCCCATGTAGGCGAGGTCGAGCTGCTCGAACAGCAGGCCGGGGGCCCAGTAGGCCTTCAGCGACTCCTTGACGATCGGACCGAGGCGCTCGATCCGGTCGCCGATGCCGGGCAGCCGCGTCAGCGACGACTCCGCGGTCTCGCGCGCGTGGTGGAGCTTCGGGTTCATCCGGATGCGGTTGAAGTAGCGCGACAGCGCGCCGACGTTCGGCGCTATCGACATGCCGTTGTCGTTCAGCAAGATCACCATCGGCACGCCGAGGCCCCCGGCGTGGTGCAGTGCCTCGTAGGCCACGCCGCCGGTGAGCGCGCCGTCGCCGATCACGGCGACCACCTTGCCGTCAGGCCCCCGTCCCTGACGCATCGCCTCCTTGAGGCCGACGGCGTAGGACACCGACGTCGAGGCGTGGCCGGCTCCCATGATGTCGTGCTCGGACTCCCCGATCGAGCAGAACGGCGCGAGTCCCTCGTACTTGCGGATCGTGGCCAGCTCCTCTCGACGGCCTGTGAGCACCTTGTGCGGGTAGGCCTGGTGGCCGACGTCCCAGAGGATCTTGTCGCGCGGCGAGTCGAGCAGGCTGTGCAGCGCCACCGCCATCTCGCACGTGCCGAGGTTCGCGCCGAAGTGGCCGCCGATCTCGCCGATCGTGTCGATGATCAGCTCGCGCACCTCCTGTGCCAGCTGGGTCAGCTGGGCGTCGTCGAGACCCTTGAGGTCTGCGGGTCCGTCGATCTTGTCCAGAAGCTTCGGCATCGGGTCGCTCAATTCTGACGGGTGAGGATGTGGTCGGCCACACGCTTGAGGGTCTCGGTGTCGCCCTGCGAGCCGGCGAGTGCCGACACCGCCTCGGAGTGTGACTCACGCGCGAGCTCACGGGCGCGGTCCAGCCCATAGACGGTCACGTAGGTGCTTTTTCCGTGGCGGACGTCTGAGCCACTGGTCTTGCCGAGCGCGGAGTCGTCGCCGGTCACGTCGAGGATGTCGTCGACGATCTGGAACAGCACCCCGAGCTCGTAGGCAAAGCGCTCGTAGCCCGAGCGCGTCTGCGCCGACACCTCGTACAGCGCCAGCACGCAGGTGATCGACGCGGCGATCAACCTGCCGGTCTTCAGCTCGTGCAGACGCCGCAGGCGTGCGGGGTCGGGCCCACCGGGCGCGGTCACGTCGAGGAACTGGCCGCCGACCATGCCGTCGACGCCCGCCGCTGCCGTGAGCTCGCAGACGGCCGCGAGCAGCGGCGCGGCCTCTGACCGCTGGGTCGAGCAGGCCAGGCGCAGCGCCTCGGCGAACAGGCCGTCGCCGGCGAGGATCGCGACGTCCTCGCCATAGGCCACGTGACACGTCGGCTTGCCGCGACGCAGGTCGTCGTCGTCCATCGCGGGAAGGTCGTCGTGAATCAGCGAGTAGGTGTGGATCATCTCGATGGCCGCCGCGAACGGCAACACCTCGCGCGGGTCGCGGCCGAGCGCCTCCGCCGTGGCGAGTGCCAAGACCGGCCGGATGCGCTTGCCCCCGGCCAGGAGCGAGTGGTGCATGGCCTCCCGCAGCGTCTCCACGCCCGGCTCGTCACCCAGGCTCAACCCGGTCAGGTAGTCGTCGATCTGCTGCTGGGTCTCGACCGGATAGCTCTCGGTGACGTTCACAGCAGCTGCTCCTGCCCGGCGCCGGGCTCATCGCGCTCGGCCTCGCGACCGGCTCGGTCGAGCGCGCCCCCGATCTGTCCCGCAAGCTGCGCACAGCGATCCACGAGGTCGGCGGCCGCCCCGGGTTCGAGCCGGCCGGCGCGCAGGCGGATGGCAGCCGTCTCCAGCTCGCGCACCAGCTCGTCGAGCTCGTCGCTCACTGTGCAGCCACCCTGTCGCGGTGCACGGCGCCGAGCACGCCGTTCACGAAGCCGGGCGCATCGGTGCCGCAGAGCTCCTTGGCGGCCTCGACCGCCTCGTCGATCGACACCTCGGCGGGCACGTCCTCGCGGTGGAGCAGCTCGTGGAGCGACACGCGCAAGATGTTGCGCTCGAGCGGCGCGATCCGATCGAGCGTCCAGCCCTCGGAGTGGCGTGCGATCAGCGCGTCGATCTCGTCGCGACCGCGCTCGACGCCCTCCACCAGCTCACGGGCGAAGTCGGAGGCCTGTCGCTCGAGCAGGTCAGGCGCGTGCCGATCCGTGAGATCGGCCTGATACAGCGCCACGACCGCGGCTCGCCTCTGGTCGGTCCGTCGCAAGCAGCCCCTCTACGCGCGCGACATGTAGTCGCCCGAGCGCGTGTCGACCTTCACGCGATCGCCGATATTCACGAACAGCGGCACCCGGACCGTGACGCCGGACTCGAGCGTCGCGGGCTTGTCGCCACCGCCTGAGGCGGTGTCGCCGCGCAGGCCCGGCTCGGTCTCTGTGACCTCCATCTCCACGGAGCTGGGCACCTGGAGGTCGGCGGGCTTCTCGTCGACGTAGAGCAGGTCGACCTCCTCGTTCTCCCTGACCCACTTCAGCGAGTCGGCCACCTGCTCCTGGGGCACCGTGAGCTGGTCGTAGTTCTCGAGGTCCATCAGGTGGGCATCGGTGCCGTCGGCGTAGAGGTACTGCATCTTGCGCGTCTCTGTACGGATCGGCCTGAACTTCTCGCCCGCGCGGAAGGTCTTCTCGAGCTGGGCGCCGTCGGACTGGCGCTTGAGCTTGGTGCGCACGAAGGCAGGGCCCTTGCCCGGCTTGACGTGCTGGAAATCGACGACCTTGACGATCACGCCGTCGACCTCGATGTGGCTGCCGTTCTTGAGCTGGTTCGTCGAGATCACGGGGGCTAAGGCTATCGGCCGCCTAATAGCCCGAGGAGGGCGGCAGCAGCTCTGCATCGACACCCGTCGGCAGGCGATCCTCGCCTGCGAGCTTCTCGAGGTGCGCGCGCAGCGTGAGCCCGGCGGCAGGGCGTAGCGGCTCGGCCACATCGGGCCACGCGCGGTCGAGGAGATCGCCTTCGCTGCGGGCGCCCGACTCGAGCGCGTCGAGCAGCAGTCGCTCACGCTCGAGGCGGTGCTCGAGGTACTCGTGAAGCTTCGCCGCGGGATCGCCCACATAGGGGCCGTGGCCCGGGCAGATCACGTCGAGCTCGAGTGCCAGCAGCCTGCGCAGCGAGTCCAGATAGGCACTCAGCGCTCCACCGCCGGGCCCCACGAACACGCTGCCGAGGCCGAGCACCGTGTCACCCGCGAACGCGATCCGGTGAAAGAGCAGACACACGTGGTCGGGGGCGTGACCGGGGGTTGCGATCACTTCGAAGGGACCGACGCGGTCGCCCTCCCCGGCGAGCACGACGGGCACGCCACCGGCAGCGGCGGCGAGCGCCGGCGCGCCATCTGCATGGTCGCCGTGGCTGTGGGTGAGGGCGATGCCCTCGATCCGGCCGCCGGCCGCAGCCAGGATCGCGGCGCGGTGGCGCTCGTCGTCGGGCCCGGGATCGACCACCCAGCCGCGCGCCAGATAGGTGTTGGTCCCATCGAGCGTCAGCGGCGACGGGTTGTCCGCCCGCACCCGCTGCACGCCGTCTGGGTCACAACATCCGTCCACCGAGAACATCCGGAAAGCCTAGATCCGCGCAGAACGGTCAAGCGAGAGTGAGCTGCTCCCCCTCGTCGGGGGGCGGGCCCGGGTCCTGACCGAGCAGCGCCCGGAACCTCCGTGCCGCGGTGGGAGCGTCGTCGTCGCGGTTGTTGTTGAAGAAGACGTGCACCTCGCCCGCCTCCTCGGCCAGGCTGTGGGCGCGCGACGCGATCTCCTCGAGCTCGGGGTCGCCATAGATCCAGCCGAACCGGTCGGCCACCGACTTGCCGTGCAGGTATCCCTCGGTGTCGCGGCCGTGGATGCGGATGTAGGCGAGGTCCTCGCGGGTGACGGCATCGACCGGCGGCATGATCGAGGTGGCGTCGCCCGGTGGAGCGTCGACGCACACGAACGCCGCGTCGTTGTCGGAGAACCAGGCCATCGTCTCGGAGATCCGCTCGTCGTCGACCCAGCGGCGATTGCGCAGCTCGATCGAGATCCGGCGGGGCGACAGCGCCTCGACGAGGCTCTCGAGCTCTGAGAGGTCGTTGCGCCTGGGAGAGAACGCGGGCGTGAGCTGCAGCAGCAGGCCGCCGAGGCGGCCATTTCGCTCGAGCGGCTCGAGCGCGTGCAGCAGCTCGCCGATGAGCGCGGTCTCGAGCTCCGGCGTCAGCTCGACCCGGCCGCGCGCCGTGGTGCGGGCGCGGTCACGCAGGAGCGGCGGCAGCGAGTCGATGCTCGCCGAGTGCCGGGACAGCAGCTTGTGCAGCTTGACGTCGAAGATGAAGCCGTCGGGGGTCACATCCACCCACCGGGCAACCGTCGACTGCTCAGGCACCGCGTAGAAGCTGGAGTTCAGCTCCACGCACTCGAACCGCTGCGCGTACCACGGCAGCCTGTCACCGGCCTTCATCCCCTTGGGGTACCACTCCTTGATGAAGCCGGGATCGGCCCAGCTCGATGTGCCGACCAGGATGCGGCCACTCATGCGCCCGACGCTAGCGGCGCCCCCTGCCGAAGCTGTTCGCCGCCGGCGCAACCTCGCGCAGATCGCTCACCTTTGCCCCCGGGGTGCCGGGAACCACTTCGCCCGATTCAGAGCTCCACGTGCGCCGCGGCTCGATGTGGCGGATCTCCGCATGTGGGAGATCGCCGCGGTCGAGGCGCTGGACGTCGTGCACGACCACGTTGGTCACGCCCTCGCGGTGCTCGAGCTTGCCCGAGCCGACGATCAGCGGCTCCCCGCGCACCGCCAGCCGGCAGCGGTCGTGCACCGGCGGCGGCACGATCAGGTTGAGGGTGCCGAACTCGTCCTCGAGCAGCATGAACGTGACGCCCTTCGCGGTGGCCGGACGCTGGCGTGCCACCACGAGCCCCGCCACCCGCACCGGGGTGCCGTCGCGGGCGCGGGCGAGGTCGGCGCTCGAGAAGCAGCCGGCGGGCAGCGTCGGGCGCATCAGCTCCATCGGGTGCTCGTGCAGGGTCACGCCGATCGAGCCATAGTCGGCCAGCAGGCGATCCCAGACCGACAGCTCCTCGAGCTCGGGCGCATCGTGCAGGTCGAGCGGCAGCGCGAGCTGGGTGCCGTGCTTGCCGCGGCGGCCCACCGGCACCCCTGGGGCGGCCACGCCGAGCAGCCACAGCGCCTGGCGCCGACGTGACATGTCGGTGCGGTGCTCGCCCGGCCGGTGCCCGGGCTGCGCTGCTCCCGCAGGATCGCTCACGAGCTCGTCGGTCGCTCCCGCCCAGGCGAGCCTTGCCAGCGAGTCGGCGCCCATCCCCGAGCGCGCCGCCAGATCGGGCACCGACCGATACGGCCCCCCGCGGTCGCGCTCTGCCACAAGCGCCGCCACTTCGCCGGCCTTCACGCCACTCACGTAGCCGAGGCCCACGCGCACGCCGAGCCCCCCGTCACTCGACCGTTGCACCACACACTCCACGGCACTGGCGCTCACGCATGGCGCCAGCACCTCGATCCCCCGCCGCTGCGCCTCGTGGGCGAGCGTGTCGGGCGGGTAGAAGCCCATCGGCTGCTCGTTCATCAGCGCACACAGGAACTCCGGGCCGTAGTGCACCCGGAGCCAGGTCGACTGGTAGGCCAGCAGCCCGAACGCGGCGCTGTGCGACTTGGGAAAGCCGAAGCCCGAGAAGCCGACGATCTGGTCGTACACGCGCTGGGCCGTCTCGGAGGCAACCCCGCGTTCGACCGCGCCGGTCACGAAGTCCTCCTCATAGACGCGCATCGCGGCCTCGGAGCGCTTGCGGCTCATCGCCTTGCGCAGCCCCTCGGCCTTGCCGGCGGTGAACCCGGCAAACGCCATCGCGACCTCGATCACCTGGTCCTGGAAGACGATGGCGCCGAGCGTGTCTCTGAGCACCGGCTCGAGCGATGGGTGCTCGTAGGGCACCTGGAATCCCGGGTCCTCGCGCAGCGCCTTCTTGCGCTCGATGTAGGGGTGCACTGCGCCGCCGAGGATCGGCCCCGGGCGCACCAGCGCCACCTGCACGGTGAGGTCGTCGAGGTTCTCGGGCAGCGTGCGCTTGAGCATCTGCATCTGCGCCCGGCTCTCGATCTGGAAGACACCCATCGTCTCTGCCTCCTGGATCTCCGCGTAGACGCTCTTGTCGTCAAAGTCGATCCGCGACAGGTCGATCGTCTCGTTGCGCGTGCGTGCGATCTCCTCGACGCACCGCTCGACCGCGGAGAGCATCCCCAGACCGAGCAGGTCGATCTTGAGCAGCCCGGCATCGTTGCAGGAGTCCTTGTCCCACTGCACCATCTGGCGGCCCTCCATCGCGGCGGGCTGGATCGGACACACGTCGATCAATGGCTGTGTGGAGATGACCATGCCGCCCGGGTGCTGGGACATGTGGCGAGGCAGCCCGTAGGCCTCGCGCGCGAGCTCGACCAGTGCCTGCCACCGCGGAGAGCCGCCACGCGATGCGCGCGAGTCCGCGACATCGGCGGCGATGTCGTTTCCCGGCTGCCACGGGTCGACCGTGCGCGCCAGCCGCTCGATCTCGCCCGCGGGCAGCCCAAGCGTCTTCGCGAAGTCGCGAACGGCCGACTTGACCTGGTAGGTGGCAAACGACGCGACCAGCGCCGAGTGCTCGTGGCCATACCGCTCGTGCACACGCGGGATGAGCACCTCGCGGATGTCGCGCGGGAAGTCGAGGTCGATGTCGGGCAGTGCCGTGAGGTCCTCGTTGAGGAAGCGGCCGAGGTGCAGCTCGTTGTGCAGCGGATCGACGTGCGAGAGCCCGGTGAGGTAACAGACGATCGAGGCAACGCTCGACCCCCTCCCCCGTCCCGGCGGCAGCACCGCCCGCGCGACGCTTGGGCCGCGCACCTCCACCGCCACGTCGCGCGCCAGCTCGAGCAGATCGCGGTGCAGCAGGAAGAACCCCGACAGGTCGAGGTGGCGGATGACCTTCAGCTCCTCCTCGATCCGCGCCGCCGCCCGCTCGCGCTCGCCGCCCCGCGGATAGCGCTCGTCCAGCTTGGCCGCGCACGCCTCGGCCAGCTTGCGATCGGCATCGGGATTCTCTGAGCCCGGGTAGGCATAGCCGAGGTCGCTCGTCAGGTCGAAGGTGAGCCGCTCGGCGATCCTGTCCGACTCGTGCACCGCCTCGGGGTGGTCTGAGAAGCGGCGCGCCATCGCCTCGGGCGATGCCAGTGCGTGCGAGGAGTTGCCACGCCGCAGCGGCTCGCACTCGTCGAGGGTGCGACCGAGGCCCGCCGCCACCAGCGCATCCTGGAGGCGCACCCGGTCACGGCTGTGGGCGTGCACGTTGCCGGTGGCCACCGCCGGCACGCCGATCCGCTCTGCCAGCTGGCAGAGCAGCCGGTTGCGGCGACGGTCGTTGCGCTGAAACGGCCGCTGGATCTCCATCCTCAGGTGGTCTGGGCCGAAGATGCGCAGCAGCCGCTGGGCCGCCTGGGCCGCCTCGACATGACGGCCGCCCTCGACGGCCCGCGCCACCGCGCCGTGGCGCGCGCAGCCCGACAGGCAGATCAGGCCGCCGGCGTGGCGCCCGAGCGCGTCATACGACGTGACGGGCGCGAGCGGGGCCTTCCTCGGAGAGCGATGCGAACGATCCGGCGTCCTTGCCGGATCGTTCCCCGGCCGCGTGCCCGCGTAGGCCCTGGTGATCAGCCGGCAGAGATTGCGATAGCCGGCGGCCGTCTCACACAGCAGCGTGAGGTGCGAGCCGTCCTCCATCGACAGCTCCGCCCCGGTGATGTGGCGAATCTTCAGCGGCTTGAGCGCCTGGGCCAGCTCCATCGCGCCATGGATGCCGTCGTGGTCGGTGAGCGCCAGCGCCGCATGGCCCTGCTCGGCGGCCGCGCCCGCCAGCTCCTGCGGGTGCGAGGCACCGTCGAGAAACGAGAACGCCGAGTGGCAGTGCAGCTCCACATAGGACACGAACACATGTTCGCATATGTACCGGGCGGCCTGCTACCGATCGGCCACTTCCTGGGCGACACGTGCGAACTCGCGCAGGTCATCCAACCGCCCCAATGAGACGAAGACCTCGCGGTCATCGAGATCGAGATACATGTGAACCAGGATGTTGCGTAAGCCGGCCGCACCGGCGAGGCGCTCGGCCAGATCAGCGGGGAGGTGTCCGGCCGCGCCCAGAGCACGAAAGACACCGGCGTACTCCGACGGCGGATCGACCGACAGCTCGCTGGTCAGCTGCGCGCCCACGTCGATGCACGACTGGATCGCGAGCTGCAGCCAGCGTTCAGCCATGGCACGGGTCCTATCGTCGGCCAGGTAGGCGTCCACTCCGTCGGACCGGACCTCCTCGAGTCGTTCGACGAGCCGTTCGAGTCGGTCGAGCCGCGCGCCGATCCGCTCAGCGTCGACCAAAGGAACCCTCGGTCAAGCGCCCGCGCCGACCGTTTGCCTGTGCCTCTCGCAACGGCGCGGTGTCGAGATAGTCGAGCAGCGCCCGCGTCTCGAAGCGAACCCGCAAACGCGGATCCCGATCGATGAGGAGCTGTCCGTCGCGAAGGACCCGGTGCCGGAGCAACGGTGACGCGTCGTCCAAGAGCACGAGATCGACCTCGGTCGTGCGAAGCGCACTGGTCACAGCCGCGAAGAGCGCCCGCCGCAGGGCTACCTCATCCGTGACGTCGGGCACTGTCACAACGCCGATGTCGACGTCGGAGAGTGGCCCCACGTTGCCGGATGCCCGTGAGCCGAAGAGATAAGCGGCGGCGATGGGCGATCGATCGAGCGCAGCCGCCAAGCGGCCACGTGCCGCTGCGCTCACGTGCGGAACGCGAGCCCCTTGGTCGACCTTGGTCACGCACCAATCGTGGCGCATCGCGCGGATAGCGCAAGCCCACCCGATCCCTCCGCCGCGATCACTCGTACACCACGAACTGGGGCCTCGGCCTCAACCTGAGCACCTGACGCGGCGTGAACAGCCCCGTGTCCTCCTTGTAGAAGAGCTTGAAGCCGGTGGGCAGTCGCCGCTGGGCCAGCTCCCCGTACTTTGCCCG
>JBBPXW010000127.1:0-21790 GCA_038200525.1 Solirubrobacterales bacterium | reverse complement strand
GGACGAGGCCTCCGACAGGGCGCCAACCGCATCGGCGCGCCCGGCGCCCGCAAGCTCGGCGAAGGCGCGCGAGAAGAGCAGGTCACCAGTGGCGGTGGCGGCACCGCGGCCGCCGACGGCAAAGACGGTCGGCACGCCGCGACGTAGCTGCGCGCCATCGAGCACGTCGTCGTGCACGAGCGTGGCCATGTGCAGCAGCTCGACCGCGACCCCGGCGCTCGCGAGGCTCGCCCCGGTGCCCCCGCAGAGCGCGACGAGCATCGGCCGCAGGCGCTTTCCGCCGGCCGCCAGGGTGTCCGTTGCATGGGTGCCGAGGATCGAGCCGTGGGCGGCGGCGATCTCCCGAAGGCGATCCTCGGTGGCCGCAAGGGCCTCCGCCAAGGGGGCGCCACCTGCGGCGAGCACCGACTCTAGCGTGGTGGGCGCGCTCACCCCGGCGGGACCGTGCCGTGGTGCAGCGCGATGATGCCGCCGGCCGTGAGCACCCAGCCGACGTCGGTGAGCCCGGCCCGTGCCAGCCGGCCGCCAAGCTCGTGGGGGTCGGGGAAGCGACGCACAGAGCTCGGAAGGTAGGTGTAGGCGTCGGAGTCGCCGGCCAGCTTGCCCAGCGCGGGCACCGCCTTGTCGAACCACATCCGAAAGAACCAGGACAGCGGTGGCTTCTGGGGCGTGGTGATCTCGAGCACCACGACGCGACCACCCGGTGCGACCACCCGCGCCATCTCGGCGAGTCCCTTGCCGAGATCGGAGAAGTTGCGGGCACCGAATCCGACGGTGGCGGCCGCGAACTCGCCGTCGCCGTAGGGCAGCTCGAGCGCGCTGCCCGCTTGGAACTCGACGTCGGACGCCTTGTCGCGAGCCAGCGCGAGCATCGACTCGGAGAAGTCGAGGCCGACCACCCGAGCCCCAGGGCCGACGCGGCGCCGCAGCGCCACCGCCAGGTCGCCGGTGCCGGTGGCCACGTCGAGCACGGAGTCCCCTACCGAGACCCGAGCGAGATCGACGGCGCGTGATCGCCAGCGGTGGTGCATCCCCGCGGTCATGACCGAGTTCATGCGGTCGTACACGCGCGCGATGCGGTCGAACATCGCCTCGACCTGCTGCTCCGGGAGCGTCCCGCTTTCGGGAGCCGATCCCGGCACGACAGGCACCGCGCTACTTGGCGGAGGCGGCTCGCGGCTCCGTGGTGTCCATGTCCTTGCGGAGGGACGCCAAAAACCTGACCAGCTCGTTGAACTGCTTCGGCTTGGTCTGCTTCAGGGTCGCGTACGACGGCATCGGCTTGGTCGGGTTGACGAGCGTGCGCGCGATCGCGGCCGTGCCGAGCCTGTCACCGATGTCCGTCAGGGACGGACCGACCGTGTTGCCGTTCTCTCCGATCTTGTGGCAGCCGAGGCAGCCGGAGGCAGCGACGACCTCCTTGCCCTTCTCGTACTTGGAGGCGACCTTGACGTCGATCTCGCTCGGCGGGCCGGCGATCGCGCCGAGCACGGTGAGGTAGGCCATCGCGGCGACGGTGGCCACGGCGGCGACCATGGCCACCGGGCGGCGCAGCGGGTGCCGCTCGGGGCCGCGGTCATAGAACGGGAGCAGGGCCAGCAGCATCATGCAGATGGTCGGGATGCCGATCGTGGCCATGAACACCAGGGCCGGCGGCTTGACCACGCGCAGCAGCTCGAACAGGAAGAAGAAGTACCACTCGGGGCGAGGCGAGTAGGTGGTGGTGGTGGGATCCACCTTGGGGGCGAGCTCGGCCCCGAACAGCACGGCCATCAGGATGATCACGCCGAGCGTGATCGCCGCCATGGCGCCGTCCTTGGCCACGGCGTAGGGGAAGAACGGCTTGCCTTGCGACTTGTGGTGGGAGTACTCGAGCAGGTACTGCTCGCGCTCGTGGGCGTTCATCAGATCTCTTCCTTGCCGAGCTCTTTCTCGTCGACCTTCAGCCACGGCGGGGCGGTGGTGCCCAGCTTGGCGACGAGATAGAGGTGGGCGCCGATCAGCGCGCCGATGAGGCCGGGCACGAGCAGCATGTGCAGCGCGTAGAAGCGGCTGAGGGTGACGGCACCGAACTCGGCGCCGCCGCGCAGGAAGTCTGCGAGGTAGGGCCCCACGATCGGTCCCGAGGCGGTGATGTTGGACGCGACGACCGTCGCCCAGAAGGAGCGCTGGTCGAAGGGCAGCAGGTAGCCCGTCAGGCCCATGACGAACGACAGGACGACGAGCACCACGCCGATGATCCAGTTGATCTCACGCGGGTACTTGTAGGCGCCGAACACGAACGTACGGCCCATGTGCAGGAAGATCAGGATGATCATCACGGTCGCGCCCCACTTGTGCATGCCGCGCACCAGCTCGCCGAGGAAAACGTCGTTTGTGAGGTGGGCGATAGAGTCGTAGGCGCGCGTCGGCTCCGGCTCGTAGTACATCGCGAGGACCACGCCGGTCACGGCCTGCGAGAGGAAGGCGAACAGCGTGGCCGAGCCGAGCGTGTAGAACCAGTTGGTGCCCTTCGGCACCTTGCGGTAGAGGTTCGCGCGCAGGAGCGGGCTGACGCCGGTGCGCTCGTCGATCCAGCCGACGACGACGGCGCTCCCCTCGGCGGCGTCCTCCTTCAGCTCTTCGACGGCGGAGGGCTTGCCGCCCCCATTCCCGTCGGGGCTGTCACCGTTGCCGCCGTCGTCGTTGCCGGCATGCTTCTTGGTGCCGGGCTTCGGCGGAGCTGGGCGCAGGAACTTCGGGAGCGGGGGGGTGAGCTTGCTCATGTGCTTGGCCTCGACGGGTAGAGGTATTGCCACAGCCCGTCCAGGTGGTTGGACGGGTCACGGGGGGAGAAGCGGCGCAGCTCGGCGTTCAGGGAGAAGCGGTCGCCAACCTTGACGCGCCCCTTCTCGACCTTCGTGTAGAAGCGGTCGAGCGGCCGCACGGGCGGCCCACCGACCACCTTGCCCTCGAAGTCGTAGACGCCGCCATGGCACGGGCACACGAATCGTTGCGACGCCTGGATGTAGCGAACGGGGCAGCCGAGGTGCGCGCAACGCGTGGAGATGGCGACGTAGGGAAGCGGCTTCTTGCCCTTGTCGCTCGGGCTCTTGCTGTCGCCCTTCGGATCGAACTTGCGCATGTAGACGGTGGTCTTGCCGGCCTCGCCGATCGAGGGGACGATGTTCATGACCTTCGGCACGTAGAACTTCGGGTTGAAGTCCTCCTCGGGGCCGACGTCCTGCCACATGTCCGGCGATGAGTCCTCGAGCATCGGGCCGAGCGCGAAGCCGAGCGCCGGCAGGGCGAAGGCCGCGACGGCGATGCCCCCGACGGCCTGGGCGCCACCGGTCATCAGGCCGCGGCGCGTGACGGTCTCGCCCTCGAAGGCCCCCGGCATGTCGCGGTCCGCCGTGTAAGGGGACTTGCGACGGCTCTTATCGGAGGAGGAGTCTTGGGCCATGGGCTAGCGCGGAGTCCTATTCAACGCCTGCGGAACAATAGAGTCAACTTGGCTACGAGTGTCACGAGGTCCACTGGTCATGCGGAATTGCGCCAACTGGCCAGCGCCCCGGGGCCGCCGGCCTCCGACAGCGCCTTGGCGGTGGCAAGCCAGAGGGAGAGCGCCCGCTCCGGAGTGCCTTCGGCGTGGGCGCGTGCGGTCAGCGTGATCAGGTCCGAGAGCTCCGACACGGCGTCGAGGTCGCGTCGCTCGGCAAGGCGCGCGAGGCCGAGCGCGTACAGCGCATCGCCGGCGAGGAGGCGCAGGTCGGGGTCCATCCCGTGAAATGCCTCGGGCGTTCCGTAGTGCATCAGGTAGCCCTCGTATACCGCCTCGAGCACAAACCCCCGATCGGGGTCCTCGACCGTCGTCGCAAACCGATCGGGGCCGATCTCTGCGGCCACGTGGTCGCCCAGCCACGGCTGCATCGCCGCGACCACCTCGGCGACTGCGGTCACCGGCCCACCTCGGCGAGCGACTCGCGCGCCGCCTGGAGCGTACGCTCGATCTGGTCGTCGTCGTGGACGAGCGAGGGAAACCACGCCTCGAACTGCGACGGCGGCAGGTAGACGCCGCGTTTGAGCATCGCGCGGCAGAACGCTCCGAACGCCTCCGTGTCGCACTGCTTCGCCTCGGCGTAGCTGCGCACGGGGCCGTCATGGAAGAAGAGGGTGAACAGCCCGGTGGTGAAGCTCACGTGCGCGGGCACGCCGGCGGATGCCGCAGCCTCGCGCAGGCCATCGGCCATTGCAGCGGCCACCGCATCGAGTCGAGCGTAGGCCCCACCGTCGAGGAGGGACAACGTGGCCAGGCCGGCGGCCGTGGCAAGCGGATTGCCCGACAGGGTTCCGGCCTGGTAGACGTCTCCGGCGGGCGCAACCCGCTCCATCAGCTCACGCCGGCCCGCATAGGCCGCGGCAGGGACCCCGCCGCCGATCACCTTGCCGAGGATCGTCAGGTCGGGCAACACGCCCTCGCGCTCCTGCGCACCTCCGCGCGCGACGCGAAAGCCCGAGATCACCTCGTCGAACACGAGCAGGGCGCCGTTGGCGTCGGCTGCGGAGCGCAGGTGGTCGACGAAGCCCTCGGCGGGCGGGACCAGACCCATGTTTGCCGGGTAGGGCTCGGCGAGGATCGCGGCGAGCTCGTGCTCGTCCACGGCGCGGTCGATCGCCTCGAAGTCGTTCCACGGCACGATCACGGTGGCCGCGGCCTGCGCCGCCGGGACTCCCGGGCTCGCCGGGATGCCCGCCGTGGCCAGACCGGAGCCGGCATCCGCCAGCAGACCGTCCACGTGCCCGTGGTAGGCCCCCGCGAACTTCAACAGCTTCTCCCGTCCGGTTGCGGCCCGCGCCAGGCGGATCGCACTCATGGCGGCCTCCGTGCCGGAGTTGACCATCCGCACCATCTCGGCGGAGGGCACGCGGTCCACCACCGCTTCGGCAAGCTCGACCTCGGCCTCGGTCGTGGCGCCGAAGCTGGTGCCGTTGGTTGCGGCAGCGGCGACGGCGTCGATCACGGTCGGGTTGGCGTGGCCGGCGATCAGCGGGCCCCATGAGCACATCCAGTCGATGTAGACGTTTCCGTCCACGTCGGTGATCTCGGCGCCCGACCCGGAGACGACGGAGATCGGGTCGCGCCCGATCGAGCCCATCGCCCGGACCGGGGAGTTCACGCCGCCGGGCATCAGCTCGACGGCGCGGGCGTACAGCTGGGCGCTACGGGGCGTGTTCAGCTTCCCACCGTCTGTGCTCGTCCGTGTAGTACAGAAGTCGGATCTTCTTGAACTCGGTCGAGGAGTAGAGCGTGCGGCGATCCTCGATGCCGGACTCCTCGGCGATCGCGTCGAGGATGGCGTCGCACTCCTCTCGCGAGCGCCCGTGGGCCATCGTGAACACCGAGTAGGGCCAGTCCTCGTAGGTCGGCCGCTGGTAGCAGTGCGAGATTCCGCGGTAGGAGGCCATCATCGGCGCCACCTCCATGATCCGCTCATCGGGCACGTTCCACACGCCCATGCCGTTGGCCGAGAAGCCGGCGCGACGGTGAAAGAGGATCGCTGCCACGCGGCGCAGCGCCTTGCGATCCTTCATCGACTCGAGGTGCTCGAGCAGCTCCGCCACACTGACACCGACCTCGGCCGCGGCAGGCGCGTACGGCTCCGAGATCACCGGCATGTCGCCCTGGAGGGCCAAGATCACGGCCCGATCGAGATCTGAGACCTCGATCGCGTCGGGCTCCATCGGGGCCTGGGCGACACCCATCGCCGCGAGGTCCTTGGTGCCCTTCTCCATCTCGAGATCCATTCGGATCTTGAACAGCTTGAGGGTGGGCAGCTGACGGACCGACTCGGCGCCCGTCAGGTCCGTGAGCACGTCGAGCGTGCCCTGGAGGCCAAGCTTCGAGTCGGGCTCCGTGGCGATGGTGAACCACATGTTGAAGTCATGGTTGCGCAGGTAGTTGTGCGACACCCCCGGGTGGGAGTTGATGATCTTTCCCGCACGCCACGGGTTCTCGGGATCGACCTTGGCGGCCACCAGCATCGAGCTGTAGCCGAGCACGCGCGTGTCGAAGATCGGGGTGACCTGGCGGATGATGCGCTCGCGCAGCAGCCGATCGACGCGCTCGAGCACCACCGACTCCTCAACCCCCGCGAGACCGGCCACGTGCGCATACGGCTTGGGCGCAAGCGGAAAGCTGCCCTGCATGAGGTTCAGCAGCTTCTTGTCGAGATCGTCGAGCGGGACGGCCGCGCCGTCCTTGCGGGACCGGGCCTTCGAGACCGCACCCTCCTCGCGGGCCTTCGCTGCGCTGAGTGCGTCCGGTGTATGCGGATCCGGCACGGATGTCGGATCCGCCTGTGGATTCAAAGCCATTCGGCCACCTCGGTTGCCCAGTAGGTGATCACCACGTCGGCACCTGCGCGCCGGATGGAGGTCAAGGTCTCGAGCACCGCGGCGCGGCGATCGATGTAGCCGGCCGCCGCGGCGGCCTCGAGCATGGCGTACTCGCCGCTCACGTTGTAGGCCGCCACGGGCAGGTGGGTGGCCTCCTTGACGCGGTGCAGGATGTCGAGGTATGCCATCGCGGGCTTGACCATGAGCATGTCGGCACCCTCCTCGACATCGAGGAGGGCCTCGCGCACGGCCTCGTCGGAGTTGCCCGGATCCATCTGGTAGCTGCGCCTGTCGCCAAAGGAGGGCGTGGAGTCGGCGGCTTCGCGGAAGGGCCCGTAGAACGCCGAGGCGTACTTGGCCGAGTACGCGATGATCGGCGTGTCCTTTAAGCTCTCGGCGTCCAGCTGGGTGCGCAGCGCACCGACGCGACCGTCCATCATGTCGCTCGGCGCGACCGCGTCTGCGCCCGCGCGGGCGTGTGAGATGGCGGTCTTTGCCAACAGCTCGAGCGAGACGTCGTTGTCCACCTGGCCGTCGTCGCGCACGACGCCGCAGTGCCCGTGCGAGGTGTACTCGCAGAGGCACACGTCGGTGATCACGACGAGCTCGGGCAGCTCCTCCTTGAGCGCGCGGACCGCGAGCTGGACGACGCCCTCGTCGTCGTAGGCGCCGGAGGCGCGCTCGTCCTTCTCGGCCGGAAGGCCGAACAGCAGCACCGAAGGCACACCGGCCTCGTGCGCGCGCCCGGCCTCCTCGACGAGGTGCGAGATCGACAGACGGTCGACGCCGGGCATCGAGGCGATCGGCGTGCGGCTGTCGGTCCCGAGCTCGACGAAGTAGGGCTGGACCAGGTGGGAGGGCGTCAGCTCGGTCTCGCGGACCATGTCCCTGAGCAGGCCGGTGCGGCGCAGGCGGCGCATGCGTGTGGCGGGAAAGGCCATCCAAGTCAGTGTAGGAGGCGGGAAAGTGTCGGTGCGGTGCTCGCCGGATCAACGATCCGGCTGCGCTCCTCCCGGCGTCCGGCAATCAGGCAAACCAGCGTTGGTAATCAGGCAAAGTGCCTCAGCGCCAGCCGTGTCAGCACGGAGAAGCCCGCGAACAGCGCCGTCAGGTGCAGCAGCGGCCCCACGATCCCGCCGTTGGCGTTGAGCGCGGAATCCAGGGCGTCGAGCGTCGGCTTGAACGGGAAGATCGCCGAGATCACCCTGATCGCGTCGAACAGAGCCGGGGCCACCGATCCCGAGGGCACGAGCGCGAGGAACGTGAGTGGGAGCGACGCCATCACGCAGAGCAGCGACGCTGCCCGCACCTCCTTGGTCACGGCGCCGACGGCGAGCCCCATCGCGGCGAACGCGAGCGCCGCCACGGCGGTGGCGGCCACCCACAGCGGGAAGCGCTCCCAGGCGAGGTCAACGAACAGCCCGAGGCCACAGAGCATCAGCACGGACACCGCCGTCGAGCAGACTGCCGCGAGGCCCGCCTTCTCGAGCAGCAGGGCAGTGCGCGACACGAGGCCGCGCACGAGCCGGAGGTAGGCGTTCTCCTCGCGCTCGAGCGCAAGCGCGCCCGCCGCGAGCAGCAGGGTGATGAACATCAGCGACACCGCCACAGCGATCGCCACCGCGTACGAGCTGAGCGGCGTGGCGCCGCCATCGAGCTGGACCTGCTTCACGCGCAGGGGAGAGCTGACGGAGGACAGCACGTCATCGGAGAGACCGAGGTTCTCGCGCGCGAGTCGCGCGAACTGCACCACCCGGTCGATCTGGGCGCGGGCCGGCGAGCCACCCGGGAGTTCCGTCTTCGCCGACTCGAGTATCCGCTCCGAGCGCTTGAGGCCGAGCACCTCGAAGTCGCGGCCGAGGAAGTTGTACTGACCGCCGGTCGAGATCAGCCCGAGGAATTGGATGGCCACGCGCGAGAGCTCCTTTGTGAGCGCGCCGTTGGCGTCCTGGACCTGCGACTTGATCGTGTCGCGCACGAACGACGACTTGACCGGATCGTCCGCGTTGTAGAAGACCTCGATCGTCGCCGGCGAGAGCCCGGCCTGCAGCGTGCGGGTGGTGTCCTCGGGGATCACCAGCGCTCCCAGCACGTCGCCGTCGCGGACCTTCTTGATCGCCTCGGCACGGGTCTTCACCCGCACCGGGTCGACCGCGTTGAACAGCGGGCCGGCCTGGCGCGTGACATCGATCTTCTTGCCGCCGAGCGAAATCGTGTTGCCGGACGAGGGAACCAGGTTGGCGATGGCGACCTGCGGCTTGTCCGGCCCGCGGGAGAGCGCGAAGCCGATCAGCGTGGCGATCACCACCGGGTAGAGCACCAGCAGTGCCACCAACATCGGCGAGCGTCGCAGGATGCGCAGGTCCTTGAGCAGCAGCCAACGCACCGGTCAGTGACCCTGCGACTTGAGGAAGGACACGAAGGCCTGCTCGAAGTCACCCCGGCCGGATTCACTCGCGTCGTGCTCCACCGCGGCTTCGAGCTCGTTCGGCGCCCCGGTGAAGATCAGCTCGCCGTCGGCGAGCACCAGCACGCGGCTCGCGTGGCGCTCGGCCTCGGCGATGTCGTGGGTCGAGTAGACGACCGCCGTGCCGACCGCCGCGAGGCTGAGCACGAACTCCCACACACGCTCGCGCTGGCGCGGATCGAGGGCGGCGCTGGGCTCGTCGAGCAGCAGCACCGGCTGGCGGCCAAGCAGACCGATCGCGATGTTCACCCTCTGACGGTTGCCGCCGGACAGCACATGCACCTGGTCGTCTGCCCGGTCACGCAGGCCTGTGAGGTCGAGCATGCGCTGCACCTCGGCGTCCGGATCGACCGGCTTCCGAAGCAGCCGATGCGGTGCTCGCCGAACCGACGGTTCGGCTGCGCTCCTCCGAAAAAGGCGATGCGGTGCTCGCCGAACCGACGGTTCGGCTGCGCTCCTCTCCAGCCGGGCGAACAGGCGGAGGTTCTCGGCCACCGTGAGCTTTCCGTAGAGCGCGGCCTGCTGCGGAACCCATCCGATCTCGTTTGCGGCGCGGCTGACGGTGCCGGCGTCGGGACGCTGGATGCCGGCGAGGATCGACAGCAAGGTCGTCTTGCCGGCGCCGTTTGGCCCGATCACGGCCACGAGCTCGCCCGCCGAGGCCGTGAGCGAGACCCCGCGCAGCGCCTCACGGTCGCCGTAACGCTTGACCAGTCCCTCCGCCGAGAGCACGGCAGGGGTGACCGTCGGTGCGGGCTCGGTCATCGAGCCGCAAGGTAGCGGCCAGGTCCGGGTGGCAGACTGCCCCCTGTGAAGGTCCTCTTCGTCGGCGACGTGGTGGCGGGCATTGGACGGCGGACGCTCGCCGCCCTGCTCCCCGGCCTGCGGGAGCGTCATACGCCGGATTTCGTCGTGGTCAACGGCGAGAACGCGGCGGGCGGCGTGGGGATCACCGAGCGCACGGCGCTGCAGATCTTCGACACCGGCGTCGACGTGATCACGCTCGGAAACCACGCCTATCGTCATACCGACGTCTACGAGTTCCTCGATCGCGACGAGCGGATCATCCGTCCGGCCAACTACCCCCGCGCCAGCCCGGGCCGCGGGATCACCGTGGTCGAGCGCGACGGAATGGCCCTCGGGGTGGTCAACCTGTCGGGCACCATCTTCGTCGATGCCGCGCGATCTCCCTTCGCCGAGGTCGATGCCGCGCTTGCCGACCTACGCGGTCGCGCGACGCACGTGCTCGTGGACATGCACGCCGAGGCCACGAGCGAGAAGGTCGCCATGGGCTGGCACCTCGACGGTCGCGTGACGGCATGCGTGGGCACCCACACGCACATCCCGACAGCCGACGCGCGCGTGCTGCCCGGCGGCACCGCCTACTGCACCGACGTCGGCATGACCGGCCCGCGCGGCGGGGTGATCGGCGTGAAGAAGGAGTCGGCCCTCGAGCGGTTCAAGACCATGACCAACGTGCGCTTCGACACCTCGGTCGAGGATCCGTGGATCAATGCGGTGCTGATCGAAGCCGGGCCCGACGGGCATGCCACGGGGATCGAGCAGATCCTCGAGCCGGCTCCTGCGCAGACCTGACCGACAGCGCTCGGAGCGCGAGTCCCACGACAGCGATCAGGGAGATATCGCGGGCCGCCACCACGCCAAGCACCCACGGCACGCGGTCCACCACGTCGCGGTAGTGCGCCGGGAACTCCACGAAGGTCAGCGCGAGCGACACCACGACGGCCGCCGTGAGCCACGACAGCCGCCAGGCGAGCGCGAGCGCCCCGAGCGGCACGACCCAGATGAGGAACTGCGGCGAGAGCACCTTGCCGAAGCAGGCGAACGCCACCGTGGCGGCCAGCGACGCGATCACGAGGGCACGCCCGTCTGGCGGCTCCGTGCCACCGGCCCGCACGGCGGCGAGCGCGAGCAGCGCGACCGCCGCGACCATCAATGCGACGAACACGCCGGTCACGACTGCCGCGGCCGGGTGATCGAGCCCATCCGACTTGTGACCGCTGTTGGGCGTGGCGGCACCCGCTCCCAGGCCGTCGAGGGCGCGCAGCACCACAGCGGGTGAGCTCTCCACCTGGACCGCCCTGTCGACGTGGTAGGTGAGGGAGTCGACGGTGCCGCCGACCGACAGCGCAGCCGCGGCCGCATAGGCCACGGCCACGACGAGCGCCATGGCGAGCGCACCGTCGATGGCGGCCCGCCGCTGGCCACGGGCGGCGAGCCAGGCGAGCACCACCGGCACGACCACGACCGGATACAGCTTGAGGGCGATCGCTGCACCGAGCACGGACAGCCCGGTCCGTGGTCGACCGCCGCACACCAGCGCCAGCGCGGCGAGCGTGAGCCCGACGGGCACGAGGTCGAAGTGCGTCCTGATCATGGCGCCGCACAGAAGCGGCGCCAGGGATGCGGCCAGCAGAGCGCGGTCGCGATCCCCACCGGTACGCGCGGCAAGCTCACCGCACAGCAGCATCACGACAGCCGCCGCCACGAAGGCGACCACGGTGAAGGCGACGCGGTACCCGTCCGCGCCACCCGCGAGACCGCTGACCGCGATCAGGGGCGCGGCCAGCGGTGGATACTCGAACAGCACGTCGCGGTAGGGAAGGTGGCCGGCGAGGAAGAGATCCGCGTAGGCCGAGTACAGCGGAAGATCGGTGACCGACTCGTCGTGCCATGGAGCCACGAGCAGGGTCGCGGCGAAGCCGACCGCGAGGACCAGGAGCGCCGCCGCCTTCAAGCTGGCACTGCGGGCGGGTGCGCCGTCGACTCGGCTTTGATCGGCGGGGGCGCGTCGACCTCGGGGCCGGTGCGCCACGGGAACATCAGGGCCACGAGCGCAAACGGCGCGAACCACACGACGTAGAGGTAGAACCAGTGCGTCATCGTGAGCTGCACCGCGATCACGACGGCCGCTGCAAGTGCCGCAACCTGGACCGCGTCACGGCGCCGTGGCACGACGGCAACCAGCAGCGCAAGGCCGACAGCGGCGACCTTCACCGCGGTCTGCAGCCAGCCGAGCGAGTCGAACTGGCCCCAGATGCTGAATGGCGAGGGTCGCGACGACTGGTACCCGACGGTCCTGTCGTAGAGCTCCCGCACACCTCCGTCGGGAACGAACGGCGCGAAGGCAAGCGCCAGCACGACCACGAGCGCGAGCGCGAAGACCAGCCACGACCGGCTCCTGCGGCCTTCGCCGGTGCCGGTGGCGAACAGGGGGGCGAGCGCGATCGGCGAGAACTTGGCGGCCGCGCCGAGCGCGACGACCACGCCACGCGCTGCGGCCGCGCCACCGCCCCTCACAGGCCCGAGGGTGAGCGAGAGCATCGCTGCCACCGCCACCAGCGCCAACAGGGAGTCGTTGGAGTTGGTCTCGAGGGCGAACATCGCGTACGGGTAAGCCGCCCACGCAAACCCCAGGGCGATTCCGAGCTCGGTCCCCGCCCGGCCGGGTCTGAGGCGCCTGCCGAGCAGCACGAGCCCGGCCAGCGCGAGCAGATCGAAGGCGAGTGCCGCGCCATGGGCCGCCGGGAGGTCATCCCACGCCCCACTCCACGGCAGCGCCTGCTCGAACGGGATGTAGCCAAGATAGGCGACGGGGCCGTAGGTGTCCCCCCGCTCGACGTCCCTGCTGAAGCCGGGTCCGTAGAGGGGGTCACCGTCCACGATCCGATCGGCCCCGAGCACTCCGGCGTAGCCGACGTCGATCACGTTCGAGTCGGTCACGTTGAGCGCCACCCGGAAGCCTACGAGCACCACGATCGCCACCGCCAGCCATGCGATCGGCACCACGGGCACGAGCCGGCCGCGCTCCCGCCGCCGCTCGGCGAGATGCGTCCGAGCCGGGCGGAGCCCCGCCAGCAGCAGCCGTCCGAGCAGGTAGAGCAACACGGGGTAGACGAGCGGCACCGACGCGCCGATCTCACCGCGGTTGAAGAACACGTGCGAGACGCTGAACCCCAAGAGCACCAGCAGATCCAGGTGCAGCAGCCGAAACGGCCGCCGCGGATCGAAGAACGGCGCGAGAAACAGCACACACAGCGGTATCCACACCCACGGCGCGTTGAGCTTGCGCCCGAAGGCCCCCTCGTAGCCGCGCGCCATGGTCCACGCCACCTGGGAGCCCGTCCACTGCTCGAGCACCGCGCCCGTGGCATCGTCCACGCGCACCTGCGCCACCTCGTCCTTAGCGTCGAAGTAGCTCACCTGCCACTGCCCGGGCCCCCGGGTGTACTCGTTCGGGACAAACCGGCGGTGCTTGGGGCGCTCGCTGCGCACCTTCTCCGCGCGGTCGGCGATCCGGCGGACCTGCTGAGCGGTCAGCCGATAGCCGGCGGGGGCGCGTGTCTCTGACGCCGGGGCCACCAGCTTCGGCGCCGCCTCTGCTCGCCCGGGGGCCACGCATAGGGCGAGTGCCCACAGCAGCGCCACCGCCACGATCGGGAGGAGCCGCCTCAGCGGATCAACGAGCGGGCGCCGAAGCTCCACATCTTGTTCCCGATGAAATTGAGCGGGGTGGCCGCGGCGATCGAAATGGCCTGCGCTGCGATCTCCGGCGTCCCGGCGCCGTTGATCAGGAGCTCCAGCAACGCGGCGGCGAACACGAACGCGCACGCGCTCACCGCGAAGAAGCGTGCCGCCTGGAAGCGGGCGCGGCCCTCGCGGGCTCCAAATGTCCAATGTCTGTTCCACCAGAAGTTGTTGAGCACGGCCACGACGAACGCGAGCGTGGCCGCCACCAGATGGTGAAGCTTGCCTATCTCGACGGCCGCAGCGAACACCGCCAGGTTCACGACGTAGCCCGACCCGCCGACAGCGCAGAACTTCACGAGCTGGATCCAGTTGTGGCGACGGCCCATCCCGCGGCGCACACGCGTGTGGGGCCGCGGTCGCGGCAGCTCCTCCATCAGCTCGCGCCGAAGTGGTCGAGCACCATCGGAGTGACGTCCTCGATCGATGGATAGACCCCGGCCGCGCGGGCCGGGGGGGCGATGCCGCAGGTGATCAGCACGCCAAGCGAGTCGCACCGGTGCAACGAGCCGTGGCTGCCGCCCCCCACATGATCGCGGCCACCCCAGTCGGTGAACTCGTAGCCGGGCTCCGCAGAGAGCAGGACGTCCCCGGTGCGCGGGCACTCGAGCGCCGACCACATCCGCCGCAAGGCGTCGGGGTAGGTGCTGCTCGACACCACGCCATCTCGCACGACCAGGTCGAGAGCAGCTCGCTCGCCGTCGACCGACCACCCGTTCCCACGCGCATCCTCGAGCTCCCCCCCGGGCGCGAAGTCGAGCTCTCCGCGGGGCGTCCAGATCGAGGCACGACCGTCGATCTTGCGGGCTATCACGTCCACGCCGTCGATCCCCTCCAGGTCGCCTGCCAGCTGTGCCGCCACACTTGCGCGGTCACCGTGGCCGAGGGCATAGAGCTGCGCCGAGCGAGAGCCGGGGCAGACGGCCACCTGGGCCGTCTCGGGGTCGAGGTCCATCGGTGCAAGCACCCGCCATCCAGCGAGCGCCGCGGAGAGATTGGTCGCGTGGACCACCTGATCGTGCGAGTGGTCGGACACCACGATCACGGCGTGCTCCTCGAGGAAGGCCTCCGCTCCACCGCCGGCATCCATCAACCGTTGCAGCGAGCGGTCTGCGTGGGCCAGCGACACCGGCTGGGCATCGGGCCCCTCGCGGTGCGAGTACGTGTCGTTGTCGGGCAGCGAGAACAGGAGGAAGTCGAAGAGGTCGTCCTTCACGAGCCGCTCGCCGACGCAGGCTGAATGCTGGTCACGTTGACCAGGCAGGCCAAGGGTCGAGAAGCAACCGGTGTTCTGGGTGTCGAACAGGTCCGCGTAGAACAGCTCCTTCGGACCCCAGACCGCGTGCCGGAACTGGGCCGCCTCCGCCAGCCGCACGTAGGCCGAGTCCCGCGACGGCTCGTGGCGATGGCGCCCCCTATAGATCAGGTACGTGGTGCAGGCCGTGCGCAGCCCGGCATCGTCGAGGTGCTCGAAGACGGTGCGCTCCGACTGGCTCAGGTGGGCCAGGTTCATGTTGTAGACGGTGTCCTGGAGCGAGTGGAACATCCCGTGCGCGCGGCTTGCCGAGAACGACGTCCCGTATTCCACATAGCGCTCCTCGCCGCGGTGAAACCAGTTCATTGACGGGATGAGATGGCCGGCGGGGCCCATGCCGGTCGTGATCGCCGATGCCGCCACCGGCGTCACCGACGGGAACGTGGAGACGCAGTCCTCGGTGTAGGTGCCCGCGCGGATCAGGGCGCCGAGCGCCGGCACCGCATCCTCGGCGAGGGCGGTCTGGAGGCCCTCCGGACTCATCGCGTCGATTACCACGAGCACCACCTTCTTCACGCCCTCCGGGCGCGGGCTCACCGCAGGATCCGGAGCCCGGCGTACTTGCGGTCGCTCTCCCCGCGCCCGCGGACCAGCAGGACGACGAAGGCCACCAGCGCGAGAAAGGCCACCGGCGGCACGAAGATCGCGATGGCCGCGAGCACGAGCGCGGCGGCATCGGCGTAGACCACGAGCAGCCCCGCAGCGGAGTCGTCGAGCCGCCTGCCCGCACGCTCCAGCAGGCCGCCGACACTCACGTAGGCCAGGGCCGCGCAGGCGAGCCCGACGATCACGCCGACCACCGGAGAGCCGTCCCCGGCCGCCAGCGAGCCGGCAGACAGCAGCGCGCCAAGCGCGAGAGCGAGCCCGCCCGTGACGAGCGAGACCGCACTCGCACTCACGCTCGATCGCTCTGCCATGTAGGCGAGCACAGCGAGCACAAGCACCGCGAGCAGGAAGACTGGGCTCTCGAGAAACTGCCAGCCACTGCCGTCGAAGTCGATCCCGATGTCGCCGCTTGCCAGCGCGCCCGCAATGAGCGGCGGCAGGAACGGCCGCACGCCCGTCGCACCTGCGAGTCCGGCGCCCTGGCCGATGTCGAAGAAGAGGCTCATCTCAGGAGAAGCTGCGCTGCAAGCCCGGCTTCCGGGGCCGGTACGCTGACACGGCACCTTAGTAGAAGGCCTCAGCTGAACGCCATCGCCAGGACCGGCTCCCGCGGCGGCGAACGATGCATCCATGGACACCCCGCCAAAGCCCCCGACGCGCTCCACCAGCCGGGACCTCGAGCGCTACGCCGGGCTGTTCGCTGCACGCACGCGCGGGATGACCTCCTCGGCGATACGGGACATGATGGCCATCACCCAGCGCCCGGAGGTGATCTCGCTCGCCGGCGGCCTGCCCGACACGTCGACGTTTCCTCCGGAGACGCTGGCCGCGGTCACGGCCCGGATCGCGCAGGAGTCCTCGGCCAAGGCGCTCCAGTACGGGCCGACCGATGGCTTGATCGAGACCAAGCGGTGCATCGCCGAGGTGATGGCCACCGAGGGCATGCGCGTCGACCTCGACGACGTCGTGGTCACGACCGGCGGCCAGCAGGTGATCGACCTGGTGGTCAAGACGCTGATCGACCCGGGTGACGTGATCATCGCCGAGGGCCCGACCTACCCGGGCGCCGTCCCGGTCTTCAACGCCTACCAGGCCGATGTCGTCCAGCTCGACGTCGACGACCAGGGCATGCGCGTCGACCTCCTCGAGCAGACGATCGACGCGCTCGAGGCTGAGGGCCGCAGGCTCAAGTTCATCTACACGGTCCCGACCTTCCAGAACCCCGGCGGCGCCACGATGTCGCTTGCCCGACGCCACGAGCTGGTGCGAATCGCCACCGAGCGCGAGCTGCTGGTGCTCGAGGACAACCCCTACGGGCTGCTCCGCTACGAGGGCGAGCCACTCCCGCCGCTCTACAAGCTCGACGGTGGCGTGTACGTGATGTACCTGGGCACGTTCTCGAAGATCCTGTCGCCCGGCATCCGGCTCGGCTGGGTGGCCGCGCCGCCACCGGTGCTCGAGAAGATCAACCTCGGCAAGCAGGAGGCCGACCTGTGCACCTCGACGCTGTCCCAGCTGATGGTGCAGGCCTACTTCGAGCGGGGCGAGTGGCAGGGCTACGTCGAGTCGCTGATCGGCGTCTACCGGCCGCGGCGCGACGCGATGCTCGACGCGCTCCGGGAGCACTTTCCCGCCGGGGCGGCCTGGACCCGCCCCGGCGGTGGCATGTTCGTCTGGGTCACGCTGCCGGACTACATCGACACCACCGACCTGCTGGCCAGGGCACTGCGCGACAACGTCGCCTTCGTGCCCGGTGAAGGGGCGTTCCTCGACGGTCGCGGGCGGGACTCGATGAGGCTGAACTTCTCCGGCTCGACCTCCGCAGAGATCCGCGAGGGCATCCGCCGGATCGGGGCCGTGATCGCTGAGCAGGTCGCGCTGTACGGCACCCTCACCGGCGAGGTGCAGGCCGTCACCCCGGATGAGACGGAGGCCGCACGGCGGGAGCCCGACGCGGAGACGGGAGCGCGCGTGGTCGAGTTGCGCCGTCACTCCGAGGAGCGCAGGCGGGCCGGCGGCCGGTGAGCCGCGTCGCTGTGCTCAAGGGGGGCGCTCGCTCGAGCGTCAGGTCTCGCTTCGCTCCGGCGCACGTGTGGAGCTCGCCCTCGGGCGGCTCGGGCACCACGTGACCGGCATCGACGTCGGTCCCGACCTGATGCGGCGGCTCGACTTGGACCGCCCGGACGCGGTGTTCGTGGCGATGCATGGTCCTGACGGCGAGGACGGCACGATCCAGGAGCTGCTCGAGATGGTCGGCCTGCCCTACACCGGGTCCGCCCCCGCGGCCTGCGCGCGGGCGATGGACAAGGTCATGACCAAGCACCTGCTCCGGGAGGCCGGGATCCCCACGCCGGACTTCGTCGCCTTCTCGCAGACGGCGTTCCGCGAGCTCGGCGCCGCCGAGGCGCTGCCGGCGATCCAGGATCGGCTCGAGTTCCCGATCGTGGTCAAGCCGTCCCGCCAGGGGTCGGCGCTTGGGATCAAGTTCGCCCGCACGCCAGGGGACGTTCCCGCCGCGCTCGTCGCGGCATTCTCCTACGACGATCGCGTACTGCTCGAGCGTCATGTCCCGGGCCGGGATCTGGCGGTGTCGATCATCGGCTCGCCCACAGGACCTAAGGCACTGCCAGTGGTGGAGGCAGTCCCCCAGGGCGAGGACTTCTACGACTTCCAGTCGCGCTACGACATCGGACGCACCGCCTTCGTGTGTCCGGCCGAGCTGCCCGGCGAGCTCACCGATCGCGCACAGCGGCTGGCCCTCGCCACCTACGAGCTGCTGGGCTCCTACGGGTTCGCGCGCATCGACCTCATGCTCGATCCCGCCGGCGACCTCCACGTGCTCGAGACCAACTCGATCCCGGGGCTGACCGACACCTCGCTGCTCCCCCAGGCGGCGGAGGCGGCGGGCATCGACTTCGACCGGCTGATCGAGCGAATACTCGGGCTGGCGCTCGAGCGCCCTCGACGCTGAGCCTCCTCAGCTGGACTCGGACTCGTCTCCGAAGTCCTCGGGCGACACGTTGTCGAGGAAGTCCTTGAACTTCTCGACAACCTCCTCCTGATCCTCCACCTCGTGCTCGAACTCGATCGCCGAGTCCGAGATCACGTCCTCGGCGGCAAAGATGGGGGCACCCGTGCGAACGGCCAGTGCGAGCGCGTCGGACGGGCGGGAGTCGATCTCCACCTCGCGGCCGTTCAGGCTCAGGGTGATCAGCGCATAGAAGGTGTTCTCGCGCAGCTCCGTGACCGCCACCTTCGTGCAGGCGACCTCGAGCTCTGACAGCACGTCGTTGATCAGGTCGTGGGTCATCGGTCGCGGCGTGTTGGCCCCCTGGAGCTTCATCAGGATCGCGGCCGCCTCCGGATGACCGATCCAGATCGGGAGGAACTTGTTGCCTTCGCGGGTCTTCAGCAACACGATCGGCTGCTTGCCGACCATGTCGAAGCTGACGCCGTAGATCACCATCTCGGTCATGCGGAAACGTGGCTCCTGGAGGACAGGCCGGGTCGGACGACAGTCTAGTCATGGCGGGGACGCTGTCCTGGCCCTGCGCGGGAGCCAGGCGGCACCGCATCGCGCTAGACTCGCCCGCCGCACGGGCGATTAGCTCAGTCGGTTAGAGCGCGTCTCTGATAAGGACGAGGTCCCTGGTTCGAATCCAGGATCGCCCACTCCGTGCCCCGCCATTCGCGGTGCCGTGGAGCGCTCAGGTGGCTCCGGAGACCGGACCACGCAACAGCCTCTCGGCCAGCTCGATTGCCTCGCCGGGCGAGTCGAACTTGAGTTCCGCGCGGGCGCCGTCGCCTCGCGCGCGCACACGCACTTCGTGGCCGAGGGCCGCGGTGAGCGCGTCCTCGGCGGCCGCCAGCGCGTCGGCCTGGTCCGGGTGCACCGTGATCGGCTCCGAAGGGCGCGGCGCGGCCCCCTCGTCGCCACGAGCGTGGGCCTCGGTCTCTCGCACCGACCAGCCGTGATCGCGCACGTCGCGCGCGAGCGCCTTGCGCTGCTCGTGGTCCCTGTTGGTGAGGATGGCCCGGCCGTGGCCCTCGGAGAGATCGCCGGCGGCCACGAGATCGAGCACCTCATCGGGCAGCTCCAGCAGGCGGATCAGGTTCGACACGGCCACCCGACTCTTGCCGACGCGACGCCCGACCTCCTCCTTCGTCAGGCCGAGATCGTCCACGAGCATCGCGCACGCGCGCGCCTCCTCGACCGGATTGAGGTCGACGCGCGCCATGTTCTCGGCCAGGGCGAGATCGAGTCGCTCCGAGTCCTCGGTCTGGCGTACTACTGCGGGGATGGTCGCCATCGCTGCGATCTTCGACGCGCGCAGCCGGCGCTCGCCGGCGATCAGCTCGAACTGCCCGCCGGTGAGCGGCCGCACGACGATCGGCTGCAGGACGCCGCGGCTGCGGATCGACTCCGCCAGCGCGAGCAGAGCCTCGTCGTCGAACTCGCGGCGGGGCTGCTGGGCGTTGGGCAGGACGAGATCGACGGGGATGTCACGCATGCCCTGCTCCTCCGCACGCGTGCGCGGCAGTATCGCCGACAGGCCGCGACCCATCCCGCGCGGGTAGCCCTTGGGATCGGGCAGGGACTCATGCACGGGCAGCGACCTCCCTGGCGAGCTTCAGGTACGCGGCGGAGCCCGCGCTCTGGGGCGCGAACCGGATGGCGGGGAGGCCGAAGCTCGGCGCCTCCCCCAGCCGCACGTTGCGGGGAATGACCGTGTCGAACACCAGCTCCGGGAAGTGCTCACGCACTTCCCGCTCGACGTCCTGGGCCAGGCGCGTACGGCCGTCATGCATCGTGAGGATCATGCCCGCCACCGCGAGCCGCGGGTTCAGCTCACGCTGGATCAGTGACAGGGTGTCAAGCAGCCCGGCGAGGCCTTCGAGAGCGAAGTACTCGGTTTGGACCGGGACGAGGACCCTGTCGGCTGCAACGAGCGCGTTCACGGTCAGCGGCCCGAGCGAGGGCGGGCAGTCGAGCACCGTGAACAGGTAGTCGTCTCTCACCGACCCCAACTGGTCGCGCAGGCGGGTCTCCGATCCGGGCATCCGCGGCAGCTCGACCGTCGCGCCCGCGAGATCGGGCGTGGCCGGGACGATCGAGAGGTGATCGAGCGCCGTCGGGCGGGCGGCCTCCGCCAGGGTGACCTCACCGCTGAGCACCTCGTAGGTGCCGGGGACGACGTGCTTGTCGATCCCGAGGGCGACCGTCGCGTTGCACTGCGGATCGATGTCGACAAGCAGCGTGTTGTAGCCGGCGTCGGCGACACTCGCCGCGACGTTGACGGCGGTGGTGGTCTTGCCCACCCCGCCCTTCTGATTGGTGATGGCGAAGATCGTGCCCATTCGAGTCGGGAAGGTAGAGGCCGAAGCGGTCGGAACCCCGCCCCTATGGCGATGGTTCGGGGCCGAACGACCGATTCCTCCACTCGTCGGAGTGGCCTGGCCTCAGGCCAGGGGCCGCTTGCGCGCGATGCCGGCGCGACGCGGGTACCGCCTCGGGGTGGGACGGGTCTTGCAGAGGACGTGCAGATGGTGGTCGCGTGCGCCTTCGTACGGAGTCGTGCGACCAACCGAGGACAGTGCCATTCCCACCTCCGCAGACGCGACCGCCCCCGCCTCCTCCTCGGTCACGTGGCGGCGGCCCTTCCACGCCACGAGGTGGCCGCCTTCGACCAGAAGCGGGGCGGCGTACTCCACGAGCACTGCGAGCGGAGCGACGGCGCGAGCAGTGACCACATCGTAGCCCGCGGGAGCGAGGTCGCGTGCGTGGTCCTCGACCCGCTCCGCAAACACCGTGGCGTTGCTCAGGCCCGCACGGGCAACGAGCCGCTCGATCACCTCGCACTTGCGGCGCGTGGCCTCTACGAGGGCCACCTCCGCCGCCGGCAGGGCGACTGCCAATGCCAGACCGGGAAATCCCGCGCCGGCGCCGATATCCGCGATTCGGTGCGCCGTGGCCACCACGGGCAGGTCCAGCGCGCTCAGGCTGTCGGCGAGATGCACCCGGGCGGCCTCTGGACCGGTTCTGGCGGTCGTGGGTGGGTCGGGCTCCTCGGCGAGGCCGGAAAGCAGCGCCGCCAGTCGAGCACCCTGCTCTGCGGTGAGGCCGTACCGCTCGGCGAGCCCGGCAGGCGTTTCACGGGAAACGGTCAGGATTCGCGGGCCAGCGTGAGCGGCGAGACCACCAGGCGGCGCTCGGGCTCGTCGCCCTCGCTGTGGGTCTCGATGTCCGTACGCTCACGCAGATACATGTGCACGACCTTGCGCTCGGGGGCACGCATCGGCTCGAGCTCCACGGGCCGGCCGTAGCGGATGGCGTCGGAGACGGCGCGGTCGGCCTCGCGCTGCAGCGCGTTCTCACGGCGCGCGCGATACCCCGAGGCATCCACGACGACCCGCGGGCCGTCCTGCTCCCCGCGCAGGGCCGCGCGCATCGCCAGGTGCTGCAGGGCGTCGATCGT
>JBBPXW010000126.1:0-16282 GCA_038200525.1 Solirubrobacterales bacterium | reverse complement strand
TAGACCTGGATCACCGGCAGCTCCATCAGCGCCGCCAGGCGCACCGAGCCCTTCATGTAGTCCACGAAGTTGAAGAACGTGGACCCGAAGGCACGCAGGCCGTGCAGGTTGAGCGCCGTGACGACCGCCCCCATGGCGTGCTCGCGCACGCCGTAGTGAACGGTGCGGCCGGAAAAATCATCGCGAACCACCGACCCGCCGTCCTCGATCTCTGTATTCGTCGAGGGCTCGAGGTCGGCCGAGCCGCTGACCAGGTGGGGCACCGCCTTGGCCGCCCACTGGATCACCTGCTCGGACGCCTTGCGCGTGGCGATGTCGTCGTCGTCGGGCGAGAAGCGCGGCAGGTCGGCATCCCAGCCGTCGGGCAGGCTGCCCTCGATCACGTACTGCAGCTGCTTGAACTCCTCGGGAAAGGCCTCTGCGTAGGCGTCGGCCCGCTCCTGCCACTCGGCCTCTGCCTGCTTGCCCTTCTCGGCGGTCTCGGCGTAGTGCGCGGCTGCATCGTCGGGCACGTAGAAGGTCTTGTCGGGATCCCAGCCGTAGGCCTCCTTGGTCAGGCGCACCTCGTCACCGCCGAGGGGCGAGCCGTGGGCCTTGAAGGAGTCCTGCTTGTTGGGCGACCCGAAGCCGATGTGGGTGCGCAGGATCACGAGCGACGGCTTGCCGGTCTCTGCGTGGGCGGCATCGATCGCCGCGCTCATCCGCTCGAGGTTAAAGTCCTCGCCCAGGTCCTGCACGTGCCAGCCGTAGGCCTCGTAGCGCTTGCCGACGTCCTCGGAGAAGCCCATCGAGGTGGGCCCGGCCAGCTGGACGTGGTTGTTGTCGTAGAAGACGGTGAGGCGGCCGAGGCCGAGGTGGCCCGCGAGCGACGAGGCCTCGGAGGCCACGCCCTCCTGCATGTCGCCGTCGCTTGCGATCGCGTAGGTGTGGTGATCGACGATCTCGTGGCCCTCACGGTTGAAGCGGGCGGCGAGCATGCGCTCGGCCAGCGCGAAGCCGACGGCGTTGCCGACGCCCTGGCCAAGCGGTCCGGTGGTCACCTCGACGCCGGGGGTGCCGTCGGCCTCGTACTCCGGGTGGCCGGCGGTGGCGCTCTCGATCTGACGGAAGTCCTTGAGATCGTCCATCGACACGCCGTAGCCGGTGAGGTACAGGATCGAATACAGCAGCATCGAGGCGTGTCCCGCCGAGAGCACGAACCGGTCGCGGTCAAGCCAGTGCGGGTTCGCGGGGTTGTGCTTCATCGTCTGCGTGAACAGCTGATAGGCGACGGGAGCCAGTGCCATCGGCGCGCCGGGATGACCGGAGTTGGCTTTCTCCACCCCGTCGATGGAAAGCATCCGGATGGTGTCGATGCATAGTGCGTCCAGCTCGGTCTCATCTGTGGTGAGCGTCATCCGGTCCCTTCGATGGTGGTCAAGTTCACGTGCTCTGGGCCTGAGTATCGCCGGATCGCTGCAGCTCATGCGCGGCGAGCACACCGGCGCCGATCACGCCAGCGTCCGACCCGCCCCTGGCCAGCTCGACCTCAGTGCGCTCCCACAGCTTCGGGAGGGTGTTGCGGCGCGCTTCGGCGACCGCGGCGGACAGGAAGAGCTCGGACGCGCGGGACAGCCCGCCGCCGATCACCACCCGCTCGGGTTCGAAGGTGTTGACGATGCTCGCGATGCCCAATCCGAGCCAGCGACCGTGCTGCTCGAACAGCTCGAGCGCCTGCGCGTCGCCCGCGGTGGCGGCCGCCACCACATCACGGCCCGACACGCGGCCGCACTCGGCAAGCGTCGCTCCGAGCGCCCCGTGGCCCTCGCGCGCAACCGCAGTGGCTGCCCGCTCGAGGCCACGTCCGCTGCAGTGCCACTCCAGCGATCCGGGGCGCGGGAAGGGCTCGTCGTCGTCTGCCGCGAGGGCCGCCGCACCGTCGACGACGATGTGGCCGAGCTCGGCCCCCAGGCCCGTGTGACCGCGCTCGATGCTGCCGTCGATCACCACGCCCCCGCCTACGCCGGTTCCGAGCGTGAGCATCACGAGGTGCTGGGCCGGCGGGTCGGGCACGAGCTGGGCCTCGGCCAGCGCGGCGCAGTTGGCATCGTTGTCCACGAACACGGGCACTCCAAACCGACTGCCCAGTTCCTCTCGCAACGCAACCCCCTGGAGCGGGATGTTCACGCTGGAAAGGACGGTGCCGGTTTGAAAGTCGATCTGGGATGGCACCCCCACCCCCACAGCGCGGGGGCGCTCGCCGCTGCCGATCGCCTCGTCGAAGGCCTCCTCGATGCCGTCGAGCAGCGCCTCGGTGCTGTCGAGCTCGGTCGGCCGCTGCGCCCTGTCGGTGGCGCGAGCGTCCTTCACCCGCGCCACCGCGACCTTCGTCCCGCCCACGTCTATGCCCACCACGGAGGTCACGCCTTATTCTTTGCGCGCGGAGCTGCGCTTTTCAAGGAGGCGGCCATCATGGGCATCCTTGCCCGTTCTGGTAGAAACTGACGCCGTGGACCGTCAACTGGCTCGCCGCAACCTCCGGACCGCCCTGATCGCCAGCATCATCGCGCTGGTGGTCTTCGCCGCATCGTTCGTGGTCGCGTTCGTCTACTGATGACCAGCGAACACGAGTCCGAGGCGGGACAGGCGATCCCGCCTCCCGGCGAGCCGATCCATCTTCCGGATCCGTCCTACCTCCCGGTGCTGGTCGCGCTCGGCACGACGATCGCGCTGGTCGGGGTCGTGCTCAACTGGGCCGTCTTCGCCATCGGGGTCGTGATCACCGTGGTCGTGATCGTCCGCTGGGTCGGCCAGACCCGTGCGGACATCGCCGAGCTTCCGCTGGAACACCCGCACAGCTAGCTGCCAGCGCGCCGGAATCTCCGAAAGCCGCGGAGGGGTTATCCGATTTCCGACTTGGCACGTAGTAGTTGGAGATGCATCCGGAAGCCAAGCGTCCCGCCACCGTCCAGCGCCGCCGAGAGCTCTTCCTCGAAGCAAAAGCCATCATCGAGACCGAGTACGAGTCGAAGCTCGCGCTCGATGACGTGGCCCGCCGGGTGGCCACCTCGCGACGCCAGCTGCAGCGCGCATTCGCCGAGGCGGGCGTCACGAGCTTTCGCACGTGCCTGCAGAAGATCAGGATGGAACGCGCGGCCGAGCTGCTGCGCGAGGGAGCCTCACCGGTGAACCAGGTGGCGAGCGCGGTGGGATACCGCCAGCCCGCCCAGTTCGCCAAGGCGTTTCGCCGCCACCACGGCACGCCGCCGTCGAGCTTCCGCAACGGTGCAGCGCCCATGGCCGCCTGACAAGACCACCCCGTTCCGGATTGGACACGGTGTCCGATCCGCTGGAGCACCCGGGGTGGTGCTTTCACTCGTCTCCTTAGTCACGTAGAGTGCCCGACCGTGATCGGAGAGGGCGGCGGAGATGCGATCTAGGGCGGGGCGGCGGCCGATGCTCACCGCGGTGGTGCTCAGCATCATCGCGACCGCTGTCGGCATTTTCCTGGCACTCCAGATCGACTGGTTTCCGACGCAGGCGACCACAAAGGCCCACGAGGTCGACACGCTCTACGACGTGCTCCTGATCGTGTCGGTTCCCATCTTCGTCCTTGTGATGGCGGTGGTCATCTTCTCGGTGACTCAGTTCAAGGCAAAGCCGGGCGACCTCGGCGATGGCGCGCCCATCCACGGCAACACCAAGCTCGAGATCATCTGGGTCACGATCCCATTTCTCATCGTCAGCGCCCTGTCGATCTACGGCTGGGTCGTGCTCAACAGCATCGAGGCCAAGGCAGGCAACACGATGGTGGTCAACGTCAAAGGGCAGCAGTTCGCGTGGAGCTTCAGCTACCCGAGCGAGGGCAAGGTCAAGTCCAACACGCTGGTGCTGCCTAAGGACCGGGCAGTGGAATTCCGGGTCAACACGGACGATGTCCTCCATGACTTCTTCGTGCCGGCCTTCCGAGTGAAGACGGACGCCGTGCCCGGCCTGACCACCAAGGTCCGTGCCACGCCCAACAAGATCGGCACCTATCCCGTGTTATGCGCCGAGCTGTGCGGCCTCGGCCACTCGACCATGCGGTCGCGCGTGCAGGTCGTGCCCGTTGAGAAGTTCAACGCTTGGATCGCGTCCAAGCAGAAGGGAGCAGCCAAGTGAGCCTCGCGGCCAAGTTCCGCCCGGCCGGCTGGTATCGGGCGGCAGCAAGCGTCCCGCTGGCATACGCGCTTTCGATGGGCATCGTCGTCGGCGTCCGGGCTCTCTATGGATGGGATCCGCTGCTCGACATGACCGCGGTCACCACCGTGGGGCTCGTGGCCATGCCGCTCGCGTTCCTCGTGGCCATCGGGTGCTTCGACTACTGGTTTCGCTGGGCGTCCGGCGCGCCCACGATCCCGGAAGACCACTCGAGTCACGGCGCCACCTTCTGGCGCGACTACTTCCGGGTGAACACCGATCACAAGGTGATCGGCCTCCAGTACATCGTCACCACGTTCTTCTTCTTCGCGATCGCCGGCCTGCTGGCGATGGTGATCCGGGCCGAGCTCGCACAGCCGGGCACGCAGTTCGTTGATCCCAACACCTACAACGGACTGTTCTCGGTACACGCCTCGATCATGATCTTCCTGTTCATCATCCCGGTGTTCGCCGGCATCGCGAACTACGTGGTGCCGCTCATGATCGGGGCGCCCGACATGGCGTTTCCGCGACTGAATGCGCTGTCGTTCTGGCTGCTGCCGACGGCCGGCGTGATGATGATCGCCTCGTTCTTCGTCCCTGGCGGGGCCTTCGCCACCGGATGGACGGCATATGCCCCGCTCTCGACCGACACGCCGATCGGTCAGCAGTTCTTCACGATCGGCGTGCAGTTCGCAGGCGCGTCCTCGATCGCCACAGCGCTCAACTTCCTGGTCACGATCATCACGATGCGCGCGCCGGGCATGACCTTCTGGCGCATGCCGCTCCTGGTCTGGGCGCAGTTCACCACGTCGCTGCTCGTGGTGATCGCAACCCCGTTCGTCGCGGGCTCGCAGTTCTTCATCCTGCTCGACCGGTCGCTTGGCACCCACTTCTTCGACCCATCCGCGGGAGGGGACGTGCTGATGTATCAGCACGTCTTCTGGTTTTACTCCCACCCGGCCGTCTACATCATGATGCTGCCCGGGTTCGGAATCGTGAGCGAGGTGATCTCGACGCACTCGCGCAAGCCCGTGTTCGGCTACCGGATGATGGCCTTCTCGCTGGTGGCCATCGTGATCCTCGGGTTCACGGTGTGGGCCCATCACATGTTCGTCTCGGGCATGTTCGGCTGGCTCCGTGTGCCGATGATGATCACGACGATGCTGATCGCGGTGCCGACGGGGATCAAGATCTTCTCGTGGCTGGCCACGCTATGGAGAGGCGTGATTCACCTCACGACGCCGATGCTGTTCGCGCTCGGCTTCATCACGATGTTCACGCTGGGCGGGATCAGCGGCATCATCCTGGCAGTCATCCCGGTGGACATCCACGTCTCCGACACCTACTTCATCGTCGCTCACATCCACTACGTGCTGTTCGGCGGCTCGGTGTTCACGATCTACGCGGGCATCTATCACTGGTTCCCGAAGATGACCGGGCGGATGTACGACGAGACGCTCGGCAAGGTGCACTTCTGGCTCTCGTTCGTCTTCTTCAACACCACCTTCGGACCGATGCACCTGATCGGTGTCGACGGCATGCCCCGGCGCGTGGCCGACTACGCCGACAAGTACGCGTCGATGAACTTGTTCATCTCGGTCTCGAGCTTCTTGTTCGGGCTCTCGTTCCTGGTGTTCCTCTACAACATGATCGCGAGCTGGCGCAATGGCCCCAAGGCGGTGGGCAACCCGTGGCGAGCCCACTCGATCGAGTGGCAGGTGTCCTCGCCACCGCCGATCTTCAACTTCGACGAGATCCCCACGGTGGTCGGCGGTCCGTATGAGTACGGCGTGCCCGGCGCGGTGCACGCCGTGTTCGGCGATACCAAGAAGCCCAGCAAGTCCGTCGCGGCCCCGGTCGGAGGGGGTGGGGCGCAGCCGCCGCCCCAGACACCGCAATGAGCGACGCCAAGGACATCCTCGTCGTAGCCAACGAGACACTCGTGGGCGCCACCCTTGTCGACGCCGTCAAGCGGCATCTCGATGCGGACGCCGGCACGAGGGTGCACGTCATCTGCCCGCAGAACGAGCCGAGGCACGGGTACGTGATCTACGAGGACACGGTTCGAGATGCCGCCCAGAATCGTCTCGAGATGACGATGGCTCGGCTGCGCGAGGCCGGCGCCGACGTGACCGGAGCGGTCGAGGACCCCGACCCCTACTCGGCGATCATGGACGCGCTCTGCGAGCGCAACTTCGACGAGATCATCATCTCCACGCACCCCGCCACACGCTCGGGGTGGCTGCGCCAGGACCTGATCACCCGCGTCGAGCAGGCCACGCGCCGACCCGTCGAGCACGTGGTCGTCGATCTCGACTCCGACAAGGACAGTGCAACCCGGACCCTGGTGGTGGCAAACCAGACCGTCGGCAGCCAGGCGCTCACCGATCAGCTGAAGACACTCGCGGCCGAGAGCGAGCGCAGGTTCATCGTGATCTCCCCGCAGTCGGGAGAGGCCAGCGACGATGCCGCGGGCCGGCTGGCAGCCACCCTCGAGCGGCTCGACGCCGAGGGCGTCAAGGCGATCGGGCAGGTCACCCACCCCGACCCCTATACCGCGATCCAGAACGCGCTCGACTTCTACGGCATCGACGAGATCGTGATCTCCACGTTCTCCGAGACGCGCTCGGGATGGCTGCGTGGGGACCTCGTCGGGCGTGTGCAGACCTCCACGTCGAAGCCCGTCTATCACGTGGTATCCGACCAGAGCCCGATCAACGACGAGGTTGGAGCCTGATGGAGTCCGCCTCCGTCTCGCTCGGCGGGCGCCCACACCCGGATTCCCCACACGGGGGCACGGGCGAGCACGAGCACCACGGCCCCCCTGAGGCACATCAGAGCTCACGCATCGACGCACAGACCCTCGGGATGCTGCTCTTCATCATCTCCGAGGTCATGCTCTTCGGAGCGTTCTTCACGGCCTACTTCTTCATCCGGGTCGTCAACGGCGACGCGTGGCCTGCGAGCGGCGAGGAGCTGCCCAAGCTGGTGGCGGGCATCAACACCGCCGTGCTGATCTCGTCGAGCTTCACCATGCACTGGGCCCTCGAGGGGGCGCGCAACGAGAACCGGGGCGCCATGCGCGCGGGCATGCTCAGCACGCTGATGCTCGGCCTCACGTTCCTGTGCGTCCAGATCAACGAGTACATCCATATCGGCTTCGCGCCCGGCGACAACGCTCAGGGAAGCATCTTCTACGGGCTCACCGGCCTTCACGGCGCCCACGTGTTCATCGGGCTGATGCTGTTGTCGTTCGCCACCATCCGCGTCTACCGCGGGCACTTCAACGCCAAGGAACACAAGGGCATCGAGATCCCCGGCATCTATTGGCACTTCGTCGACGTCATGTGGATCGTCGTCTACACGACCGTCTACATCCTCTAGTGGGCCACACCAGTCGCGCGTGCTGAATCCGCTCCGCTCCGAGCGTGAGGCGTTTCGCTTCTTCGTCTATGTCGCGGCGTTCTTCCTCGTCGTGATCGCCGTCGTGCTGATCGCCCGGGCGCTCTGAGCCTCCTGGAGGACCTCGACCTGGCCCGGCGCGCCGCCGTGGCCGCCGGTGACCTGTTGCTCGGGCGCTACGGCGGGCCGGCCCGGGGAGTCGATCTGAAGTCGTCTCGCACCGACATGGTGTCCGACGCCGATCGCGACGCCGAAGCGGTGGTTCAGTGCATGCTCGCTCAGGAAAGGCCCGAAGACGGCCTGCTGGCAGAGGAGGGGTCGGGCTCGGCCACCGCCAGTGGTCGCCGCTGGGTTGTGGATCCGCTCGACGGGACCACCAACTTCCTGTTCGGATTTCCGTGCTGGGCGGTGAGCATCGCCCTCGAGGACGGCGACGGCGGTCTCGTGGGCGTGGTCTATGACCCACTCCGGGACGAGACCTTCACGGCGGTGCGCGGCGAAGGCTCCCATCTGGATGGCGAACCACTGTCGGCGGGCACGGCCGGCCGGCTGGAGACCGCCCTGATCGCGACCGGCTTCTCCTACGACCCCGATCGCCGCCGCGAGCAGGCCGAGCTGTTGACCCGGGTACTGCCCCGGATCCGCGACATCCGCCGCGCCGGCGCCGCGGCGCTCGACATCTGCTGGGTGGCCGCCGGACGTGTCGACGGCTTCTACGAACGCGGCCTGAAGCACTGGGACTCCGCGGCGGCGAGCCTTGTGGTCTCCGAAGCCGGCGGAGTGGTGAGAGCGCTCGAGGGCGAGCCACCCGGGCTCATGGCCGCGCAGCCGGGGATCGCGGACAGGCTGCACGCGCTCGTGGCCTAGACCCGAGTCGCGCGTCGGCCCTACTTGACGGTGAGCGTGCCCTTCATGCCGGCGGCCGCGTGGCCGGGCACGGTGCAGAGAAAGGTGTACTTGCCGGGCTTCAGCGTCGCGGAGAACTCCGAGGTGCCGCCGTTTACGACCCGCTTGCCCTTGGCGATCAACGCGCCGGAGCCGTCCTTCAGCGCGATGTCGTGCTGGACCTGCGACTTGTTCACGCTGAGGATGTCGAGCTGGCCCGCCGAGGACGAGGCCATCGTCGAGACGTAGGCCAGCGCGCCGGTCGGATCGGCGGGCACCTCGAGCTTGCCGCCCTTCGCCGGAATCGGCTTGTTGGAGACCTTGGGCGCGCCGGCGCTGGCAAGCGCTCCCGCGTCCTTGCCCCCCTGGCCGGCGACGGAGGCCACGTAGGCGGCGACGTCCTTTGCATCGGCGCCCGTCACGAGCCCCTCAGGCATGATGCTGCCCCTGCGGGTGTGGGCGATCTGGCGACGAACGACGCCCGCGACCGTCTGCTCACCGAGGCCATCGCTGCGGGCCGGGCCGAACGCCTTGTCGAGGTTTGGCCCTTGGATGCCCTTCGTGCCGGCCCGCGCGAGCGTGTGACAGGAGCCGCACTTCTGCACGAACAGCTCCTTGCCGGCGATCTGGTTGTCGCCACCGCCATCGCGACCGCAGCCGGCGGCGCCTCCGAGCATGAGAAGGGCGCTGACTGCCAGCGCCCCGAGACGGTACGTGCCACTCCTCACCGGCCGAACAATACCCACTCGGGGAGGCGGAAGGGCCCCCGAGGACGACGGTGGCGAGACCGCTGTCAGACGGCCCGAGGCAACTCGTCGAGCCGACCGTGAGCGGCCGCGATCACGCCCTCGGCGACGCGCCCCCAGCCGAACCGCTCGTGCGCTCTCCCGGCGAGCGCGGCGGCCATCCGGTCACGCTCGACGGCGGGGAGCGTCAGCCACGCGACGAGCTTGTCTGCGATCTCCACAACGGCGCCGGGGCCGCGATCGAACGAGAGGAGCGGCGCATAGCGGGGGTTCACGGCGTCTGCCAGGACGGCGGTGACCTCAGCGAGACCGGAGTGAGCAGCCGACAGCGGCAGGGCACCGCACGCCGCCGCCTCCGCGGCCACCATCCCGAACGCCTCGGGAAAGGTGCTCGGCACCACCTGCGCCAGACAGGCCGGCAACAGCGAGGGCAGGTCGTCGTGCTCCAGCCGGCCCGTGAAGACCACCCGACCCGCCGCGGCCGGCGCCGCCTCGACGTATGAGGCGAGCGCCTCCCCCTCGAGGCCGTCGAGGAAGGCCGTCAGGTGGGCGAGCTGTCCGGGCGGTCCGCCTTCGGGCTCCCGCCCGCGCGCGGCGAACGTCCGCACGGCATCGAGGTCGCCCGCGGCCAGTGCGCCGACGAGCTCGTGCAGCGCATCGCGATAGGTCCCGAAGCCGACGACACATAGGCGCGCATCGGGCACGCGCGCCACTACGAGCGGCCACGCCGCCAGCAGGAGGTCGACTCCCTTCGACACGATCAGCTTGCCCACGAAGCTGACGATCCGGTCGCGCTCCGGGTCGAGACCACGCAGCGCCCCGGCGGCTCCGGGCTCCCCGCCCCAGCCCGCCGTGGCGGCACCGTCCAGACGGTCGGCGAGGCTTGCCAATTCGGCGGCGGCCTCGGGCAGAGGCCGGGGCCGGAACGTTTCGACCGCCACCCCGGGCGGGCCCAGGCGGGTGCGTGCCGGCAACGTCGCGTCGTCCATCACCTCCCACAGGCTCTCGGCGGTGTGGCGCGATCCCACGAGCACCGCCGAGGCGCCGGCGAGGCCCTCGCGAGCGTAGGGCAGAAACCGCTCGCGGTGGGGGCGCACGGTGTACTCGAGCGCGCTTCCATGCACCTTGACGGCGTAGGGCACCTTGCCCTCGAGCGCCCGGGCCAGGATAACCGGGCCCATCACCAAGTGGTTTGCGAGCGCCACGTCCGGCCGGACGGCGGCGGCCAGCTCGCGCACGGAGGTCACGTTGCGCTCGACGTAGGCATCGACGGCGGCATCGTCGAGCTCGGTGTAGGGCACGGCGTCGAAGCCCTCGTACTCGTCTGCCACGTACACCGGCAGGATCCGGCCGATCTCGGGGTTGTGGATCGTGACCGCCGCGGGCAGGCCGAGCTCCTCGGGACGACGCTCCTGGCAGCAGAGGTGCACCTCGTGTCCCAAGCCCGCCAGCGCCCGCGCGAGGCTGACGTTGTAGATGTTGCTGCCGGTGCCCCGGAGCAGGTAGCCGTGGAAGATCAGAATGCGCATACGCGGAGCCCTCCGGTAGATTGACGCACGTGAGCTCTCGCCAGACCTACCGCCTGCGATCCCGCTCTGACCGTGAGGTCATCCGCGAGGTCGAGCCCGGCAAGACCTACATCGACCACGAGTCCGGTGAGCAGTTCGAGGTGGTCGGAAAGACCATCCCGCTGGCCCCGTCTCCCAGCAGCCTCCCGTATGCGGTGGAGAACCTGCGCCTGTGCGGGTGCTCGCTCGAGCAGCTGGTGCAGCAGGATCTCAACGACTGTCCGCACTGCGGCCGCCGCCTGCCAGCCACCGAAGGCTGAGCATGGCCCGCGCCCCGCGCGTCGCGACCCTCTTCGTGAGCGGCGCCCTGCTGTTCGGCCTCGCCGGATGCGGAGGCGACGGCGAGAAGGCCGACAAGACCACCCCCACGATCACCGTGCCAACGGACACGGCCACAGAGACGACCCAGACAGCCACTCAGCCTGCGCCCGCCCCCCCGGTGCCGGCGGCTCCGCGGACCACCGCGACGCCACCGGCCGCTCCCGACTCCGGGGGCACGCCCGTGCCCTCTCCACCGAGGTCGGCGCCCGACGGGCCGGCCAACGACACGCCCGCCGACCCGGACTCACCCGCTGGACGGTTCGAGAAGTACTGCGCTGAGCACCCCGGCGCCTGCGGCTGAGGTGAGCAGCTAGGACCGGCGCGTGACGCGCGGCGGCGCCTCCGGCGAGCGGACGCGCGCCGGCAGCGGATTGGTCAGCGGGGGCGCGTGACGCCTGCGAAGCGGTGTGCGACCGGGCCGGTGGCCACCACGGGCGCGCTCGCCGGCGATCGGCCAGGGCCCGAGTGGAAGCTTGAGACCGCCACCGCCGGGACCCGAGCGGGGACGATCGGGCGTCGGACTGCCGCCCCCGCCGTCGCCGCCGTCCTCCGGCGCCCCGGGATCGTCCTCGCGCTGTCGGTAGAACCACACCAGCCAGGCCACGAGAAGACCCACATCGAAGATGCGGAAGCCGACCATGAAGACCCAGGCCTGCGTGCTCACAACTTGAGCCTACCCCGCTCGCGCGGACCTGAACAGGGGTCTATGCGCCCTTTGCGGTGAGCGCGCCCTTGCGGGCATCGCCACGCCTGGCGGCAGTGGCCCTGGCGGTGGGCTTGTTGTCCGGCACGTAGGTGGCCGTGTAGTAGAGGCGAGCCGTGAAGTAGGTGCAGCCGAAGACCTTCACCGACATCAGCCTGGTCTGCTGGGCCGTCTGGCTGACGTCGTCGCACTTGCCCTTGGTACGCGACGAGCGCCACCAGTGATCACGCTGGAGCCCGACCGCGAACGTGGGCGCCCAGGTAGGCACCGTGATCGCGACGATGTTGTCCTTGACCACCGGCAGGGCCTTGTCCAGCACGAACGTCGGCGCCGAGCCGAAGAAGCTCTGGACGTCGAACTCGGAGCTCTGGGCGATCAGCCGGTGGTCATAGAGCGTCCTCTTCCTCTTTCCCCGGCGCAGGATCGAGAGCTGGACCTTCGGCGGACCGCCGTACAGGTCGTTGAAGAACTGCTGCTGGTTGGCATCGGGGCTGCCGAGCCGCACCGTGAAGGCGATGATCTTGCCCGAGCGGGGGATCACGAAGGGCTTCAGCTGGCTTCCGCCGCGGCCCTGGTACCCGGTGACCCGGCCCACCGCCTGGCAGTTCTGCGGGCAGCTGACCTTCGCCCGCGGGATCTTTCCGCCGAGCTCGACGACCTTCGCCGAGGCGGCGTGGGGCGCCAGGAGGGCAGTGCTGAGTGTGGCTATGGCCAGGAATCGCTTCATATCTCGCCTATCAACACGGGTGCGGGTGGCAGAGTTGCGCATATCCCCTACTTGTACCTGTAGGTGATGCGGCCGCGGTCGAGGTCGTACGGGGACAGCTCGATCTTTACACGATCGCCCGGAAGGATGCGGATGTAGTGGCGTCGCATCTTCCCCGAGATGTGGCCCAGCACCTCGTGCTCGCCGTTGTCGAGTCTCACCTTGAACATCGTGTTCGGGAGGGCTTCGAGGATCTCGCCCTCCATCTCGATCTTCTCTTCTTTGGCCATTCAATCCCGCGGTCGACAGTGCAGCCGCTTGAAACTAGCAGTCAGGCTCCGCGGAATGTGGCCTTGCCAGGGCCTTTTGCAAGGAACGTCTTCACGGCCTGCTTGAGATCGTCTGACTCGAACAGGGCGGCCGCCTCGTCCGGTGTGACCGCATCGGCGGCGCGCGTGCCGCCGTCGATCTGGGCCCTCACGATCCGCTTCGTGGCGGCGTGGGCGTGGGGCGGCCCGACCGCCAGGTGCGTCGCGAACTCGGTCGCAGAGGCCAGCAGCTCGTCGTCGGCCACGACTCGGTTGATAACGCCCCACCGCTCCAGCTCTGCCGCCGGATAGGGATTGCCGCTGTAGACGAACTCACGCGCCCGAGCCGGCCCGGCGCGCTCCGCCATCCGCTGGGTGCCGCCCATGAACGGCGTGACGCCGACAACGCGCTCCACCAGGCCGAACTTCGCGGACTCGGTGGCCCAGATCAGATCGCAGGCCAGCGCCAGCTCGAGCCCGGCAGTGAGGCACAACCCGTGCACGGCGGCAAGCGTCGGAAACGGCAGGTCCTCGATCGAGTGGGTCAGGCCGAGCAGCTCCTTGGCGAACTCCTTGGCGGCGGGGCCGCCGAGGTCGTCGAACTCGTTGACATCCACCCCACCGGTGAACACCTTTCCCTCGGCGCGCACGACGAGCGTGCGGGGCGAGTCCGACGCCGCATCGGCGACGCCCTGCTTCAGGCCGTCGACAAGCTCACGGTCGAACAGGTTGAGCGGCGGCTTGTCGATCAGCAGCGTGCCGACGTCGCCGTCGCGCTCGTACCGGACGACAGGCGTCGGTCCGGTGCTCGTCCGATCACCGATCGGACTGCGCTCCTCCCGCATCAGCCGCGCAGCTCCGCCGCCACGGCGGCAATCTCGCCCTCGGCCGACTCCAGCGGCTTGCCGGGCGGCACCAGGGCATCGTCGTCGTAGCGCGGGATCACGTGCACGTGCAGGTGAAAGACGGTCTGCCACGCTGCGGGCTCGCAGCTGTTCAGGAGGTTGACCCCGTCGGGATGCAGGCGGTCGCGCATGGTGAGCGCGAGGCGCTGGGCCGCTTTCACGGTATGGGCCAGATCGTCGGGGTCGACCTCGTAGAGGTTCTTCGAGTGCGATCGCGGGATCACGAGGGCGTGTCCGCGCGTCCACGGGTTGATGTCCATGAACGCAACGGTGTGCTCGTCCTCGTCCACGCGCTCGGACGCCAGCTCGCCCGCGGCTATCTTGCAGAAGGGACAGTCCTCGGCCACGGCCAAATACCCTATCTCGCATGGCGCTCCTCGATCAGTCGGCGCTGCGGGCGCGGATCGAACGGCTGGCGACGATCGACCGGCCGTCGGCCTCGAGCGGCGAGGCCGAGGCCGCCGAGATGATCGCTGCGGAGCTGCGCTTCACGGGTGCGGCGGTCACGGTCGAGCACGAGCGCGCCCACGGGACCTACTGGTGGCCCGTCGGACTGCTGTGCGGAGCCGCTGCACTGGCCGGGGCGCGCGGCAGCCGCCTCGCGGCGGTCGCGGCCGGAGCGCTCGGCGCGGCAGCGCTCACTGACGACATCGGCGGCGGCTCCCAGTGGTTTCGGCGTCACCTGCTTCCCAACGGCCAGACCACCAACGTCGTGGCAGAGACCGGAGATCCCGACGCGCCGCAGACCCTCGTGGTCGTCGGTCATCACGACGCCGCCCATTCGGGGCTCGTGTTCGCGCCCGACCCACCCCGCGCGATGATGAGGCGGTTCCCGCGCCTGCGGGAAGGCACGACGACTCCACCGACGATGTGGGGCGCGGTCGGTGGCCCCGTCTTGGTGGCCCTCGGCGCGCTGCTGCGCAGCCGCACGCTCCGCGGCGTCGGCACCCTGATCAGCGCCGGGTACGTCGTGGCCATGGCCGACATCGGGCTGCGCTCGGTGGTGCCCGGCGCCAACGACAACCTCTCGGGCATCGCCGTGCTGCTGTCGCTGGCCCATTCGCTCGAGGACGAGCCGATCGACGGCGTTCGCGTGATCCTGCTCTCCACGGGCTCCGAGGAGTCGTTCATGGAGGGCATGCAGGCCTTCGGCCGGCGGCACTTCGGCGAGCTTGCGACGGACACCACCACGTTCATCTGCGTGGACACCGTCGGCTCCCCTCACCTGCTGGCGCTGGAGGGCGAGGGCATGCTGTGGATGAACGAGTACCCCAAAGGGCTGCTCGCCACCGTGGCCGGCTGCGCGGGCGAGCTCGGGATCGAGCTGCTTCCGGGCCTGCGGCTGCGCAACGCCACCGACGGCCTGATCGCGCTGCGGGCGGGCTACCCGACGGTGACCTTCGGCTCGGTCGATGAGTTCAAGCTCCCCACCGACTACCACTGGCCCACCGACACCCCGGACCGGGTGGACTACTCGACGGTGGCCGACTGCGCGCGGCTGTGCAGGCGGATCGCCGAGCGCCTGGCCGACCCCTCCTAGGAGTGGCGCTCGCGCATCGGCCGCAGCGCGGCCTCCCACCCGACCAGGGCGTCGAGCATCGATTGCCCCGTGGTCGATTCATGCGCGTGAAGCCACTCGGCCACCGGCATGCCAACGCGCCCGGGCTGCGTGCTTGCCACGATCACGTGCAGACGGGGCGTCAGAGCCAGCCGGCCTTCTTGAAGCGCGTGAACAGCGAGATGCAGACGATGGCCATCACCGTGAGCACCGCCGGATACCCGTAGGTCCAGGACAGCTCAGGCATGTGGTCGAAGTTCATCCCGTAGATGCCGGCGATCATGGTGGGCACGGCCGCGATGGCAACCCACGCAGAGATCTTGCGCATGTCCTCGTTCTGGCGCACGCCGACCTGCGCGAGGTTCGCCTCGAGCACGCTCGTGAGCAGGTCACGGAAGCTCTCGAGCTGGTCCTGCACCCGGCGAAGGTGGTCGGTCACGTCGCGAAAGTAGGTACGAACCTCGGGGTCGATGAGGGGGTGATCTCTGTGCGCCAGGCGCTCCATGGGCTCGGTGAGCGGCATGGCCGCGCGCAGGAACTGGAGCACCTCGCGCTTGAGCTTGTAGATGCGCTCGGCGCGGTTGACCATCCCGGAGGAGAACACCTCGTCCTCGACCTCGGTGATGTCCTCGTCGAGCCCCTCGATCGCGGGGCTGTAGTCGTCCACCACCCGATCCACGATCGCGTGGAGCACCGCGGCGGGCCCGTGCTTGAGCACGTCGGGCCGGGACTCGATCTGCTCGCGCACGTCGTGGAGGTGGGTGGGCTCGCCGTGGCGCACGGTCACGATGAAGCCCTCGCCGATGAAGGTGAGGATCTCGCCGAGCTCGATGACCTCGTCGGAGTCGACGTAGCGCGCGGTCTTCAGCACCATGAAGATGGTCTCGCCGTACAGCTCGAGCTTCGGGCGCTGGTGGGCGTTGATGGCGTCCTCGACGGCGAGCGGGTGGAGGTCGAACTCCCGCCGGACCGCGTCGAACTCGCGCTCGGTCGGCTCGTAGAGGCCGATCCAGACGAAG
>JBBPXW010000125.1:0-8010 GCA_038200525.1 Solirubrobacterales bacterium | reverse complement strand
TGCCCACGCGGGACGTGCTTGGCCCCGGGAATGTGGGACTGCTCGAACTCCTGCTGCTCGCGCACGTCGACAATCACGGGGCCGCCTGTGCCCGCATGCGTATTGCCATTTCCGATCAGGTCGTGGACCGCCTTGGGATCCACCTCGCTGATCTGCTCCTTCGCCCTGCTGATCAACTCTGCGCCGCTTGCCATCGTTCTCCTAAAGCCGGTCGGGATTAAAGGATAGCGACTCCCGCGCCCTCCCAAAGCAAAGCGGGGCGCCCCGAAGGACGCCCCGCACAGGTTCCCAGACCCTTGCTGCAGAAGTCTCCGCGGGCTCCCCCGGCAAAGCTTCGTACAAGCAGTGTCGGGCAAGGGGGCTCCTGCCGATATGGGGTGAGGACCCCATTTCATGAGCCGACTCCGAAAGCACAAGCGCGACGACTCCCTGATTGGTCAGGTGGTGGCGGCCAACGTGGTGCTCGTGACGCTCACGCTGGTTGCGGGGAGCCTGGTCGCCGGGCTGGACCTGTCGGTACACGAGCAGCGGTGGCAGCTGCTGGTGCTGCTGCTCGTGCTGGCGCTGACCTTCTGCGTGAACCTGTGGATGCTCCAGCGCCGCTTCGGACCGCTTGAGCACCTGATCGACCGGATCGAGGAGATCGACCCCGCCGACCCCGCGCACTTCTCGATCGGCTCGGACCCAGTCGAGGAGATCGACCGCCTGGGCCGGTCCTTCAACCGACTGCTCGAGCGCGTCAACCATGAGCGCAGCCGCTCGGCCCAGCTCGTGCTCCGCGCCCAGGAGGAGGAGCGCGGTCGCGTCGCGCGCGATCTGCACGACGAGGTCAACCAGGCGCTGACAGCCGTGCTCCTGCGCCTCGAGGCCCTCGGGCAGGACGTGCCGAGCGCGCAGCGTGCGGATGTGGATGAGATCAAGCGCCTCGCCCTCCAGACCATGGACGAGCTCGTCAACCTCGCCCGGCAGCTGCGCCCCGCCGCACTGGACGACCACGGCCTCGTGAGCGCGATCGAGGCCCAGGTGCGCGGCTTCGGCGAGCGGACCGGAGTCCACGCCCGGCTCGAGTGCAGCGGCGACCCCGCGACACTCGACGACGACAAGCAGATCGTGATCTACCGGATTGCCCAGGAGGCGCTGCTGAACGCGGGCCGCCACGCCGAGGCGTCCCGCGTCGACGTGGCCCTCGCGGCCGGTCGAGACGGCGCGAGCCTGCGCGTGGCTGACGACGGCTCCGGGTTCGACCCGGCCACCGCGCGTGCCGGAGGACTGGGGCTCGAGGGCATGGCCGAGCGTGCGCGGCTGGTGGGCGGCCAGCTCGACCTCCGCTCGTCGCCGGGAGCGGGCACCGAGCTGACCCTGAGGGTCCCGTGATCCGCGTCCTGATCGCAGACGATCACGGCATCGTGCGCGCCGGGTTGAGCATGCTCATCGACCGTCAGAGCGACATGGAGGTCGCCGCCGAGGCTGAAGACGGGATCGATGCGGTCGAGCGGTCGCTCGCCGAGCGGCCCGACGTCGCGGTGCTCGACGTGTCGATGCCCCGCCTGACCGGTCTGCACGCCGCTCGGCAGATCCGCGCGCAGGCGCCCGACACCCACGTCCTGATGTTGTCCATGCACGATGACGACGCCTACTTCTTCGAGGCGCTCGAGGCCGGAGCGTCAGGCTACGTGCTCAAGCGCGGCGTCGACGCGGACTTGATCGGCGCGATCCGCGCCGTCGCCGGGGGCCAGACGTTTCTCAGCTCGCGCCACCAGCAATCGCTGATGCGCACGTGGCTCGAGGAGGGCACGCCCAACGACGAGCTCACACCGCGCGAGCTCGAGGTGGTCAAGCTGATCGCCGAGGCACACACCAACCGCCAGATCGCCGACGCCCTGATGCTCTCGGAGAAGACGGTGGAATCGCACCGCGGCAACGTGCTCGCGAAGCTCGGGATGCGCGACCGGGTCGAGCTGGTCCGCTACGCCATCCGGCGCGGGCTCGTGGAGCCGTGAGGCGAAGCGACGGTACCGTGAGGCATGAAAGCAACCATTGACAAGGCAGGTCGATTGGCTATCCCCAAGTCGCTGCGTGACAGCCTCGGTCTGCGCCAAGGCGTCGTCGAGGTTCGCGCCGAGGGAACAGGCATCCGCGTCGACATCCCCGCCGAGGAGTCGCTTGCGCAGCGCGATGGACGACTCCTGATACCGGCATCTGGAGCGAGCATCGGCGATGACACCGTCGGGTCATTGCGCGATGCCGGCCAGAAGTAGGAGCGACCCAGAGCTGTTGGTGGATACAAACGTCGCCGTAGCGCTCGTCGTCACCGATCACGAGCACCATCCAGAGCCCGGTAGGTGTGCGCGTGGAGCTCCTGGCCTGAGCGGCCGGGCTCGGGGGCTCGCCCGAATGGTTGCGGTCGTCGGGGCGACACCGATCCTTCACGGAATGTCGTGTCAGGCACAGGTCCACCGTCGGTTGAATCTCGGTGGCTCTCCTAACCTCCTACGCGTGAGCCCCCGCGTCACGATCGCACTCGCGCTCTGCGTGCTGTTGGCCTTCGGCGGCCTGGTGGTGCTCGTCACGCTTGACAAGGCGAACGCGCCCCAGCCCACCGCCAGCGCCGAGCGGTTCGAGGGGGCGACCCTCCCCCGCGGTCTGAAGGCACCCGACTTCGCCCTCACCGACGAACGCGGCAGGCGCGTGACCATGCGCTCCTACCGCGGCCGGCCCGTGATCGTGAGCTTCCTCTACTCCACCTGCCGCGACAGCTGCCCGCTGCAGGCCCAGCAGATCAAGGGGACACTGAACGAGCTCGGCTCCGAGGTCCCGGCCCTGGCCGTGTCGGTCGATCCGCCCCGCGACACGCGCCGCAATACCGCGGCGTTTCTCAGCAAGCAGCGGATGACCGGTCGCCTGCGCTGGGTGCTCGGCACGCGCGCCCAGCTCGCACCGGTGTGGAAGGCCTACGCCGCCACCGGACAGCGCAACGACGAGGAGCACAACGCGCGCTTGGTGCTAGTGGATCCCAAGGGCATTCAGCGCGTCGGGTTCCCCGTCGACAAGGTCACGCCCGAGCGGGTCGCGCACGATCTGAAGTTGCTCGAAGCGGGCCGTTAACCTAGTCCCGAGGTCGGCATTCGCGCAGGACGCGCGGCAGCCCACCCCGAACCCATGATCTTCTCGACCAAAGCCGAATACGGCGTACGCGTGATGGCCCATCTGGCCGGTCGCTCCGAGAGCGATGGGCCCGCCTCGCTGCACTCGATCGCCCAAGCCGAAGGTCTGCCGCAGGCCTATCTCGAACATCTGGCCGCGCGGCTTCGCCGGGCGGGTCTGGTCGAGAGCCGACGGGGCGCCCGTGGTGGCTATTCGCTGGCGCGCCCGGCTGAAAGCATCACCATGGCCGAGGTGGTGCGGGCGCTGGAAGGGCGGATCGCGCCGATCGAATGCATCACCGATGGATCGGATGGCTCCCTCACGTGCGTACGCGAAGGAGAGCCCGGGCACTCGCCCTGTCCGACGAAGCTGTTGTGGAGCCGCGTGCAGGGCTCGATCGTGCGCACCCTCACCGACATGACCTTGGCGGAGCTGGCCCGACCCGCGGCCCCCGCGCCCACCCGAACCGAAGCGGAGACAGTGAACGCATGAGCCTCGAGATCAAGAACCTTCACGTGCGCACCGAGGACCGCGAGATCCTGTACGGAGTCGACCTCAAGGTGTCGAAGGGCGAGACCCACGCCCTGATGGGGCCCAACGGATCGGGCAAGTCCACGCTTGCCAACACGATCATGGGCAACCCGACCTATCAGGTGACCGAGGGACAGATCCTGTTCAACGGCGAGGACATCACCGAGGCCGACCCGGACGAGCGCGCCCGCGCCGGCCTCTTCCTGGCCTTCCAGTACCCGGCCACGATCCCCGGCGTGTCGGTTGCCAACTTCCTGCGGATGGCGGTGAACGCCCGTCGCGGCGAGCCGATGAAGGTCAAGGACTTCGGCAAGTACATGCGCGAGAACGTCGAGCTGCTGAAGATCGACCCGTCGTTTGTGAGCCGCTATCTCAACGAGGGCTTCTCCGGCGGCGAGAAGAAGCGCGCGGAGATCCTCCAGCTGGCGATGCTGAAGCCCGAGATCGCCGTGCTCGACGAGACCGACTCCGGCCTCGACATCGACGCCCTGCGGATCGTCTCGGACGGCGTGAACAAGCTGCGCGGACCCGAGATGGGCTCGCTGATCATCACGCACTACACGCGCATCCTCAACTACGTGAAGCCCGAGTTCGTGCACATCCTGCTCGACGGCCGCCTGGTCCGCGAGGGCGGTCCGGAGCTTGCCGACGAGCTCGAGGAGAAGGGCTATGACTTCATCCGCGAGGAAGTGGCCGCCGCCAATGCCTAGCGCCAGCGCGAGGAACACATCCCCGTCGCCGGCGGGGCGAGTACCGGAGCGACCCCTTCCCGGCTGGCTCGAGGACAGCCGCAAGAAGGCGCTCGAGCTCTACGAGTCAGAGCCCGTGCCCACGTGGCGCCGGTCCGGCTTCTGGACGACCACGCTGCGCGGCCTCGACGTCGACGCCCTCGAGGCGCGCCGCTACGAGCCGCTGGCAGACGGCGATCCCCTACCCCAGCTCGTGGCCGATGACATCGGCGACGCCGACCTCGGCGGCCTGGTCGTCCAACGCGGCGCCACCACGATCCGCGCGTGGATCGATCCCGATCTCGCGGCGCAGGGCGTGATCGTCTGCTCGCTCGAGGAGGCGGTCGAGAAGCACCCCGACCTCGTGCAGAAGTGGTACTACAAGCGCCTCTCCGCGGACGAGGGCAAGTTCGCCGCCGCCACGGCCGCCTTCTGGACCGGCGGCGCGTTCGTCTGGGTGCCAAAGGACGTCAAGGTCGAGAAGCCGATCCAGACCGTCTACCTGATCGACGAGCCTGGCGTCGTGCAGTACGGCCAGACCCTCGTCGTCGTGAACGAGCACGCCGAGGTGTCGATTCGCGAGTACTGCCTCGGCACCGCGTTCGAGGGTCAGGCGCTGCACGCCGGCGGCTTCGAGCTGTTCGCGCGGCCCGGAGCCCGAGCCCGCCTCGCGCACTTTCAGGACTGGGGGCCCGGCGAGGTCTACGACATCTCGACGAAGCGCGTCGAGGTGGCAAGGGACGCCTTCGTGAGCTGGGTGCCGATCCACCTCGGTGGCCGCCTGACCAAGCAGACGCTCGACTTGATCACCGCCGAGCAGGGCTCCGACATGCGCCACACGGGCCTCTACTTCACCGAGGGCGACGAGCACCTCGACCTGTTCACCACCGATCGCCACGAGGCGGGCCACACCGCCGGCGACACCGTGTGGAAGGGCGCCCTGACCGGCTCCTCGCGCGCGTCGTACGAGGGTCTGATCGAGATCATCGAGAACTGCCAGGAGACCCATACCTATCTGCAGACCCACCAGATGCTGCTGTCGCAGAAGGCCAAGGGCGACGCCATCCCCTCGCTGATCGTCAAGACCGACAGCGTGTCGGCGTCGCACGGCGGTACTGTCGGCGAGCTCGACGAGGAGCAGATCTTCTACATGATGACCCGCGGCATCCCGCGCCAGGAGGCGGTGCGGGTGTTGGTCGAGGGCTACTTCGAGCAGGTTGTGCAGCGGCTGCACGACGAGGGCCTCGAGGAGCTGGTGCGGCGGCGGATCGCCCAGAAGCTGCTCTCGGCCGAGGACGAGGTGCGCGAGTTCGTCGGGGAGCGGGCGGTTCTCGACAGGCCGGAGGCCGCGCGTGCTCCTCAGGACGCGGGGCTGGAAGCCCCGCGTAGCTGACCTGATGAATCCGCAGTCGGCCACCACCCTCGACGTGCGTGCCGACTTCCCGGTGCTCACCGAGGGCGCCGGCGCGGGCGAGCGCGGGCTCGCCTACCTGGACTCCGCGGCGACCTCGCAGAAGCCGACCCAGGTGCTCGAGGTGCTCGACTCCTACTACCGGCACTCGAACGCCAACGTGCACCGCGGCGTGTACGGCCTCGCGCAGGAGGCCACCGACCTGTTCGAGGGCGCCCGCGAGCGGATCGCCGCGTTCGTGGGCGGCCAGACCGACACCACGATCTTCACCAAGAACGCCACCGAGGCGATCAACCTCGTGGCATACACGTGGGGTCGCCAGAACGTCGGCAGGGGCGATGAGGTGCTCATCACCCAGATGGAGCATCACTCCAACATCGTGGCGTGGCAGCTGCTGTGCCAGGCCACCGGCGCCAAGCTGCGTTACCTGCACGTGTCAGAGGACGGCCGGCTGTCGCTCGACGAGCTCGATGAGGTGCTCGGCGAGGGTCGCGTGAAGCTGGTGGCCGTGGCGCACGTGTCCAACGTGCTCGGCACCTTCAACCCGATCGCCGAGATCGCGGCGCGCGCACGCGCCGCAGGAGCGGTGACGCTCGTGGACGGCTCCCAGGCCGTGCCCCAGATGCCCGTGGACGTCGCCGCCATCGACGCCGACTTCTACGTGTGGACCGGACACAAGGCTCTCGGACCAACAGGTGTCGGCGTGCTTCACGGCCGGCGCGAGCTGCTGGCTGAGATGCCCCCCTTCCTCGGCGGCGGCGACATGATTTCGACCGTCGGCCTCGAGTCCTCGACTTGGAACGACCTGCCGTGGAAGTTCGAGGCCGGCACGTCGATGATCGCGCAGGCCGTCGGCCTCGGCGCCGCGATCGACTACCTGGCCGCGATCGGCATGGACGAGGTGCGCGCCCACGAGCGCGACCTCACCGGCTACACGCTCGAGCGTGTGGCCGAGGTTCCCGGGTTGCGGGCCTTCGGACCCACGGACCTCGACGTGCGCGGCGGCATCGTCTCGTTCGAGATCGACGGCATGCACCCCCACGACATCGCCGAGATCTGTGACCGCGGTGGGGTCTGCGTACGGGCGGGCCATCATTGCGCCCAGCCGCTCATGCGCCAGCTCGGGGTGTCGGCAACGGCTCGGGCGAGCTTTCACGTCTACAACGACCTCAGCGATGTCGACCGGCTGGTCGAGGCGCTGCACGAGGCCCGGAAGATCTTTGCGCTCTGATGGACTCGCTCTACCGCGACTACATCCTCGATCACTACAAGAACCCGCGGAACTTCGGGACGCTCGAGCCCCACGACCTCGAGCATCACGATCACAACCCCCTGTGCGGCGACGAGCTCGGCGTGCACCTGACCGTCGGCGAGGACGGCACGATCACCGACCTGCGCTTCCACGGCCAGGGCTGCGCGATCTCGCAGGCCAGCGCCTCGATCGCGAGCGAGGAGCTGATCGGCATGAAGGTGGACGCCGTCGATGCCTTGGGGGCCGACTGGGTCTTCGAGCTGCTCGGCATCGACATCTCACCGACCCGGCGCAAGTGTGCGCTGCTGAGCCTGAAGGTCGTGCGTGGCGCCGCCACCGGCGACGCGTCCTGGCCCGAGTAGCGGCGGGCGGTGGCGGCCGCTCAAGCCGCGTACGTCTCGCGGGCTACGCCGCAGCCGCGGCGGGACGCTCGCGCGCCCACTCCACGATCTTCTTCGAGTCGTAGACCGCGCTGCCGTCGTCGGTCACGAGCACGGGCACCGTGGTCTTGCCGGTGAGCCGCTTGACCTCCTGGCGGCCCTGCGTGCGATCGAGCAGGGGGACGCCCGCCATGCCGCCGACGGCGTCGACCTCGGGGTCGTGCCCGGCGTCCCTCAACGCCTGGAGCGCGACACCGCAGGGGTGACCACCGGGCCTCGGCCCGCCGGTGAGGTTCTTGAGAAAGCCGTAACAGACGTAGAGCTTCATGGCTCGACCCTAACGGCAAGTACCCTGAGGCAGGTGGTGGCCGATCTTAGAGTGGGCCAACCCGATCCCGCCGCGCTCGACACCCCGCCGCGCTCGACACCCTCCTGACTCTGTCGCACCTGGCGCGCCCGCGGATGTTCAGCGATCGGTACAATCGGATATCCGACTTGCAAGAGCGGATTTCTGACCCGACGCGAAGGAACCGATGGCAGCCACCGATAAGACGCGCATAGCGA
>JBBPXW010000124.1:0-8187 GCA_038200525.1 Solirubrobacterales bacterium | reverse complement strand
GAGGTCTTTGCCGCGCTCTACCAGGAGGAGCGCGAGCTGTGGCCCGCGTTCGCAGCCACGCCGGAGGCGCTCCTTAAACGGCTCCCCGACGCCCCGGGCACCCCGTTGGCAGCCGGAACGGGGTCGTTACGATTCAGTCAAGTCCTCCAGGCTGGAGGCGTGTGGATCGCGCCGGCTGGATCGGGCAGTCACGCACCAAGTGCGCTGGCTGTGTGCCGGCTTGGCCTCAGCGCCGAGCCCACGTCCATCGAGACAGCGCTGCCGCACTACCTTCGAGAGCCCGACGCACAGCCACAGTGATTGAATCCCTCGAGATCCGCCGACTCAACTACGCCGACCTGCCCCAGGTCATCGCGGTCGAGCGGCGTGCGTTCACCACGCCGTGGTCCCTGGCCATGTTCGTGCTCGAGCTGTCCAAGGCCTCCGGCATCTGCCTCGCGGCATTTCGCGGCGAGCGGCTCGTCGGATACCTGATCTGCTCACGCTACGACACCATCTGGCATGTGATGAACGTCGCCGTCGACGATCGCCTGAGGCGTGAGGGAATCGCATCGTCGCTGCTCCAGCACCTGTTCGGGCTGGCCGACCGCCCGGGGGAGCAGTACACGCTCGAGGTGCGGACCTCCAACGCCGAGGCGATCCGCCTCTACGAGGGCTTCGGCTTTCGCGACGCCGGCCGTCGTCGTGGCTACTACCACGACAACCGCGAGGACGCCGTGATCATGTGGCGCACTGTTGGCGCGGCTGCTGAACAGTCCCCTCCGCCGATCCGGCTGCCTGCGGCCGGCGCGTGATCCTCGCGCTCGAGACGAGCTGCGACGACACCTGCGCAGCGCTCGTGACGGCCGATGGCCGGATCGCCGCCAACGTGATCTCCTCGCAGGGGCTCCTGCACGCCCGCTACGGCGGAGTCGTGCCCGAGATCGCCTCGCGCAGGCACCTCGAGCTGATCGACGCGGTGACAGCAGACGCCCTCGAACAGGCGAGCGCGACCCTCGACGACGTTGACAGCGTGGCCGTCACCCGCGGTCCGGGCCTGATCGGTGCACTGTTGGTCGGGGTGTCGTCGGCCAAGGCGCTGGCCGCTGCGCGCCGTCTGCCGCTGACCCCGGTGGATCACCTGCACGGCCACGTCGTGGCGAGCACGCTCGGCGCGGATCCGATCGAGGTGCCCTACCTGTGCCTGGTGGCAAGCGGCGGCCACACGTTTCTCGCCCGGGTCGACGAGCCCGGCTCCTACACCGTGCTCGGTCAGAGCCTTGACGACGCCGCGGGCGAGGCGTTCGACAAGGGCGCCCGGCTGCTCGGCCTCGGCTATCCCGGGGGCCCCGAGATCGATCGGCTGGCGCGAGAGGGAGACCCGTCAGCGTTCGACTTTCCCCAGAGCGCACCCGGTGGGAAGAATTCGCTGGACCTCAGCTTCAGCGGGGTGAAGACCGCGCTGCTGTACACAGCACGCGATCTCGGCGAGGCCGGTCTGGCGGCGCGACGAGCCGACCTGGCCGCCTCGTATCAACGCGCGATCGTCGCTGCACTGGTGGCGCGCACGGAACAGGCGGTCGGTCGCGAGAAGATCGCCCGCCTGGCGATCGGAGGCGGGGTGGCGGCCAACTCGGAGCTGCGCAGCCGAATAGGTGCGCTGCAGGGTCAACTGGGTATCCGGGTGTGGACGCCGGCGACAGAGCTCTGCACCGACAACGCAGCGATGATCGCGGCGGCGGCGCGCTTTTTACCACCTATGGACTACCCCGACTACCTCACGCTCGACGCTGCGGCAAGGCTTGCATGACCACGCTCACGCTCTACGGGAAGGCCGGCTGTCACCTCTGCGAAGACGCCCAGCTCGCGCTGGACGAGGTTCGCGGGGAGATGCCGTTCGAGCTCGAGGTCGTGGACGTCTCACTGGATCCGCGCCTGCACCGGGCCTACGGCGAGCGCATCCCGGTGCTCGACGTCGATGGCGAGGAGGCCCTGGAGCTGGGGTTCGACGCCCAGGCCGTGCGCGCCGTGCTGGGTAGAATGGGTGCGTGAGCTTCCGCGAGCCAGCCGTCGTGCCTCCCCCGGTTCCGGCAGCTCCGGCCGCACGGCTCTCGATCGGTGTCGCGGCGCGCCTCTCGCGCTACCTCCAGGTTCTCACGCAGGCCAAGAAGATGGGCAGGCACACCATCTCCTCGCAGGAGTTGGCTGACTACACGCACGTGAACTCCACCCAGATCCGGCGTGACCTCTCCGGATTCGGCAAGTTCGGCAAGCGCGGCGTGGGCTACAACGTCGACTCGCTCGTCTCGCAGATCCGCAAGATCCTCCGCACGAGCGGCCAGCACAACATTGCCCTTTTCGGGGCGGGCCACCTGGGCCAGGCGATCGCAGGATCGAACATCTTCGGCGACCATGGCTTCCGCGTCGTTGCGCTGTTCGACACCGATCCCGAGAAGATCGGCACCGAGGTCAAGGAAGGTCTCACCGTTCGCTCGTTCGAGGACCTGCCGGCCGTCGTCGAGCAGGACCAGATCGTGGTGGGTGTCATCGCTGTTCCCACGGCCGCTGCACAGGAGGTCGCCGACGACCTCGTCCAGGCGGGCGTCAAGATCATCTTCAACTACTCGGAGGCGCTGCTGCAGGTGCCGCCCGAGGTCACGGTGCATGCGTCCTCGCCCGCCGTCGACCTGCTGTACGCCCTGTACTTCTATCTGGCCTGAGCGCATGACCGACTCGACGTTGGACATGGCCCGGGCCCGGGCGGTCTTCGACGACTCCAAGGACTTCACGGTCGGGCTGGAGGAGGAGTTCGGCATCCTCGACCCGGTCACGCGCGACCTGACGCCCCGCTTCGTGGAGCTGCGTGACGCCGCTTCGGACGACCCCCTGCTGGCTGAGTCGGTGGCCGGGGAGCTGATCGAGTCGGAGATCGAGATCACGTCCGGCCGTGGGGAGAACTTCGCCGACGCTGCCGCCCGTCAGCGTGATGCGCGCGCTCGCCTGTTCGCGCTTGCAGCGCGCCAGGACGCCCTGCTCTCGGCCACCGCCACGCACCCATGGAGCCCGTGGCAGGAGCAGACCGTGATCGACACCGACCACTACCACCGGGTGGAGGACGGTCTGAAATATGTCGCCTGGCGCAACAACACCTTCAGCCTCCACGTGCACGTGGGCATCGAGGGCGCTGACCGCGCGGTTGCGGTCTGCGACCGGCTGCGGCCTGTCCTGCCGCAGCTGCTCGCGCTGTCGGCCAACTCGATCTTCCTCGACGGCCGCGACTCGGGCCTCCAGTCGGCCCGGACCCAGATATTCACCAAGAGCTTTCCTCGCTGCGGGATCCCGGAGCCGTTCGAGACCTTCGCGGCGTGGTCGGACTACGTGGACCTGCTCGTCCGCACCGGCTCGATCGTCGAGCACACCCAGCTGTGGTGGAGCGTGCGTCCCCATCACTCGTTCGGCACCGTGGAGGTCCGCATCTGCGACGCGCAGTCGAGTGCCGAGGACTCCACCGCCCTCGCCGAGCTGATCGTGGCGTGCGTCGCCCAGGCGGCGCTCGATCACGACGACAAAATCGCGGCCGAGCATCAGCCGGGCCGCCTGATCGAGGAGAATCTCTGGCGCGCGATCCGGTACGGCATGGACGGCGAGATGATCGACCTGGATCGCGGCGAGCTGGTCGCGGCCGCCTCGATCCCCGACCACCTGCTGGCCTGGACCGAGCCGGCGCGATCGGGTCTGAAGCTCGATCCAGCGCTGCCGGAGTCAAACGGCGCTCAGCGCCAGGGAAGGGCGCTGCGTGAGGGTGCGTCGATCGCCGAGGCCTATGCCGCCGAGGTCGAGACCGCGCGCCGGACGTATGCTGGAGACGCCGTTGCCCAACCGACCGGGAGATGACATGAGCGCACAGGAAGGACCAGAGCCCACGGAGGAGGAGCTGCGCGCAGCGCTCGACGAGCAGATGCGCAACATCCGTGTGGACGACGTGGTCCTTCAGACCACGGCGACGCTGATCAACCTCGCCGGGCGCCGACTTGGCCTCGCGGCTCAGCCGGGGGAGGACCCCTCCGGAGACGTCGACCTCGGCGAGGCCAAGAAGGCGATCGACGCCGCCCGCGCGCTCGCGCCCCTCTGTCCCGACGAGCAGTCTGAGCCGATCCGTCAGGCGCTCAGCCAGCTGCAGCTGGCGTTCGCGCAGCTCACTGGCGCCCCGGGAGCTGCCGACATGGGCGGGCCCGGCGAGCCGGCCACGGCGCCGCCCCCCCGGCCGGAGCCCGACGGGCCCAGCCCGGAGGATGAGGAGCGCGCCAAGGCGCGCGCCAAGCTCTGGACCCCGCCCGGGGCCTGAGCGGGTTGTGGTCGGGGTATTTGGAGGTTCGGGGCTCTACCGTCTGCTCGACGACGTCGAGGAGGTCGCGCTCGACACCCCCTACGGGCCACCATCCGCGCGAATCCGGACAGGGGAGATCGAGGGTACGGCGGTCGCGTTCATGCCGCGCCACGGCGATGACCACTCGCTGCCGCCGCACCGCATCAACTACCGCGCGAACATCTGGGCGATGCGCCACATCGGCGTCCGTCGAATCCTCGGTCCATGCGCGTGTGGATCGCTCAGGGCAGAGCTCGAGCCGGGGACGTTCGTCGTAGCCGATCAGTTCGTCGATCGCACACGGTCGCGCGAGGACACCTTCTACGACGGGCCGCACACCACACACGTCTCGGCCGCCGATCCGTACTGCGCCGACCTCCGCACGGTGCTGCTCAAGACCGCGGCCGAGCTCGGGCTCCCCGCCGTCGACGGCGGCACCGCCGTGGTGATCGAAGGGCCGCGATTCTCGACCCGCGCGGAGTCACGCTGGTTCGCGGCTGCGGGCTGGGACGTCGTGAACATGACGCAGTACCCCGAGGCGTGGCTGGCCCGGGAGCTCGAGCTGTGTTACGCGACCGTGGCGGTCGTGACCGACTACGACGCCGGTCTCGATGGCCGCGATGATGTGCCGGCGGTATCGGCCGAGGAAGCGTTCCGGGTGTTCGCCGGAAACCTCGAGAAGCTCCGCTCGCTTCTGTTCGCGGCAGTGCCACGGGTGGGCGAGCAGCCTCGAGATGCCTGTTCCACTGCGCTTTCCAGTGCCATCGTCCACTAGGAAGCCGCGCGCCGCCGGTCTGGTGGGATAGGCTGCACGCCGCTTTCGCTCCGGGTGAAGCGTCACTCGTCCCCTACGACGCCCCGGTGGCGGATCCGTCCCGGATCCGCCGATCTCACTGACCTTACGGAGGACACACCCCCTTGACTGACTTCCTGACCGACTACGGGATCATCGTCGCGCTCGTCTGTGCCGGCGCTGCGGTGGTCTACGGCCTCACCACCTCACGCTGGCTCCTGGCCAAGTCGCCAGGCACCCAGGCGATGCAGGACATCTCCACGGCGGTGCAGGAGGGCGCACAGGCCTATCTCAAGCGCCAGTACCAGATCATCGGCATCGTGGCCGTGATCTTGGTGGTCGTCCTAGCGATCGCGCTCGACATCGAGACGGCCATCGGCTTTGCCATCGGCGGTGCCTTCTCGGCCACAGCCGGCTTCATCGGCATGAACGTGTCGGTGCGGGCCAACACCCGCGTGGCCGAGGCGGCCCGCGGCGGCGTGGGCGCGGCCCTCGACGTGGCGTTCAAGGGCGGTGCGATCACCGGCATGCTGGTCGCCGGCCTTGCGCTGCTGGGTGTCGCCGGCTACTACGGGGTGCTGCTGCTCGCCGGTGTGAACGAGAAGGACGCCATCGATGCCCTCGTCGGCCTCGGCTTCGGCGGCTCGCTGATCTCGGTGTTCGCCAGGCTGGGCGGCGGCATCTTCACCAAGGCCGCTGACGTCGGCGCCGACATCGTCGGCAAGATCGAGGCCGGCATCCCCGAGGACGACCCCCGCAACCCGGCCGTGATCGCAGACAACGTCGGCGACAACGTGGGCGACTGCGCCGGCATGGCCGCCGACCTGTTCGAGACCTACGCCGTGACCGCCGTCGCCGTGATGCTGCTCGGTGTCCTGACGTTCAACGAGATCGGTGCCGTGTCGGTCTACCCACTCGTGATCGGCGGCGTGTCCATAGTCGCATCGATCATCGGCACCTTCGCGGTCAAGAGCAGCTCGGGCAACGTCGAGCGCGCGCTGTACCAGGGTCTGATCGTGTCCGGCGTGCTCGCCGCCTTGGCGTTCCTGCCCATCTCGCTGTGGCTGATGAACGACCTGACATTCAAGGACGGCGCCTCGACGCTGATCACCGGCGGCGGCTCGACCGCTGCAAGCGGCATTCAGTTCTGGCTCTGCTCGCTGATCGGGATCGGCATCACCGCCTTCCTCTTCGTGATCACCGACTACTACACCTCGACCCGCTTCAACCCGGTCAAGAGCACCGCGCGCGCCTCCCAGACCGGTCATGCGACCAACATCATCCAGGGTCTGGCCCAGGGCTTCCAGTCCACCGCCGCCCCTGCCATCGTGCTGGCGCTCGGCATCCTGGCCGCGAACGAGCTCGCAGGCATCTACGGCATCGGTGTGGCCGTGATGGCGCAGCTGTCGCTCACCGGCCTGATCGTGGCGCTCGACGCCTTCGGCCCGATCACCGACAATGCGGGAGGCATCGCCGAGATGGCGGAGCTTCCCCAGGACGTTCGTGACGTGACCGATCCCCTGGACGCGGTCGGCAACACCACCAAGGCCGTCACCAAGGGCTACGCGATCGGCTCCGCCGTGCTCGCCGCCCTGGTGCTGTTCGCGGCCTTCGTCGAGGAGCTCCGGGCCGAGGCGGCCAAGTCGGGAGGCGGTCCGTTGAAGGGCTTTGACATCTCCCAGCCCCCGGTGCTCGTCGGCCTGCTCATCGGCGGCATGATGGTGTTCCTGTTCGTGTCGCTCTCGATCGAGTCCGTCGGCCGCGCCGGAGGACTGGTGGTGGACGAGGTCCGGCGCCAGTTCAAGGAGAAGCCGGGCATCATGGACTACTCCGAGAAGCCCGACTACGCCAACTGCGTGTCGATCGTGACCGCGGCGGCCCAGAAGGAGATGATCCTTCCGGCGCTCATTCCGATCGTGGTGACGGTGGTGGTCGGCGTGCTGTCATACCAAGCCCTCGGCGGGCTGCTGATCGGCGTGATCATCGTCGGCTTCTTCACCGCGGTCTCCATGACTGCCGGTGGCGGCGCATGGGACAACGCCAAGAAGCTGATCGAGGACGGCGAGTTCGGCGGCAAGGGCTCCGAGGCCCACGAGGCCTCGATCACCGGGGACACCGTCGGCGACCCCTACAAGGACACCGCCGGCCCCGCCATCAACCCGATGATCAAGGTGGCCAACATCGTGGCGATCCTGATCATTCCGTTCCTGGTGTAGATCCCGGTCTGGTTCCGGCCTGCGTTGCCTTTCCCGCATCGGGCCCCGGCGCCCGGAACGGCGGGCGGTGTTCACGCAGCTTGCCGGGCCTGTCGCGGTGTCACGGCGAGGTCGCGGCCGACGAGGTCGCGCAGATCGCAGCTGACCAACCGGGCACCTGCGGTTAAAGCTCCAGCCACATAGGCGGCGTCGTAGACCGACACGCCTTCGCGCTCCGCGATCGCGACGGCGTGCGCGGTGAGCGCCGCATCGACGCGGATCAGGCCACCGTCGCCCGCGATTGCATCCACCAAGCCGTGCAGGCGATGGGCCGCCTCAACGTCACGCCACGCTCGGACAGCCACATTGCCGACTTCGTAGAAAGCCAAGTCGAGCGTTGCCAATGCCACCGGACCTGAGAGCAGCTCGCGCGCCGCTTCGTGCTGATCGTCGTCGGCGTCCTCTCGAGCCAAGAGCACGCTGGCGTCAGCGAACCAGAGGGTCACACCGGGGGACGGTGACGCTTCAGGTCGTCCACGCCTCTGCCTCCGTGACGTCCCGAGGTATCCATCAGCTGCTCCACGCGCCGCGCGCGCGCTTGCCCCCGGTCGCGCAGGCCCTCGTCGACGTAGTGGCGCAGCAGCCCACTGCGCGTGGTTCTCTGGCGGGCGGCCTCGGCGTCGAGCGAGCCGAGCAGATCATCGGGCAACGACACCATCACCTTGGCCATGGGTCGAGTATACCCGGTAATGCCGCGACGGGCGCGTAGTGACCCGCTGCGAGGCGTAGTCTTGCCCCGCTGATGGCCGAGTACCGCCCGAAGACGAGCAGCCTGCAGCGCGTGCTCGGGGCAG
>JBBPXW010000123.1:0-4675 GCA_038200525.1 Solirubrobacterales bacterium | reverse complement strand
TGCCCGGCAACACGCTGAATCGAACCCGACCGGTGCCTGCTGGCACCCACACGCCCGGGAGACAGACCTTGCTCCGGGCGTTCGCCGTCGTGACCGGCGTCCGGTTGGACACGCTGTTGGAGCCCGTGTAGTAGTCGCGCTTGACGAGCGCCACCTGTTGGAAGAGCAGCGCGCCAAGCAGGAACCCGAGCACGGCCGCCACGCGCCACACCTTCGGATCGCCCGGAAAGAGGCGACTCGCTGCGCCGCTAGACATCTTCGGCGATCCGGGGCGCCTCGCGGGCGAAGTACCAGATGCCGAGCAGGCAGATGATGATCGAGATTCCTATCGGGATGAGCATGCGGGCGGTTCCGCCGATGGCTTGGGGGGCACTCAGCGCGTCGGGATCGATGAGCCAGTGGCGGCTCTGCTGCAGGATCGCCGCGACCGGATTGCACATGATCAGCTGCCGGGCCGCGTCGCTCGGAACCACCTCGATGGCGTAGAGGATAGGTGACCCGTAGAACAGCAGCTGCAGCACGATCTCCCAGATCGGGCGCACGTCGCGAAAGCGAACGTAGAGGGCGGAGAGCAGCAGGGATGTGCCAACGGCCAGGGTGGCCAAGCACAGGACAAGCACCGGGAACCCGATCCACGTCCAGTGGGGGCGCACCCCGGTGGCCACGATGAACACGGCCACGGCGCCGAGGTTCGTGATCAGGTTGAAGAAGGCGTTCAGCACGGTCGCAAGCGGCACCACCACGCGCGGGAACTGAATCTTTCGCACCAGGTTCTCGCGGTCGAGCACCGAGGTCAGCGAGCTGCTGGTGGCGTCCGAGAAGAAGGTGTAGAGCACGATCGAGCTGAGCAGCACGGCCGGGAAGTAGTCGACGCCGGCATTGAACTTCACGAACTGCGTGAACACCACGTACAGGACGCCGAAGAGCATCAGCGGGCGCACCAGCTGCCAGAGGTAGCCAAGCAGGGAGCCGAAGTAGCGCACTTTGAACTCCATCAGTGCGAGCGACCAGGTGAGGGCGGCGAACCGGCGCAGCTCGCCGCCGCCGAACGCCGATGGGCCCGTGACCTCGCGCGGCCCAGTCCTTGCCACGGGGCTGCTCACGAGGGTGCCCCGGCCACTCGCTCGATGGACACCTCGTGAGGAAGGTCGACGAGCCCTCCGCCCGGACGGGCGCCCGTGACCACGATCGTGGAGATGTTCTCGAGGCGGTCGACGGCGGCGTTCCCGCCACCCCGGCGGGTGATCAGGGTGGATATGGCATAGCGACCGGGCGCAAACGCATTGACGAAGGCCACGGTGAACACGGCCTCGTCACCGGGTGCGAAGTCGCCGGCCGCCTCGCGTTCGGTGGCGGTGGTGGCCACGAACACGTTCTGGCGGTCGGCGTTCACGAAGGCCACGGCGAAGTCGGGGTCGCGCAGCTCGCCCTCGAAGCGCACGTGAGCGCGGACCACGCACCGCTCGCCCTGGGGAAAGGCGTTCGGGCGATCGCCCTCCCCGTCCTCGAGCCAGACCCTGGTCACCCGCGCGTCGCCGTCGCCGCCGCGCTCGCCCCCGAAGGCGGCGGGATCCTCTGGGGCGCCGGGCTCGAAGTTGAGGGCGAGGTACCGGTCGGCGACGGTGGCGGGATCGCCGAGCGTGACCACCCGGCCCTCCTCGAGCAGCACCGCCCTGTGGCAGAAGCGCTCGACCGCCGCCATGTCATGTGTGACGAGGATGATGGTCTTGCCCTCGTCGCGAAGGCGGAAGAACACGTCGAAGCACTTCTGTTGAAAGGCGGCGTCACCCACCGCCAGGATCTCGTCGATCAGCAGCACGTCGGCATCCACCTGGACCATCACGGCGAAGGCCAGACGAACCTGCATGCCGGAGGAGTAGTTCTTGAGCTTGAGCTCGGTGAAGTCCTCGAGCTCGGCGAAGGCGATCACCTCGTCGACGCGATCCCGTGCGGCCTTCGGCGTCAAGCCGAGCATCACGCCGTTGAGGATGATGTTGTCGCGTGCCGCCATCTCCTGGTTGAACCCGACCCCCAGCTCGATGAAGGGCGACACGCGACCGTCGATGGCGATCCGGCCCCCGTCGAGGCGATAGATCCCGGCGAGGCATTTGAGCAGCGTGCTCTTGCCGCTTCCGTTACGTCCGACGATCCCGAAGAACTCGCCCGTTGCCACCTCGAAGCTGACGTCTCGAAGGGCGTGCAGACGGTCGTGGCTGCGCTCTGCCCGCGGGTGCAGCAGACGCTCCTTGAGGGTGGAGTACCGGTGGTGGGGAAGGCGGAACTCCTTGTCTGCGGCTTCGACGATGAGCGCGGGCGCAGCCGTCGGATCGGACCGCTCTTCCGTCTCCTTGGGGACGATGGCAGTCAAGTGGCGGAACGCTAGCAACGGACCGGCTTCTCGCGCGCGCGGCAGTCCCGCCGCGCGTTGTCGGTTCGAGTGCGATGCTCCCCGCACGTCAGCAACCCAAGGGGAGCACGAGGTACATGGCCCAGCAGAAGAAGGCAGACCGTTCGGCAGCCGCCAAGAAGGCAGCGGCCACGCGACAGAAGAACGCCGCAAAGAAGAGCGGCACCGACGCCAAGCAGGCGACCAAGCAGGCAGGCGGCGCGCTCAAGGCGGCAGCCCGATCAGCGGGGGGTGCACTCAAGGCGGCCGGCAAGGCGGTAGCGAGCGGCGCCGACTCCGAGGCCACGAAGAGCAAGGCCAAGTCAAAGCCGGCGGCGAGCAGGGCCAAGGCAAAGCCCAAGGCGGGCAAGGCGAAGGCAAAGCCCAAGGCAGCCACCACGAAGTCGAAGTCAGCCGCCACCAAGTCGAAGTCGACAACCAAGTCGACCACGAAGTCGAAGGCCACGAAGGCCAAGGCAAAGCCGAAGTCCCGGGCGCGCAAGAACTGATCGGCGGCAGTCGCCCGGCGGCCGCGAGCCGCCGTCGGGCGCGCTTCGTCATCATCGGCGCGATGGCATCGACCGGCCCCCGCCCGCACCCACCTCACGTCGCCCTGATCACCGGCGCATCGAGCGGGATCGGCGAGGCCGTGGCGCGCCGGATCGCACTCGAGCCCAAGGCCGAGCTCGTGCTCGTGGCGCGGCGCGAGGACCGGCTGCGTGCGCTGGCGGCGCAGCTGCCGGCGCCCACCACCTACGTGGCGTGCGACCTCACCGACGAGGACGCGCCCGGGCGGGTGCTGGCACACGTCGGCGAGCACCACGAGCGACTGTCGCTGCTCGTGAACAACGCCGGCGCCTCGTGGCGTGGCACCTTCGAGGAGGCAGGCTACGACAACGTCAAGCGCACGATGGAGCTCAACTTCGACTCGGTCGTTCGGGTCACTGAGGCGATGCTGCCGCTGCTGCGGCGATCGGCGCCGAGCGCGGTGGTCAACGTCTCGAGCACGGCCGGACGGATCGCACGTCCGGGCGCGGGCGCCTACTCGGCGAGCAAGTTCGCGCTGGCCGGCTGGACCGACTCGCTGCGGGCGGAGGAGATCGCCCACGGAGTGCACGTCGGCCTCGTGCTGCCCGGCTTCATCCAGACGGAGGGCTTCCCGGCCCGCGAGCTCACCGAAAAGCTGCTCACTCGCTGGATGGTCTCTACGCCCCGGAAGGCGGCCGAGGCAGTGTTCGACGCCGGCCTTCTCGGCGAAGCCGAGCGCTACGTGCCGAGGCCCTACGGCCTGATCGGCGTGCTGCGGCTGGTTGCTCCGAGGCTGGTGCGTCGCGTGCTCGAAGGCGGGGCTTCGTCGATGCTGTTGACGAAGACGGGCGCCGACGCGGCGGACGCGGCAGCCGCGCGCGGCGAGGCCTGACGGACTGACTAGCGGGCTTCGGTTGCCTCGGCCAACCGGGCAGCGATCTCGCTCACCTCATCGAGCTCACCGGTGGCAACGGCGATGACGAAGTCGTAGGCGTCGTCTTCTGTGAGGGTGAGCCGTCGGCCGTTCAGGCCGAGGAAGGCGATCGTCGCGGCCAGTCCCAACCGCTTGTTGCCGTCCACCAGCGCGTGATTGCGAACGATGGAGTGCAGCAGCGCAGCGGCTTTCTCCTCGAGCGTCGGATAGGCGTCCTCGCCAAATGCCGAGGCCTGCGGCCGCGTCAGCGCTGAGTCGAGCAGCCCGTGGTCGCGGACTGCGACATCCCCTTCGATCACGCGATCAGCTATGTGGAGGAGCTCGTCCAGCGTGAGGTAGATCACTGCCCGAGGCGGTCGAGCGCCTCGGTATACCGGGGCAGCTCTTCGTCGAGCACCTGATCGAGGAGCTCCGTGCGGCTGGTGCTCTCGACGTACTCGCGCACAGCCTGTCGCGCGACATCCTGCATCGAGCGGGATTCCCGCTCGGCCCGGCGGCGGAGGGCATCGGCTTCCTCGTCGTTGAGGCGAAGGGTCATGGGCATGGCTGCGATGGTATCACTGATGGTATCGTCACTCCGCCTCCGGCGGCCGCACCTTCAGCTGCGCCGCCTCGGTGTCGAGGCCGGTGCCGCGGAGGAGATCCGTAGCCGTCGCGCACACCTGGCCGACCACCATGTTCGTGCGCAGGTCCTGGCGCCGTTCGAGCACGGCGGTGGCCAGCTCGGCGGCTTGGCGGGCTAGTGCAGCGTTCCGTTAGTCCCTTGTATATGTAAGGGAGTTCGGGTACGGTTGGTGGATGCCGCGGGCTGCTGCTGCGATTGAGCT
>JBBPXW010000122.1:0-18422 GCA_038200525.1 Solirubrobacterales bacterium | reverse complement strand
TGAAAGGCCCCAAATGAGTCAATCAACGCAGAAGATCGTGCAGTACCTGACTGAGGCGCACGTGACCGAGCTCGCGCTCACACGCATGCTGCAGTCCCAGATCGCGATGACGCCCACCGGCTCCTACCGCAGCGGGCTGGAAAAGCACCTCGGTGAGCTCGACGAACCCCGTCCACATCGCGGTCGCCGTCGTCGAGGGCGCCCTTGGCCAGGCCCTGGCCTTGCCAAGACCCCGCTCGATCTCGTCCGCGGCGCAAGCGGAGAGGAGAAAGTGCTCAAGAACGCCAAGGACGCCTGCGCCACCGAGGCGCTCGAGATCGCGACCTATACCGCACTCGAACGCGTCACTCGGGCGGTGGGGGACGAGCGTACGGCCGATCTGGCCGCGTCAATTCGCCAGGACGAGCAGGACATGCTCGACCGCGTGCTTGGCGAGCTGCCACAGCTCGCCGACGCCGTGATCAGAGCCGAGGTGGATGGCGAATCGTCATTCGAGGTCTCGACGACTGGCGCAGCCGACACTGCGCGTGATGCGAAGAAGACCGTCGACAAGGCCGCCCGCGATGGCAAGGCACGGGCCAAGTCGACCGCCCGTCAGGCCCGCAAGATCCCCGGGATCACGCAGGCCGAGGGTCGGGCCAAAGGCGCTGTCGCGGCGCAAGGGGACCTCGCGATCGCCCGCTATGACGACCGCACTGCGGATGAGATCACCGGACGGCTCACTGACCTGTCTCAGATTGAGCTCGCGAAGGTGGACACCTACGAGCGCAAGAACGAGAACCGCACCACGGTGCTCGAACGGATCTCTGTCCTACGCGGTGATGAGCCCTGGGCCTCGTACGACGAGCTCTCGGTTGCCGAGGTCGCCAAGGCAGTCCGGGCCGCGGACGACGACACCGTACGGACCGTGGTCTCCTACGAGCGCGCCCACAAGAACCGCGCCGGTGTCCTCAAGGCAGCCGAGCGCGATCTCGCCACCAAGTGACGCAATCGCCAGGTCTGCCGGCGGCTCGCGGCGAAGTCTCCGAACTGCTGTTGGACACCCTTCGGCGTTCACCTCGACGGTTGGACGCGATCGACCTGCCCGAGGGTGGCGATCCGCTCGTGGACGAGGACATGCAGCTCGCGCTCTACTGCTGTTACGAGCTGCACTACCGCGGGCTCGCGGGGGTAGACGAGGCGTGGGAATGGTCACCGTCTCTCCTCGAGCTTCGCGGTCGTCTAGAGGAGCAGTTCTTGGCTCAGCTGGTCGAGCTCGTGGGAACGCCGGAGCCAGGTGGGGGCGAGGACTGGGCCGAGATGGACCTCGCGCTCCGCGCGATCGCCGACTCAGACGACAGCCCGTCCCTGTCTCACCACCTCCAGCGCGAGGGCAGCGCCGACCAATTCCGCGAGTTTCTCATGCACCGATCGGCCTACCAACTCAAGGAGGCCGACCCGCACTCGTGGGCGTTGCCGCGACTGAGCGGCCGGCCCAAGGCCGCACTGGTGGAAATTCAGGCGGACGAATACGGGGGCGGGCGAGCCGAGCGTATCCACGCCCGGCTGTTCGCGGATGCGATGGACGCGTTCGGGCTCGACTCCCGCTATGGCGCCTACGTCGAACGCCTGCCAGCGTCGACCCTGGCCACCGTCAACCTCATGTCGTTCTTCGGGCTGCATCGCCGTTGGCGCGGGGCGATCATCGGTCATCTCGCGCTGTTCGAGATGACATCGTCGGTGCCCAATCGTCGCTATGGCGACGCCGCCCGCCGGTTGGGCCCCGACGATCCGCGCGCCACGGCTTTCTTCGACGAGCATGTGGAGGCCGACGCGGTCCACGAGAGCGTCGCGGCGGTCGACCTGGCGGGAGGTTTGGCCCGTGACGAACCCGAGGTGGCCGGCGACATTCTGTTCGGCGCTCGAGCGCTGATCGCGCTGGAGGGACGCTGGGCGTCCATGCTCTTGAAGGCCTGGTCCCAGGGATCTGCAGCCCTCTTGCCCCCGCTCGTGACCGTAGGTGCCGGAGCGTGAGCGAGATCGAGCCGACGATCACCCCTTACCGGGACGGGCCGCTCATCGTCCGGGGTGGGTTCATGTTGCTTGACCAGGACGGCAATCCGATCGAGACCGGTCGGGCCCCGATCGCCCTCTGTCGGTGCGGAAAGTCACGCAACCGCCCGTTTTGCGACGGAACCCACCAGGTCGTTCGCTTCCGAGCTGCAAGCGCGCGCGACGATGGCCGTGCCGGCACGGGTCGGGCCGACGAGAACCCGATGAGCGATTGATCGTGGCGGCTCAAGCAGCCCCGGAACTCGGTACGCTCACCTTCTCGCCGGACGCCGAGGAGTGGATTGAGTTCGGCCCCCCGGATACCCGTACCCGGATCGCATTCCACGATTACGCGGCCATCTACGCGGTCCCCGGATTGTACGAGCACGTGTTCCACGACACGCTGCGAATGCGATCGACCGCAGAAGTTGTGCGGCTCTACGGCGAAGTGCTGGCGGCAGAGCACCTCGACCCAGCTGAGCAACGCGTGGTGGATTTTGGCGCCGGCAACGGTCTCGGCGGACAAGCCCTGCGCGACCTCGGCATCGGCGAGCTCTATGGAGTCGATCTCGAGCCAATGGCGCGCATGGCCGCCGAGCGCGATCGGCCAGGCACCTATGACGACTATCTCGTCGGGGACCTCGGCGCGTGGACTGATGAGGAGTCCCAACCGCTCACTCGGCACCAGCCGACCGCGCTCCTGGCACTGTCCGCGATCGGGATTGGCCACGTACCGGCTCAGGTACTGCAGTGCGCCCTTAACCTGCTGGGCCCTGGAGGCATATACGGGTTCGCATTGCATCCCAGACTGCTGCCCGGAAGCGATGATCCTGTTGGTCGCACATCTGGGTTTCCGGAGCTCATGGAGACTCTGCACAAGGATACTGAGCGACTGGCAGAGACCTCCTATGTACACCGGGTCCGGCCCGATGGCAGCGACGACCTTGCTGTCGCTTTCGTCGGTAGAACCTGACGGCGTTGCTTATCCGGGGTCGCATCTGGAGGTCGGGCACCGAGACTCGGTGGATTGACTCTCCTGGCGAAACCGAGCCAGCCCGATGCCGACACTGACTCGGGCTAGGGTCTAGTGGTCTGTCCGGTTAGTTGTTTGTCTCATGCGGTGAGGACTTTGCCGGTGTATGTCCAGGCGAACGGCCGGGCGGTGAGGTTGTGGTGCTCGACGAACGCCAGCATCTGGGTGGCGAGGTCGTCGGGCCCGGCGAACTGGCCGTGTTTGAGCAGCCCGCGCGTGAGGATCGAGAAGAAGATCTCGACCTGGTTAAGCCACGAGGCGTGCTTGGGCGTAAAGACCATCTGCCAGCGCGGGTGCTCGTCCAGCCAGGCTTGAACGTTCGGGGTCTTGTGGGTGGAGAGGTTGTCAAGGATCGCGATCACCTGCTGGCCTTGGGGGATCTCGGTCTCGAGCTGGTCAAGGAAGGCGATGAAGTCGAACTGGTTGCGTGTCTGGGCGGTCATTCCGGCGACCGTCCCGGAGTGCACCGCCAGCGCCGCGAACAGGTTCGTGGTGCCGTTGCGCAGGTATTCGCTGTCGCGGCGGGCGGGCTTGCCAGACCGGGTGAGCACGTCGGGTCTGGCGGACTGGCGAGCGGCGATCGAGGTCTTCTCGTCGATCGAGACGACGATCGCGTTGTGTGGCGGGTCGAGGTACAGGCCGCAGACCTCGGCGGCCTGCGCGTCGAAATCGGGGCCCAGTTCGCTCATCACCCAGTACTCGGTCAGGTGCGGACGCACGTCAGCGCCACGCAGGATGTCGTGCGCCTGAGACTCCGACATCCCGACCTGCTCGGCGAGCTCGCGATGCGTCCAGCGCTCACGCCTGACGCCCTCCTGAGTGTCAGGCGGACGGGTGCATGCCAGCGCGATCAGCCTGGCGCGAACGTCCTGGCCAAACGTCAGCGGTCGACCCGACTTGGGCATGTCCCTGAGCCCGTCCAAGCGGTCGCGCTCGTAGCGAGCACGCCACGTCTTGACCGTCGGAAGCGAGCACCCAACCCGCTCGGCGATCTCGCTTGCCGGCCAGCCCTCGCTGGCCATCAGCACGATCCTCGCGCGATCGACGAGGCGCCGCTCGGTCGCACGCGCACCCGCCCATCGCTCAAGCACCGGCCGGTCTTCGGCCACGATCTCGATCCGCTTCGCATGCGCTGCCATCGCCGCCTCCATCGTCACCGAACCCAGACGATGAGGCAATTCGCGTGCACAACAACCGATTCCTGCAACCGGCAAGCAATTAGCCGGAGATACCACTAGGTCCATGTGCGCGCCGACCCCCCGCCCTGGGCGCGAGCCCTTGCGGACCGTTTGGTGGAGCGTTGGGCGACCTCCGCGAGCGCCGCGTCGGCGAACCCGCCCGGTTGCCTTGCGGGCGTCGCCGCACAGGGTGAACTGGCTAGCCACGAGTACCTCGCCGTCCCCGTCTTGAAGCCCCGGTTCATGCGCCCGCCGTCGCCTTCGAACACACGCAGGCCGGCGAGCTTGCGCACCATCCGCTCGACGTGGTCGGGGGTGTCCTCGCGGTAACGCCGAGCAGCACGAGCAGCCCGCGGCCGATTGCGGCGATGGCTTCACCGTCGACGGTCACCGACGCCCCGCTCACCCGCTGGACGATCGCCCGCACGCCCGGCACCGTACTGTCTGTCAGATGGCCGCAGTCGATGTGATTGACACGTTCGTTGACGAGCTTCCGGGCGCCACCCGGCGCCTCGCGCATGGCGAATGGGGCGTGACCGTGGCCGCCGAGCACACCGCGGGCTGGCCACTGGACGTGGGCATCGTGCTGGTGGACGGCATGGTGCGCGCCCAGGCCCATGCCCTGAGCGACCCCGAGGCGATCGACCCGTGGATGCTGCTGTGGTGGAACCGTCAGACGCGCATGGCCCGCTTCGGCTGCACCGAGGACCACGAGATCTGGGTGCACGCCGACCTCCCGGCCAGCGCGGTCGTGGGCGAGCCGGACATCGATCGCCTGCTCGGCCTGGTGGTCGAGGGCGCGGTGGCGGTACGCGAGTACCAGCAGCGCCGCCGCGAGCCGGCGGCGCAGGCCACGGGCGGCGGCTGGCTGGATCCTGCGCGGTAGCACTACGCCTTACAGGCGTAACGCTACCGCCGCACGGACTGTGTTTTGTCACGGCTGATGAGTGGCCCATCTGCGGGGATGTTCGGTCGATTTTGCTCTAAGGACGCCCATTTGGCTCAGGTTCGGTCAGGTCAGACTTGCCTGGTTGGGGGAGATGGTTCGCGACGCTGTCCGGACATTGGCCCATCCTTGGCCAATGCCTCGAATCAGCGAGTTCTACGGCATCATCATCGCCATGTACTTCCGCGATCACAACCCGCCGCACCTGCACGCCAGGTACGCCGGACAAGAGGCCAAGATCGCGATCGACACTGCTGAAATGTTCGAGGGCCATCTTCCCCGGCGCGCCTACCGACTCGTCCGTGAGTGGACACAGCTTCACCGGGTGGAACTCGAACGCAACTGGGAGCGCGCGAGATCCCGCGAACCGCTCGATACCATCGATCCACTGCCATGACCGTCCACACGGAGCTGATTTCGATCACCGACGTCGAACCTCTCGAAGGCTTCAGCCTGCGCCTTTGCTTCAACGACGGGAGTGAGCGCGAGCTCGATCTCGAAGCAGAGCTCTGGGGTCCGGTGTTCGAGCCGCTGAAGAAGGATCCGGATCTATTCCGCCAGGTGCGGATCGACGCCGACATCGGCACGATCGTCTGGCCCAACGGGGCGGACATGGCCCCGGAATTTCTCCACGGCTCTCGCGACCCTGCCTAACGGCCTCAGACACGGTTCGGGACAGGCAATCGAGCCCTAACCCTGGAGGGTGTGCGCGGCGCTTCGTCGGCCCGGTTTCTTGAAGTCGACACTGCGCTTTGCCCACGGCTGTTGAGTTTTGGGGGACCCGGGACCCCCAAATGCATCAGTCGCGCGCAGCGCGTCGGGGTAGGCAGCGCGATGCCTACGTGGCGCGCAGCCGGTCGCGCAGGGCGCGGTAGTCGGCGCGGTCGGGACGCATCGTCGCGGCGAGCGTCGCGTGCATGCGCGCCTCGCGCGGCCGACCCGTCTTGGCGAGCGCCTTGCCGAGGCAGAAGTGAGCGAAGTCGTTCACCGGTGCCTGCTCGACCACGGCGGCGAACTCCTTGCCGGCCTGCTCGAAGCGGCCGCAGCGAAAGTAGGCCCGCCCGAGCGCCTCGCGTATGGAGGTCTTGCCCGGCTCCATCAGCCGTGCACGCTCGAGTGGGATCGCCGCAGCGGCGAAGTCGCCCGCCTCGAGCAGCGCCGATCCCCGCGTATAGAGGTCATAGACCTCCTCTCCCCTCTCCTCGTCGCTGCGGTCCGGGCCCGCGTTCACGAGCGGGCTGCCTCGCACGCGCGAAGAGCCTCAACGCCGTCGAGCACCCTGCCGGCCACCACGGCCTTGTCCGCGAAGGGGATTGCCACCTCCGAGCCGGGCGTCACGAACACCGCCTCGTTCGCCGCCGCGTCGAAGCCGATGTCTGACCGGGCGATGTCGTTGAGCACCACTGCGTCGAGCCCCTTGCGGGCCAACTTGTCGCGCGCGCGCTCGAGACCGTTCTCGCCGTGCTCGGCGGCGAAGCCCACGAGCGTCTGACCCGGCAACCGTTCGGCCGCGACCGCCGCGAGGACGTCCGTGGTGGCCTCGAGCTCGATGGTCAGGTGGCCGCGGCCGGCCTTCTTGATCTTGTGATCGACGGTGGCCGCGGGACGGAAGTCCGCCACGGCGGCGGCCATCAGCAGGACGTCCGAGGTCGGGAACTCCATGCGTACCGCCCGCTCGAGCTCGGCGGCCGTCTCGACCGAGACCGTGCGCACTCCTTCGGGCGCGGGCACCGCCAGGTTGGCGGCGACCAGCGTGACCTCGGCACCGCGCCGGGCCGCCTCGGCCGCCAGCGCGACGCCCATGCGGCCGGACGACCGGTTGCCCATGAAGCGCACCGAGTCGATCGGCTCGCGTGTGCCCCCGGCCGAGACGAGCACACGCGAGCCGTCGAGCGATCGCGGCTCGCAGCCGGGAGGCTCGACTCCCGCGATGGCGTCGAGCACCGCCGTGAGCACAGTCACAGGCTCGGCAAGGCGTCCCGCCCCGTGCTCTCCCCGCGAGGCCAGCTCGCCGGTCTCGGGCTCGACGATGCGGGCGCCTCGCAGGCGCAGCGTCTCGACGTTGGCGCGCGTGGCCGGGTGATCCCACATGTGATTGTTCATCGCGGGCGCGAGCACGAGCGGGGCCGTGTTGGCCAGTGCGGTACTCGACAGCAGGTTGTCGGCGTGGCCCCCGGCGAGCTTTGCCAGCGTGTTGGCCGAGGCGGGCGCGATCACGTACACGTCGGCGCGGGCGACCAGCTCGAGATGGGAGATCGCCGCGTGGACGGGCATCGGATCGCCGGGAAAGGCGCCCCTCGCCGGGTCGGGCTCGAGCTCGTCGACCAACACGGGCGCGCCCGTGATCGCCTCGAACGTCGCCCGACCGACGAAGCTCAGGCTCGCCGGCGTCTGCACGACCCGCACGGCGTGCCCGGCCTTGGTGGCCAGGCGGACGAGCTCGACCGCCTTGTAGGCGGCGATGCCGCCCGTGACGCCTACGAGGATGCGAGCCATGGCTCCTTAACGGTACCTCAGCCCTGGTGGGACTACAGGGACTGAGAGCAAGCGTGCCCAAGGACGCACTGAGCGAAGCCTGCGAACAGGAGGCGAGCGAAGGAGGACGCCGGCAGGCGCCGCTGTCAGTCCCTGTAGCGGTACTTGATCTTGCCCTCGGCGACCTCATCGAGGGCGATCTTCAGGTAGTTCTTCGAGCCGGTCTCCACCATCGGCGGCGGGTACTCGTCGAAGGTTCCCTCACCGAGGTTGTGGTAGTACGAGTTGATCTGGCGGGCGCGCTTCGCGGCCACGAGCACACAGGCGTAGTGAGAGTCGACCTGCTCGAGAAGGGTGTCCAGGCGCGGCTTGATCAAGGGGAATCCGTCTGGTCGGGGGCGTACAGCGTAGCGGCGATGGCAGCGAGCTCATCCAGCGCGGCGTCCAGGTCCTCGTTCACAACGACCCGCGAGAACTCGCGCTTGGCGGCCATCTCGACCGGCGCGACGTCCATCCGGCGGGCGATCTGATCGTCGGAGTCCGAGGCACGCCCGATCAGTCGCTGCTTGAGGTCGTCGAGCGATGGTGGCGCGATGAACACCTGCACCGCGGCCGGCAGGGTCTGGCGCACCTGGCGCGCCCCCTGGATCTCGATCTCGAGCACGATGGTGTCGGCAGGACGCTCGAGCTCGGACCGCAGCGTCCCATAGCGGTTGCCAGCGTACTCGGCGTGCTCGATGAACTCGCCGTTCTCGACCCGCTGGTCGAAGTCCGGGCGCCCGAGGAAGTGGTACTCGCGGCCGTTGACCTCACCCTCGCGTGGGCGCCTCGTGGTCGCCGAGACGGCCATCTGGAGACCGGGCATACGCTCGAGCAGGCCACGAATCAGCGTCCCCTTGCCCACTCCGGAGGGTCCGGTGATCACGAGGACCGGCGTATGGGACTGCGAGGGGACTATCGCCGGAGGTAAGAGACGAGCTCGTTGCGCTGGCGCTCGGAGAGTCCGCCGATCGTCTTGCTCGGGGAGATCCGGCAGTGCGTGAGGATGCGATTGACCTTCACGCGCCCGTACTTGGGAACGGCCAGCAGCAGGTCGAACACCTTGGCCGTCTGCAGGTACTCCGGCGGGTCCAGCAAAAGCCCATGGATCTTGGCCCGGCCTGCCTTGAGATCGCGCTTGAGCGTCGCGCGGCGCGTGCGGATCTCGTTGGCGCGTTGCAGTGCGTCCATGCGCTGCGTGAGTGAGCGCTCAGGGGTCAGGCCGGCGGCAGAGCCCTTCGATGGTGCGGTTTCGGAGGCGGCCGACATGGAGCGGCGATAATACACACGGAATCCGCAGCGTCGACGCCTACCCGCCGATTTCCTCCCCAATTCACCTGTACCTCGACGTGAGGTCGAGGATGGTTGACGTTCGCTGACGGTTTGCAGGCGTTTTCGCTGGCAAAACTCGCCCGTTTGCGGGGGAACGGGGGCCGTCAGAGCGACGTGTCGCGGGCAGCGAGCGGCTTCAGCCTCCCGCCGGCCGCGAGCGCGGCCAACTCCTCGGATATGCGTCTACCCGACGCAGGATCGCGAAAGCTCTCGGTGCCGACGGCGACGGCCGTGGCGCCGGCGGCCAGGAAGTCCGCGGCGTCGCACCCCGAGCAGATGCCCCCCATGCCGATCACCGGCAGCTCGACGCGCTCGGCCACCCTCGCCACCTGCTCGAGCGCCACCGCCCGGACGGCGGGGCCGGACATGCCCCCTGTCTTCCCGCCAAGCCACGGCTCCCCGGTGCGCGGATGCAGCGCCATGCCCTTCAGAGTGTTGATCAGCGAGATCCCGTCGGCACCCGCATCCTGCGCCGCTGCCGCGACGGCGGCGGGCTCGATGGCGTTCGGGGTGAGCTTGACCACCAGGGGCTTGTCGGTGAGCGGGCGCACGTGGTCGAGAGCAGCGGCCGTCTCCCCCGGGTCGGCTCCCACGATCGTGCCCGTCTCGACGTTCGGGCACGACACGTTGAGCTCGATCATGGCCACCTCCGGGCGGGCACCGATCCCCTCGACGAGCGCGGCGAGCTCGACGTGGTCAAAGCCCATGACAGAGACCACGAGCGGCACCCGCAGGTCGGCCAGCTGCGGCAGGTCGTGTGCGAGGAAGCCGTCGAGGCCCTTGTTGGGCAGGCCGATCGAGTTGAGCATGCCCGCGGCGGTCTCCCACAGCCGCGGCGGCGGATTGCCCTGACGCGGGGCCAGGGTGACCGTCTTCGTGACGAAGGCATCGAAGGGAAACCGCTCGACGAGCGCAGCGCCGAAGGCGCGCCGCGCAGCGATGGCGTCGAACGTGCCGGATGCGTTGAGCACCGGTCCAGCCAACGAGACGCCGCACAGCTCGAGCGCCAGCCCGGTCACCGGACCCGCTCCAGTGCGGAGCCGGCGAACACGGGACCGTCGACGCAGACCCGCTGGAGCCCGGCGGCGGTGGCCACCACGCACCCGAAGCACGCGCCGTAGCCACACGCCATGCCGGCCTCGAGCGCCAGCTGGCACGCGACGTCGCGTTCGGCGCACAGCGCACGCACTGCCTCGAGCATCGCCGGGGGGCCGCATGCATACACCGTCGCGGCGGAGTCCGAGTCGAGCTGCTCGCGCAGCGGGCCGGTGACAAGCCCGCGCGCGCCGACCGACCCGTCGTCGGTGACCACCGTCACGTCCCCGTCGAACAGCTCGGCACCGCGGGCGTGCGCGGCAGAGCGAAAGCCGAGGATCACGCGGGCGGCGCCCTCGAGCTCCTCGGACAGGCACAGCAGTGGCGCGACGCCGATCCCGCCGCCGACCAGCAGTGGCACAGTGCCCGGCGCGGCGGGACCGAAGCCGAGGCCGAGCGGGCCGAGCAGCATCAGGGCGTCCCCGGCCTCCAGCTCGCCCAGCCGGTGGGTCCCGGGGCCGACGTCCTCGAGCACGAACTCGAGCATCGCGCCGCCGTCTGGGTGCGGTCGCGCCGTGGCATAGGAGAACGCGCGCGGCAGGAACGGCCGCTCCGAGGCCCCCCCGCCCCAGCGGTCGCCTGCGGCCAGCATGTAGAACTGGCCCGGCCGCGGGTTGCGCGGGCCGACGGGGTCGCGCGCGGTGATCACGTCGTAGGCACCGAGCCGGCGAACGGCCTTGACCTCGGCTACGCGCCGCTCGGGCGGCGCAAGCGTCTGTCGTTCGGCATCCGCGCCCGTCATTCGGCTTTGACCGACGGCAGCGGGGGGTGCAGCTCCTGCAACGAGAACACCGGAGGCTGACCGGCCAGGCGCGCCCGCATGGCGCGCTGGGCCGCACTCGCGCCGCTCATGGTGGTGATGCACGGCACGCCGCGGGCCACGGCGGCACGCCGGATCTCATACCCGTCGGCCCGCGCGCCGGAGCCAGTCGGGGTGTTGATCACCAGATCGACCGCGCCCGCGTCGATCCGCTCGACCACGTTCGGCGATCCCTCGCTGAGCTTCTGGATCCGCTCGACCGGCACCCCCATGCGCCGGATCGCCAGGGCGGTGCCGCCGGTGGCCATGATCGCAAAGCCGAGGTCGTGCAACGACGCCGCGAGCTGGGTGGCGGTCGGCTTGTCGTGGTCGGTCACGCTGATGAACACCGTTCCGCCCGCCGGAAGGCTCGCGCCCGCCGCGGCCTGCGCCTTGCCGAAGGCCGCGGGATAGTCGGTGGCGACCCCCATCACCTCGCCGGTCGACTTCATCTCCGGGCCGAGCAGCGAGTCGGCCTGCGGGAAGCGCCCGAACGGCAGCACGGCCTCCTTGACCGAAACGTGACCCGGGCTCGCCGGAAGCGGCAGGTCCATGTCGGCCAGCCGCTCTCCGAGCATCAGCCGGCAGGCGACCTTCGCGAGCGGCACCCCGATCGCCTTGCTCACGAACGGCACCGTCCGCGACGCGCGCGGGTTTGCCTCGATCACGTAGAGCTCGTCGTCGCCGTAGACCGCGAACTGGATGTTGATCAGCCCGATCACCCCCAGGCGGAGCGCGATTCGTTTCGTGGCCTCCTCGACCCGACGCAGCATGTCGGGGCCGAGTGACATCGCGGGGATCACGCACGCCGAGTCGCCGGAGTGGATTCCGGCCTCCTCCACGTGCTGCATGATCGCGCCGATCACCGCCGTCTCGCCGTCGCAGAGGGCGTCCACGTCGACCTCGATCGCGTTCTCGAGGAAGCGGTCAAGGAAGATGTCGCCCGCGGGACGGCCGCCCTCGGCGGTGCGGTCGAGGTAGCGCGCCAGGGCCTCTCGGGAATAGCAGATCTCCATCGCGCGACCTCCGAGCACGTAGGAGGGCCGCACCAGGAGGGGGTAGCCGACCTCGTCGGCGGCGCTCAGCGCGGCGTCGGCGGAGGCCGCGGTGGCGTACGGGGGGCTCTTGAGCGCGAGCTCGTCGAGGATCGCGCCGAAGCTCGGGCGGTCCTCGGCCAGGTGGATGGACTCCACCGGCGTGCCGAGCAGCTTCACGCCGGCGTCGGTGAGGCCGCGGGCGAGCTTCAGCGGCGTCTGGCCACCGAACTGGACGATCACCCCCGCCGGCTGCTCGACCTCGATCACGCCAAGCACGTCTTCGAGTGTGAGCGGCTCGAAGTAGAGCCGGTCGGAGGTGTCGTAGTCGGTCGAGACGGTCTCCGGGTTGCAGTTGACCATCACGGCGTCGCGGCCGGATTCGCGCACCGTCATGGCCGCGTGCACGCAGCAGTAGTCGAACTCGATGCCCTGGCCGATCCGGTTGGGCCCCGACCCCAGGATCATCACGCTGGGCTCGTCGCCGCGGGTGACCTCGTGGCGCGGGCCGTCGGGCCCGGGGCGCTCCCAGCCGGAGTAGTAGTACGGGGTTGCCGCCTCGAACTCTGCGGCGCACGTGTCCACGGCCTTGAACGTGCGCACCAGTCCGGCCTCGGGATCGAAGCCCAGCGCCAGCTGCCCGAGCTCGGCGAGGAACCAGCGATCGATGCCGGTGCGACGGTGGAGCTCCTCGTCCGGGTGGCCTCGGCGCAAGGCCTCGAACAGCAGCTCGTAGCGGTCGTGGGCGGGGATCTCGAGACGCTCGAGCAACTCGCGGTCGTCGCTGGGCACGGGTGGCGCGACGTCGAGCTCGCGCGACCGCCACGCCTTCACGAACGCCTGCTTGAACGTGCGTCCGATCGCCATGGCCTCGCCGACGGACTGCATGTAGGTGGACAGCGAGCCGTCGGCGCCGGGGAACTTCTCGAAGGCAAAGCGCGGCCACTTGACCACCACGTAGTCGATGGTCGGCTCGAAGCTCGCGGGCGTGACCTTGGTGATGTCGTTGTCGATCTCCTCGAGCGCGTAGCCGACCGCCAGGCGGGCGGCGATCTTTGCGATCGGAAAGCCGGTGGCCTTCGACGCGAGCGCGCTCGACCGTGACACGCGCGGGTTCATCTCGATCACGATGATCTCGTCGGTCTCGGGGTTGACCGCGAACTGGACGTTGGAGCCCCCCGTCTCGACGCCGACGGCACGGATCACGGTGATCGCCTGGTCGCGCAGCTCCTGGTACTGGGCGTCGGTCAGCGTCTGCTGGGGCGCGACCGTGACCGAGTCGCCCGTGTGCACGCCCATCGGATCGACGTTCTCGATCGAGCAGATGACCACGACGTTGTCGTTGTGGTCGCGCATCAGCTCGAGCTCGAACTCGCCCCAGCCGATCACGGACTCGTCGATCAGCACCTGGCTGATCGGGCTGGCCGCGAGGCCCTCGGCCACCCTGTCGCGAAACTCGGCCTCGGTGCGGGCGATGCCACCGCCGTGGCCGCCCATCGTGAAGCCCGGCCGCACGATTGCGGGCAGGCCGATGTCGGCGAGAGCGCCCCGGGCGTCGTCGATCGAGTTGGCGATGGTCGAGCGCGCCACCCGCAGCCCGGCCTCGGTCATGGTCGCGTTGAACAGCTCGCGGTCCTCGGCGCGCTGGATCGCGTCGTAGTCGGCCCCGATCAGCTCGACCCCGCAGCGCTCGAGCGTGCCGTCCTCGGTGAGCTGGCGCGCGAGGTTGAGCGCGGTGCCGCCGCCGAGCGTGGGCAGCAGCGCGTCGGGGCGCTCGCGCTCGATCACCCTCGTCACCGAGTCCGGCAGCAGCGGCTCGATGTAGGTGGCCGTGGCGAACTCCGGATCGGTCATGATCGTGGCCGGGTTGGAGTTGACCAGGACGACCTCGTAGCCCTCCTCGAGCAGCACCTTGCATGCCTGGGCGCCCGAGTAGTCGAACTCCGCGGCCTGGCCGATGATGATCGGCCCGGAGCCGATCACGAGGATCTTGTGCAGATCGTCCCTACGCGGCACGGGGGTCTCCCGGGCCGGTGAGGCGGGCGCCTCGGCCTAGTCGTCGTCCTCTGAGGAGGCGGAGTCCTCTGAGGAGTCGTCGTCCGCGGACTCGCGCTCGCGGGCGGCCTTGATGCTCTGGGTGGCCTGGTAGCCGAAGGCCGCGAGGCTCGCCAGGATGAGCACGACGCCGAGCAGGAAGGAGAGCGCGAAGCCCACGATCAAACCGAGCAGCAGCAGGACTGCTCCCGCCACGATGAGGTTCCTTCCCCGACCCGCCTGCATGGGGCTTCGGTACCCGCAGAGGCGGCGACCTGAACATCACCGAGTGATTACCTGCGCGGGGCATCCGGCCCCGCGTCTCGATGGTCCTGGCGGCCTCCAGCCACCGACGACAGGAAGCGGTCGAAGAGGTGGCGGGCATCGTGCGGACCCGGGCCGGCCTCCGGGTGGTACTGCACCGTGCTGGCGGGCACGTCGCGCAGCACGAGCCCTTCGACCGTGCGGTCGTAGAGGTTCAGCTGGCTCAGCTCGGCGACACCGAAGTCGGTCTCCCATCTCATCGACTCGGAGCCATCGATGGTCTGCTCGCCAGCGGGACCGAGCACCGCGAAGCCGTGGTTCTGGCTGGTGATCTCGACCTTTCCCGTCTCGAGATCCTTGACGGGGTGGTTGGCGCCGCGGTGGCCGAAGGGCAGCTTGAACGTCTCCAGGCCGACGGCACGACAGAGCAGCTGGTGACCGAGGCAGATGCCCCAGACCGGCTTCTCTCCGACGAGCTCGCCTACCGTGGACACCACGTAGTCGAGCGCGGCCGGATCGCCCGGGCCGTTGGCCAGGAACACCGCGTCGGGATCGCGCGCCCTGACCTCGTCCGCGGTGATCGTGCACGGGTGCAGCTCGATCCGGGCGCCGCGCTCACGCAAGTTGCGCACGATCGACCACTTGATGCCGGTGTCGATGGCCACCACCAGCGGGCCGTCCGTCGAGCCGTCGAGCGCGTCGAGCAGGACCGGCTCCTCGGGCGTGACCTCGCGCGCGAGATCCGAGCCCTCCATGGCCGGCTCGGCCATCAGCCACTCCATCGCCTGAGACTCGTGGGTGTCGGCCGCAAACACGCCGCCGCGCATCGCTCCCTTGTCGCGGATGTGGCGCACGAGCGCGCGGGTGTCCACACCGGTGAGGGCGGGGATGCCCTGCTCGGCCAGCCAGGTGAGCCAGCCGGTGGTGGCGCCGGGGGCGTCGTCGCGGTCGACCCCCTCACGCATGATCACGGCGCGGGCATGCACGGCACTCGACTCCATGGCGGCCGCCGAGACGCCGTAGTTGCCCACCATCGGGTAGGTGAACACGACGATCTGACCGCGATAGCTCGGGTCGGTGACCGACTCCTGGTAGCCCGACATCGACGTGTTGAACACCACCTCGCCGCGGGCCCGGGAATCCGTTTCTTGCCGACCGACGGCGTCGCCGTCGAAGCGGGAGCCGTCCTCGAGCAGCAGATATGCCGCCGCGGCGGAGGCCGCGGCCATGCCGTCCATCACATCACCAGCTTCTGGATCTGCTTGAACTCGTCGCTGCCCGCCGCGCCGAGCAGCTCGAACAGAGCGGTCTCGACGCTGGTGGCCGCGGCCCCCGCCGTCTCCATACTGCGGAGGCCGAGGTCGCGATTCTCCTCGCTGCGCGAGCTGACGGCGTCGGCCGCCACCTGCACCTCGACGCCGTCGTCGAGCAGCCCCAGAGCGGTCTGGTACACGCAGACGTGGGTCTCGATCCCGCACAGCAGCACCTGATCGCGGCCGTCGAGGTCGAAGCCGTCGGCGGCCGTGGCCGAGAACACGGTCTTTGACAGCGGCTCGACGCCCTGGGCGTGCTCAGCCACCTCGGGCACCGTCGCACCGAGGCCCTTCGGGTACTGCTCGGTCATCACGATCGGCAGATCAAGGACGTGCGCTGCCTGCACGAGCACCCCGGCGTTCGAGGCGATCCGCTCGAACTCGAGCACGGCCTTGCGAAACGCCTCCTGCACGTCGACCACGACGAGCGTCGTCCGGCCTCGGTCGAGCATCAGGCCACCGCCCCGATGGCGAACGAGCGCTCACGGAAGGCCACCGCGCCGCCGGCGATGGTCATCCGGACGCGACCGATCAGCCTGCGGCCGTCGAAGGCGCAGTTGGCCGAGCGGCTCTCGTAACCGGCCTCTCCCACCTGCCACTCCGACTCGAGGTCCACGAGGCACACGTCGGCGCAGCGCCCCTCGGCGAGGGTGGGCACGTGCACGCCGAACGGCTCCCCGCCGGCAGTCATCCGCTCGATCAGGAGACCGAGCTCCAGGTGGCCGGGCACCACGAGGTCCGTGTACACGGCGGCGAAGGCCGTCTCGAGGCCGGTGACCCCGAGCGGCGCCTGCTCGAACGGCTGCTCCTTCTCCTCGCGGGAGTGCGGGGCGTGGTCGGTCGCGATCGTGTCGAGCACGCCGGAACGCACGCCCGCGATCACCGCCTGGCGGTCGGCCTCGCAGCGCAGCGGCGGGTTCATCTTGCGGTGAGTGTCGAGCCCGCGGACCGACTCGTCTGTGAGCAGCAGGTGGTGTGGCGTGGCCTCCGCGGTGACCTTGGTGCCGGCGGCCTTGGCGCGCTCGAGCACCTCGACGGTCGCCGCCGCCGACACGTGCTGCACGTGGATCCTGGCATCCTCGAATGCGGCGAGCTGGCAGTCGCGCGCCACCATCGAGGACTCCGAAACCGAAGGGATCCCGGCCACGCCGAGCAGCGCCGAGACCTCGCCCTCGTGCATCACGCCGCCCGCCGACAGCGTCGGGTCCTCCTCGTGCAGGGCGATCGTCAACCCTGCGAGACGCTGGTACTGCAGCGCCTGTCGCATGACGCCGGCCGACCGGATCGGGAGGCCGTCGTCGGTGAGCCCGGCGGCCCCGGCGGCGGCAAGCTCGGCCATTTCGGTGAGCATCTCTCCCTTCTGGCCGACGGTGACCGCCGCGGTGAACCCCGTGGGCACCCGCGCCTGGGTCGCTGCCCGCTCGCGCAGTGCCTGCAGCACCGGCGCGCAGTCCACCACCGGGCTGGTGTTGGGCATGGCGAGGATCGCGCAGAACCCTCCCGCGGCGGCCGAGCGAGTGCCGGTCTGGATGTCCTCCTTGTGCTCCTGGCCGGGCGTGCGCAGGTGGACGTGGGGGTCCACGAAGGCCGGGAAGGCGTGCAGCCCCTCGCCTTCGACGAGCTCGGCGCCCTCGGGGAGCGCGATCGACCCGGGACCGCCGATCGCGGCGATGTGGCCGTCGCGGACGAGCACGTCGCCGGGACCGTCGAGCCCCGCACGCGGGTCGAGCAGGTGGGCGCCCCGCACCAGCACGGTGGCCGCCGCCACCGGAGCCCGGTCGAGCGTGGCCGCGGGGATGGCGCTCATGCGGGCTGGGGCTGGTTGCGGGAGCCCGTGGCAGCCGCATCGGTCGCGGGCACCCCGGCGAGCAGCTCGTAGAGCACGGCCATGCGCACCACCACCCCCGACTGCACCTGGTCGACGATCAGCGCCTGGGGCGAGTCGATCACCTCCGCCGACAGCTCGACGCCGCGGTTGACCGGGCCGGGGTGCATCAGCAGCTGGTTGGGCCCGAGGCGACGCGCATTGATCTGGTATTGCGTCGCGTACTCGCGCAGCGAGGGCACGAACGAGCCGGTCATCCGCTCGTGCTGCATGCGCAGCGCATAGACGACGTCCGCGTCGCCGAGGTCGTCGAGGTTGTGGCGCACCTCGCACCCGAGCGCCTCGACGCCGCGCGGGATCAGCGTCGGGGGCCCGCACACCGTCACGGTGCAGCCCATCCGTGTGAAGGCGAGGATGTTGGACCGCGCCACCCGGCTGTGCAGCACATCGCCCACGATCCACACCTTCAGGCCGTCGAGGCGACCGGCACGGCGACGCAGCGTGTAGAGATCGAGCAGCGACTGGGTCGGATGCTCGCGCTTGCCGTCCCCCGCGTTGATCACGACCGCGCTGGTCCAGCGAGAGACCAGGCCGGCAGCGCCCGCGAAGGGCGAGCGAAACACGATGGCCGCCGGGTCGTAGGCCGAGAGGGTCTGAACCGTGTCCTTGAGCGACTCGCCCTTGTCAACCGACGACCCCCGCGCCTTGACGCTCACCAGATCGGCGGACAGCCGCTTGGCAGCGATCTCGAACGACGAGCTCGTGCGGGTGGATGACTCGTAGAAGAGGTTGATCACCGTCCGGCCGCGCAATGTCGGCACCTTCTTGATCTCTCGGCCGGACACCTCGGCAAAGCTCTCAGCACGACCGAGGATCCGCTCGATGTCCTCCCGCGTGAGGTCCTCCACGGACAGCAGGCTTCGCTTCATCTCGTCATCTCGGCATCCGCCGGTGTGATCGTGACCTCGTCCTGGCCGTCGAGCTCCTCGAGGTTCACATGGACGCGCTCGTCGCGTGCGGTCGG
>JBBPXW010000121.1:0-7685 GCA_038200525.1 Solirubrobacterales bacterium | reverse complement strand
AGTGGGTCAACTCCTACAAGCGCCTGGTGCCCGGATATGAGGCGCCTGTCTACGTCGCGTGGTCACGGCGCAACCGCAGCGCGCTCGTGCGCGTGCCGCTCTACCACCCGGGAAAGGAGGGCGCCACGCGCATGGAGCTGCGCTGCCCGGACCCGGCGTGCAACCCCTACCTCACCTTCGCGATCCTGCTGAACGCCGGCCTGGAGGGAATCGAGAAGGGCTATGAGCTGCCCGAGCCGATGGAGAAGAACCTCTACCACCTGTCGCCGGACGAGCGAAAGCGGCTGGGGATCGAGCAGCTGCCAGAGACTCTTGGCGAGGCGATCGAGCTGACGTCGGAGTCAGAGCTCGCGTTGCGCACCTTCGGCGAGCACATCTTCAACCGCTACGTCGAGATCAAGCGGCAGGAGTGGGAGGACTACCGGGTGCAGGTGACCCAGTGGGAGCTCGACCGCTACATGTCCATTCTCTGAACCTTCACCTTTGAGGGGCCGGCAGGGGGTCGGGGCATGCGTTCGGCCTAATCTAATGGGGTGCGGGCACCTGGTGTTCCGGTCCGGTGAACTTCGGCACCGTTTCGTGAAGACGCCCAGAATTGAGAACTGGTAGACCCCGGGCCATGCACGTTGGCCGGCGCTCGATCTTCGCCCTTCCCGGAGGGCGGCGCGCCAAGTGGGTGGTGCTGATCCTCTGGGTGCTCGGCATCTTCATCGCGATCGGGCCCGCCCAACTGCCCACCAAGTTCAGCGATGCCGAGGAGAACGAGTCGACCTCGTTTCTGCCCGGCGATGCCGAGTCGACCAAGGTGCTCGCGGCCACCGAGGCGCTTCAGGGCGGCGAGCTCGCCCCCGCGGTCTTCGTCTACCGACGCGAGTCCGGTCTCACAGCCGCCGACCGGAGCACGATCACACGGGACGCTCGGCGGCTGACCGCGAAGCGGTTCCCCGGAGTGGTCGCGGACGGGGCGACGGCGGCTGCGGGCGGGCGCAAGGCCGAATCCTCACGCGTTTCAGAGCGGGGTCAGCGCCCGCGCGGCGCCGTCGGAGCACCTGGGTGCGCCGGTCCGATCGTCGCGGTGAGTGGTCAGCCCGCCGGCTACAAGCCCTTTGTCGGTCCGATCTGCTCGACCGACGGCAAGGCGGCGATCGTGACCGCCTATCTCAAGGGCAACGGCGATTCCAAGACGATCCTTAACCCGGTCGAATACTGGCGTGGCAAGGTGTCTGCCCCCGGCGACGGGCTGCAGGTGAAGATCACCGGCGGCGCGGGCTACGCCGCGGATGCGATCAAGGTCTTCGAGAGCATCAACGGCACGCTGCTGTTCGCGGCGCTCCTGTTGGTGATCGTCCTGCTGATCCTGATCTACCGGTCCCCCGTCTTCCTGTTCATCCCGCTGGTGGCGGTGGTGTTCGCCGAGCTGCTGTCGCGCTCGGTCGGGTATGGCCTCTCCGAGCTCGGCGTCACGATCAACGGCCAGAGCAGCTCGATCATGTCGATCCTGGTCCTGGGGGCGGGAACCGACTACGCGTTGCTGATCGTGGCCCGGTACCGCGAGGAGCTGCACACCACAGACGATCCCCACGACGCCATCCGGGCGGCCATGCGTTCGGCGGGACCGGCCGTCTTCGCCTCCGCCGCCACGGTGATCGCGGCCCTGTTCTGCCTGACGCTCGCCAAGGTCAACGGAACGGCCGGCCTCGGCCCCATCGGGGCGATGGGCGTCGCCTGCGCCGCCTTCGCGATGCTCACGCTGCTCCCCGCGCTTCTGACCATCTTCGGACGGCGGGCCTTCTGGCCGTTCGTGCCCCACTCCCGATCCACGGCGCCGTCGGAGGAGGTGATCGGCGGAGCGGTGAGCCGGCGAGTGGCCGACGGCCCGACGCCGGTGGCGCTCGCGCTCGTGGTCGGCGCGTCGCTGATCGCCTTCGTCCTGCTGCCGCTCACCGTGGTCAGCGCGCTGGTGCGCCGGCTGGCCGCGCTCGTCTCCCGCGGGCGCGTGCGCACTCCGTCCGTGGTGAGCCTGCTCGACAACGTCGTCTTCAAGCCCTACGAGCTGCGACGTCGCCGCAACGAACGGCCGGCCGATGCGACCCACGGGGTGTGGAAGCGCGTGGGTGACCGCGTGGCCGCGTCGCCCCGCAGGGTGAGCACCGGCGCGGTCCTGGTGCTGTTGCTGCTCACCGCGGGCCTTGGGTTCTTCTCCACCGGCCTGACCACGAACGACTCCTATAGGACCGAGGTCGAGTCGGTGACCGGGCAGAAGCTTCTCTCCAAGAGCTTTCCGGCCGGTGCGAGCGTGCCGACCGACGTGGTGGTGCCGCCCGGCGGTGACGTCGCCGCGGCATCCCGGGCGGTCGCGGGCGTCGATGGCGTCGAACGCGTCTCCGCGCCGGTTGCGCGCGGAGGCAGGGGGACGCTCGTGCAGGCCACGCTCGATCCCCAGCCCTACTCCACGGCGGGCTTCGACCTGATCGAGCCGATCCGCTCCGCGGCCGCCGGCGCCAGCGAGGGAACGATCGTGGGTGGCCCGACCGCCACGGAGTTCGACCTGCGCGAGGCAGCCGCGCGCGACTCGGTGCTGATTCCCCCGATCGTGCTGCTCGTGGTGTTTCTGATTCTCGTGATCCTCCTGCGGGCCGTGATTGCGCCTCTGGTCCTGATAGGCACCGTGATCCTGTCCTTTGGCGCCGCGCTCGGCGTCGGCTACCTGGTGTTCGACGTGCTCTTCGGCTTCCCGGGCTCCGATCCGTCGCTGCCGCTGTTCGCCTTCGTGTTCCTCGTGGCGCTGGGGGTCGACTACAACATCTTCCTGGTCGCGCGGGCCCGCGAGGAGTCGATCAAGCACGGCACCCATGATGGGATGTTGCGGGCATTGGCGGTCACCGGGGGCGTGATCACAAGTGCCGGGATCGTCCTGGCGGGCACGTTCTCGGTGCTCGCGGCGCTGCCGCTCGTGTTCCTCACCGAGATCGGCTTCGTCGTGGCCTTCGGCGTGCTGCTCGACACCTTCCTGGTGCGCAGCGTGCTCGTGCCCGCGATCATCCTGCAGCTGGGCCCGAAGGTCTGGTGGCCGTCGAAGCTGGCTAGGCGGGAGGCGATGGAGCCAGCAGGCTCGTGAGCTCGTCCGCGGTCGTCACCGGCCGGCGGCAGGCGAAGTGCTCGCAGACGTAGGCCGTTGCCCGTCCGTCGATCGGGTCGCGTCCCTGCAGCAACGGCACGTTCGCCGGCTCGCCGCCGGCCACCACGAGGTGCGGCCTGAACTCGCCCCGCACCACCTGCGCGAGCTCCGCGATGCCCTCGCCGGTCAGTGCGACCTCGTGCGTGGTCGCGAGGTGGAAGTCGGCCGCCTGGAGCAGGTGGGCGAACGCCTGGGGGTGGCGCCCGGCGAGGGGATGCAGCAGCGCGAGGACCCCGGTGGCGCGCTTCTCGTAGGCGTACTCGCCGGTGAGTGCCGCGAGGCGCAGCAGTCCGAGCGCCATGCTCGCGTTGCCCGAGGGGATGGGGTGGTCCTCGAGATCCTTGCGCCGCGCCACGAGCTGCTCGTGGTCGGCGGAGGTCTCGAAGAAACCGCCCTGCTCGGAGTCGGCGAAGCGCTCGATCGTCACGTCGGCAAGCGCTCGGGCCTCATGGAACCAGCGTGGGTCGAACGTCGACTCATACAGGGTGAGCAGCGCCTCGAGCAGGAAGGCGTGGTCCTCCAGGTAGGCGTTCAGCTTGGCGTGGCCGTCCTTGAAGGTGCGAAGCAGCCTGCCGGAGTCGTCGCGCAGGTCGCGCATCACGAACTCGGCCGCGCCGCACGCCGCGTCGAGGAAGTCGGCTCGCCCGAGCGCCGCCCCGGTCTCGGCAAGCGCGGAGATGGCAAGCGCGTTCCAGGCGGTAAGCCGCTTGTCGTCGAGGCTCGGCCAGACCCGCTCGGCGCGCGCCTCGTAGAGGCGGCGGCGGATGTCTGCCAGCTGCTCGGGCTCGCCTGCTCCGCGGGTGAGGATCGTGGCCCCCTCGAAGTTGCCGCCCGGGCGCACGCCGAAGTACGCCGCTGCGATCTCGGCATCCTGCGGGCCGAGCGCGTCGCGGAGCTGCTGCGGCGTCCACACGTAGAAGCGGCCCTCCTCGCCCTCGGAGTCGGCATCCAGCGCGCTCATGAAGCCTCCCTCGGGGCCGCGCATCTCGGTGAGCATCCACTCGAGCGTCTCCTCGGCCACCCGGCGGAACAGCGGCTGCCCGGTGACCTGGAAGCCGTGCAGGTAGGCGCGCGCGAGCAGCGCGTTGTCGTAGAGCATCTTCTCGAAGTGGGGCACCAGCCAGCGGGTGTCGACGGAGTAGCGGGCGAAGCCGCCGCCGACCTGGTCGTACATGCCGCCCGACGCCATCGCGTGCAGCGTGTGGGTGGTCATCTCCGTCTCCCCACGGCGCAGCAGGAACTCGATCGCCGACGCGGGCGGGAACTTCGGCGCGCCGCCGAAGCCACCATGCTCTGCGTCGTAGCTCTCGCGAAGGCCTGCCACCGCCGTGTCGAGCACGCCGGCGTCCATCACCTCGTCGGAGGGCGCAAGCGCCGCACCGCCGCGCAGCCGCTCGGCCACCCGCGCGCCGTTTGAGCGGATCTCCTGAGCTCGCTCTGACCACGCATCGGACACCGCGCTGAGCACGGTTGTCCATGACGGCATGCCCGGTCGCTCCTGGGGCGGGAAGTAGGTGCCCGCGTAGAAGGGCACCTGCTCGGGCGTGAGGAAGACGTTCAGGGGCCAGCCGCCTGAGCCGGTCATGGACTGGCAGGCCTCCATGTAGATCGCATCGAGGTCGGGACGTTCCTCCCGGTCGAGCTTCACGCACACGAAGCGCTCGTTCATGAGGTCCGCGGTGGCCTCGTCCTCGAAGGACTCGCGCTCCATCACGTGACACCAATGGCACGCCGAGTAGCCGATCGAGAGCAGGATCGGCAGGTCGCGGTCCGCGGCCTCCGAGAGCGCCCCCTCGCCCCAGGCGTGCCAGTCCACCGGGTTGTCCTTGTGCTGAAGGAGGTAGGGCGAGGACTCGGCGGCCAGTCGATTGGGCATGGCTTCGAGGCTAGTTGCGCTCCGGCGTTGCGTCTCGGAGCTCTGCGCGCTTGATCTTGCCGCTGGTGGTCTTCGGCAGCGATTCGGCGAACTCGACGATCCGCGGGTACTTGTAGGGGGCCGTCTCCTGCTTGACGTGATCCTTGAGCTGGCGGGCCAGGTCGTCCCCGCCCGTGAAGCCGTCGCGGAGCACCACCACCGCGCGCACCACCTCGCCGCGCTCCTCGTCGGGGGCGCCCACGGCCGCCGCCTCGGCCACGGCCGGGTGCGACAGCAGCGCCGATTCCACCTCGAAGGGCCCGATCCGATAGCCCGCGGAGATGATCACGTCGTCGGTGCGGCCCTCAAACCAGAAATAGCCGTCGCCGTCCTCGCGTACGCGGTCGCCGGTTCGCCACGTGCCCGGCGGGCCGTCGATGAAGAACGTGGGCACTGTGACCGGGTCGGCACACAGCTCGCCGTCGTCGATCCACAGCCGGAAGCCGGGCAGCGCGCGGCCCATCGATCCGGGTCGCACGGGCTCGCCGATCGGCATCCCGGTGAGCGCGCCGGTCTCGGTCTGGCCGTAGCCGTCGTGCACCGCCACCCCGACCTCCTCCTGCCACACGCGCACGATCTCGGGGTTCAACGGCTCGCCCGCCGCGACCGCGTGGCGCAGCGACGGCAGCCTGCGCAGCGCGGTGCGCTTGGCGATCGCGCGGTACTCGGTCGGAGCCATGCAGAGCACGTTGACGCCCTCGCGTTCGATCACGTCGAGGCGCTCCGCCGGGTCAAAGCGCGCGTCGTGGAGCAGTGCCGTGGCGCCCTGCAGCCACGCCGCGATAAAGGAGTTGCGGGCGGACTTCGACCAGCCGCTGGCGGCGGTGCACCACGCGAGATCGCCGGGGCGCGCCCCGAACCAGTGCTCGGCCTGCACACGCTGGCCCGCGAGGTAGCCCTGGCCGTGGCGGATCGGCTTGGCCGCTCCCGACGTGCCCGAGGTGAACACGATCAGGGCTGGGTCGAGCGGATCCAGGTCGATCGCGGGGGCCGGGGGAGACTGAAACAGCCGTTCGTCGGGGACTTCGAGCACCGTGCCCTCGAACCCGGCCGCCGCGACCGTCTCGACGTTGCGCCGGTCGGCGATCACGAGTGCGGGCCCCACCGCCTCCACGCGCGCCTGCAGATCGGCTGGGCGAAGCTGCTCGGTGCAGGGAAGGGCAACGGCGCCCAGGCGGAAGCAGGCCACCAGCGCGAGCACCCACTCGGGACGGTTGCCGATCACGGTCATCACGACCGATCCCCGGCCCACGCGGTGGCGCGCGAGGGTGCCGGCGAGCCGCGCCGACCGATCGGCGACCGCGCCGAACGTCAGCTCTGAGCGTGCGCCGGCGCCGTCGATTCCAACCAGCGCGCGAGCGGTCGGGTCCGCCGCATCGACCACGTCGCGGGCGAAGTTCACGGCGTGGGTCCAGGGGAGTGCGGCACGGCGAGGCATTGTGCTGAACCGCGAGCACTGGTGCGAGATGCGTTGCACGCTTGTGCGAGTTGCCACAGCAAGAGAGGGATTTTTTTGTGGTCGGTCGAAACCCACCCGGGACATCTGCTACCTTGCCGCCACGCCGAATGCACTGGATCGTGCAGCGGGGGAACCAACAGTCACTGGGGCGAATCTCCTCTAGGGGAGACGCGCAAGCTCTTTCAGCGCGAGCCCGACAGCTAACCCCGTAGGCGTGCGAAAGAGTTTTGCTTACCCGCCTGAGACATCAGCTGCTGCTTTGCGCGACCACCTCCGTGGTGGTCGGCTGTCTCGCCGTGCCCGGAGTGGCCTCGGCCGGCGGCACCGGAGGCTCGTCCTACGTCGCGCCGCCGCCGCCCGCCAAGCGCGCGAAGATCGTCCACGGGGTGGCCGTGCCGCCGATCGGAGCGCCCGCCCGCGTCAGGAAAGCGATCAGGGCCGCCAACCTGATCGTCAACAAGCCCTACATCTACGGCGGCGGCCACGGGCCCTACGCCGGGGTCAGCAGGGCCGGGCTTCCCGCCAAGCTGGACGCGGGCTACGACTGCTCCGGCGGGATCAGCTTGGCGCTGTTCGGCGGCAAGTTCCTCAGGAGCCCGCTCGACTCGAGCAGCTTCATGAGCTGGGGCCGGCCCGGCAAGGGCCGCTGGATCACCGTCTACACCAACCCGGGCCACGCCTACGTGGTGATTGCGGGCCTTCGCTTCGACACCAGTGGCGGAGACCGCGTCTCGGCCCAGGAGCGCGCCTCGGGGCGCGGTCCGCGGTGGCGCAAGTACAGCCGCAAGCCCGCGGGCTTCTCGGCGCGCCACCCCAAGAACTTCTAAGGCGCCTGGGTAACCCCGGTGTGGGCGGCGGTTCGCCGACGAGCGCCGCGTCCACTCGCTGATCCCTCCCGCAGGTATCCTGCGGACTCATCTTGATGGCCCGCAAGCGACCCCCCGGAGCACTGACTCAATGGCGATAGCAGCCGATCCCACGACCGACATGACCGACGAGCAGAAGGCGATCACCGACATGGTGCGCCAGTTCGCCGACGAGCAGATCCTGCCCAACGCCGAGCACTACGACCACGAGGACGAGTTCCCCGAGCCGATCGTGGAGCAGATGAAGGAGCTCGGCCTGTTCGGGGT
>JBBPXW010000120.1:0-4498 GCA_038200525.1 Solirubrobacterales bacterium | reverse complement strand
TGGCATCGCGTGACCTCACGAAGGCATCGCCCGACCTCACCATCTCGTTCGCCAAGCTCAACCGGCTGTTCAACATCGGCGCCTACAACCCCGGCGGCGCGCAGGGGCTCACAGGCGACGCCACCACCGATCGCAACCGCCAGGAGGGCTTCCTCTACTGGCTCGCGTGGGCGAGCACCAACGGCAATTCGCTGTTCAGCACCGCGGACGCGTCGGGACCGCTGCGCCGCGTCACCTTCGGCGGACTCGGATGCGACACGCTCAAGCTCGGGCTCGCGACGACCGGCGCGCCGGATCCTGGTGGGCTTCTCGGAACCACGATCGACACCCTTGGCCAGGCCGGAGTGTGCACACCATGAGCGAGGTGAACGTCTAGATGGTCAAGGACACGCCCAGCTTCGGACGCATGTTCGCGATGCTCGCGTTCACGGCCTCGTGCGTCGGCATCCTGCTGTTCCTCTGGCTCGCCTTCGGCGGCTCGGTGCCGCTGCGGGCGCAGGAGTACCGCGCCAAGGCATCATTCCCCGAGGCCGCCACGCTCGTGGAGGAAGCCGACGTGCGCCTGGCCGGCGTGAACGTCGGCAAGGTCAAGAAGAAGGTGCTCGACAAGGGCGGCAACCGCACCATCGTGGAGCTGGCGCTCGACAACAAGTACGCGCCGATTCCCAAGGACACCCGCGCGATCCTGCGCCAGAAGACGCTGCTCGGCGAGACCTACGTGGAGCTGGCGCCGGGCGATCCGAAGAAGGGGATGCTCGCCGACGGCGAATCGCTGTCCAACCGCCAGGTCGAGCCCAGCGTGCAGCTCGACGAGATCTTCAACGCGTTCAACCGTCCCACGCGCAAGGCGTTCCAGGAGTGGGTCGCCGAGCTTGCCAAGGCCTCGAACAAGCGCGGCGGGCGGGACCTCAACGATTCCTTCGGCAATCTCGAGGGCTTCGCTGTCGACGGCTCGGACCTGCTGCAGCGGCTGACGCTCCAGTTCGTGGCCGTCCAGGACCTGATCAAGAACACCGGGGTCGTGTTCGGGGCGGTGAACGAGCGCGAGGGCGCGCTGCGCCAGCTGATTGTCAACTCGAACAACGCGTTCAAGGCCACGGCGTCGCGCGACCGCGCCCTCGCCGACACGTTTCGCGTCTTTCCCACGTTCCTCAACGAGTCGAAGACCACGCTGGCGCGGCTCGAGAACTTCTCTCGCCGTACACGGCCCCTCGTCAATCAGCTGAAGCCGTCTGCCGACGACCTCGGCCCGACGGTTCGCGACCTGGGCAACCTCGCTCCCGATCTCGAGGGCTTCTTCCGCGACCTCGATCCCCTGATCCGGACATCGAAGAAGGGCGTGCCCGACTTGACCCGCGTGGTCGCCGGTGCCGAGCCCGTGTTCGAGTCCGCGCACGTCTTCTTCCCGCAGCTCAACCCGATCCTGTCACTGCTGAACTTCCACCAGGCCACCGTGGCCGACTTCATCACCAACGGCGGTCCCGACCTGAACTCCGCACCGGGCGGTCAGCGCGTGCAGTCGCAGATCGGGATCCTCGATCCGAACACGATCCTCAAGCGCCTGACCACGAGGCCGCAAAGGGAGCGTGGCAACGCCTACCTGGCGCCGAACGGGATCAAGCGCGCGATCAGGCTCGGCACCTTCGAGAGCTTCGACTGCAAGCCGGAGCCCGGACAGCTGAAGGATCCGGTGGACGAGGGCGACGACAAGCGTCCTCCCTGCTTCGTCGCGCCGGACTCGCTGTACAGCGGCAAGCAGTTCAACCTCCTGCAAAAGGGCGTCGCGCCAAACAAGTCGGCGCCGCAGGGGGTCGAGGGCAATGCCCCGGCCGACCCCAACAAGCGCTAGCCCTGCAGGATCTCGGCTCGGCGCAGCCGGCGATCAGCCGGCGTCGTCGTCGACGTTCACGAGCATCTTGCCGGTGTTCTGGCCGTCGAGCAGCCCCAGGAAGGCGCCGGGCATGTTCTCGATCCCGTCCACCACGGTCTCGAGGAAGCGGATCTCCCCCTCCTTGACGTGAGGTGCCACCTCGGCGAGGAACTCCGGGTAGAGGTCGTAGTGGTCGGTCACGATGAACCCGCGGATGGTCAGGCGGCTGGGCAGGACCGTGAGGAAGCTTCGGGGCCCGGGGGGTGTCTGCTCCTCGTTGTAGCCGGAGATGGCTCCGCAGAGCGGGATCCGTCCGAACACGTTCATCCGGGTCAGCGCGGCCTCGAGATGGTCGCCCCCGACGTTGTCGAAGTAGATGTCGATGCCGTCGGGAGCGTGCTCTGAAAGCGCGCCACCGATGTCGCCGTCCTTGTAGTTGAAGGCGGCGTCGAAGCCGAGCTCGGAGGTCAGCAGTGCCACCTTCTCCTCAGAGCCCGCGCTGCCCACGGTGCGCAGTCCGCGCAGCTTGGCCAGCTGACCGACCATCGAGCCAACGGCGCCCGCGGCGCCGGACACGAACAGCGTCTCGCCCTCCTTGGGCTTGCCGAACTGCGTCAGCCCGACCCACGCGGTGAAGCCCGTCATGCCGAGCACGCCGAGCGAGGCCGACACGGGCGCCACACCGGGATCTGCCACCGGCAGCAGCCCGCTGCCGTCGGTCACGTAGTGCTCGCGCCAGCCGTTCATGCTCTGCACCCAGTCGCCCTCGGACAGCTCGGGGTTGTTCGAGCGCACGACCCGGCCAACGGCCCCGCCGTCCATCACCTCGCCGACCTTGAATGGCGGCACATAGGACTTCGCATCGCGCATCCGCCCCCGCATGTACGGGTCCACCGACAGGTAGGCGTTGCGCACCAGCGCCTCCCCGTCTCCGGGCGCGGGCACCGCCACCTCGGCCAGCTCGAAGTTCTCCTCCGTCGGCTGCCCCTCGGGGCGCGACGCCAGCCGTATCTCCCTTGATGTCTCGCTCATCGCGAGCACACTAACCCGAGCAGATATTGTCGGCCGATGGCGACTGCACAGACGACCGGCGAGGCCACCTCACACCACGGCGGCAGGCTTGTGGCCAAACGGCTGAAGGCCCACGGGGTGAGCAAGCTGTTCACTCTCTCCGGCGGTCACATCTTCTCGATCTATGACGGCTGCCGGGAGGAGGGGATCGACATCGTCGACACCCGCCACGAGCAGACGGCCGCGTTCGCCGCCGAGGGCTGGGCCAAGGCCACCCGACAGACGGGCGTCGCCGCCCTCACGGCCGGCCCGGGCGTGACCAACGCCATGAGCGCGCTCGGATCGTCGCTGCAGAACGGCTCGCCCGTGGTGGCCCTGGGCGGTCGCGCTCCCGCCATGCGCTGGGGCCAGGGCTCGCTCCAGGAGATCGACCACGTCCCGTTCGTCGCTCCGCTCACGCGATCGGCCCACACGGTCGACTCGACGGCCGACATCCCGGGATCCGTGGACGCCGCCTTCGCCGCCGCGGCGGGGCCGCCTTCGGGGCCGGCGTTCGTCGACTTCCCGCTCGACCACGTGTTCATGGAGTCAGACGTGGACGCCGACGGTCCCGCCGAGGCGCTCGATCACCGGGCTCTCCCCGCGGCCGACGGCACCGAGCGCGCCATCGAGCTGCTGCGCGGCGCCGAGCGCCCGGTGATCATGGCCGGCACCGGCCTCTACTGGGCCCACGGCGAGGATGCGCTGCGCGCGCTCGCCGAGGAGTCGCTTGCCCCCGTGTTCGTCAACGGCCTCGGGCGCGGCTGCCTGCCGGCCGATCACGAGCTGTTCTTCTCCCGCGCGCGGGGCAAGGGCCTCAAGGAGGCCGATGTCGCGATCGTGGTCGGGGTGCCGATGGACTTCCGCCTCGGCTTCGGTCAGTCGTTTGGCGAGGACACGCATATCGTCCTGCTCGACTCCGCCCAGACCGACCGGCGCCCGCCGCGCGATGCAACGGTCGAGCTCTACGGCGGGATTCCGGCAACACTTGACGCCCTGCGCTCCGGCGCGGGCTCGGCTCCCGACGGCCGGCGTGGGTGGGTCGAGTCGCTGCGCACGCTCGAGGACGAGCGCCGCGGAGCTGAGATCGAGGAGCTGAACGACGACCGCGCCCCGCTGCATCCGCTGCGCCTCTACCACGAGCTCAAGAGCGTGCTCGATCGCGACGCCGTGGTGATCGGCGACGGCGGCGACTTCGTCTCCTACGCCGGACGCATCATCGACACCTACCAGCCCGGCTGCTGGATGGACCCAGGCCCGTTCGGGTGCCTCGGCGCCGGGCCCGGCTACGCGCTTGCCGCCAAGATCGCCAATCCGGAACGGCAGGTGTGCCTGCTGCTCGGCGACGGTGCCTTCGGCTTCGCCGGAATGGAGTTCGACACGCTCGTGCGTCACAACGTCCCAGTGGTGGCGGTGATGGGCAACAACGGCATCTGGGCGCTCGAGAAGCACCCGATGGAGTTCCTCTACGGCTACTCCGTCGCCGCCGACCTGCAGCCCGAGTGCCGCTACGACCAGGTGGTCGAGGCGCTTGGCGGCCACGGCGAGCTGGTGCGCGAGCCGGGCGAGCTGCGCCCG
>JBBPXW010000119.1:0-37654 GCA_038200525.1 Solirubrobacterales bacterium | reverse complement strand
TTTGGCCCTGCGCAAGTACACGCGGCCGGGCGAGGGTCTGAGGGCGGTGGCCAAGCCTCAGCCAGGACGCCAGACCGTGGTCGGCTCGGGCGAGAGCCGACCGGCATCGAAGCGCCCCACCAGTTGTCCTGCGGCGGGGCGCTCGCCCTCCTCGGCCAGGCCGAGGCTCTCGGCCATCCAGGCCACCACGTCGTCGACCGTCCGCCCGTGGGCTGCCGCATCGGCCAAGGTCACAGCCCCGTGGCGCTTTGCCAGCCGTGCTCCGTCGGTGCCCAGCACGAGCGGCACGTGGGCGTAGGCGGGCACCGGCAGCTCCAGCAGGCGCGCCAGCAGCACCTGCCGCGGCGTGGTGTCGAGCAGGTCGTCTGCGCGGACCACCTCGTCGATGGCCTGGTCGGCATCGTCGACCACGACGGCCAGGTTGTAGGCGGGCGTGCCGTCGCCGCGGCGGAGCACGATGTCGTCGACGGCAGAGTCGATGCTGCCGTGCAGGCGATCCTCGACCGCCACGTGCTCCCCGCGTGCGTCGAGGCGCAGGGCGGGCGGGCGTCCGGTCTGGCGCGCCCGCTCGGCCCGCTCGGCGGCGGTCAGGTCGCGGCAGGTGCCCGAGTAGGCGCCTTCGGGCAGCGTGCCGTGCGGCGCCTCGGCGGCGGTCCGGATCTCTGCCCGTGAGCAGTAACACTCATAGACACGTCCCTGTGCCTGCAGTCGGGTGAGCGCGTCGAGGTAGAGCTCGGTGCGCTCCGACTGGCGCACGGGCACGCCGTCCCAGTCGATTCCGATCGCCTCGAGGTCGGCCAGCTGACCGCGCTCGTGCTCGGCACGCGAGCGTTGCGGATCGAGGTCGTCGATCCGCAGGGCAAACGCCGAGCCCGCCGAGCGCGCGAACAGCCACGCCACCAGCGCGGTGCGCAGGTTGCCAAGGTGCAGCGGGCCCGTTGGGCTTGGTGCGAAGCGTCCGTCTATAGACCCGGAGGATGACGCACGGTGTAGCCGGCGCTCGACCGCTGCTCCGAGGTCCATCGCGATCCGGACTGCTTGCGAGAGCTGGTGTCGAAGCGCCTGCCGTCAACCGTCATGTACATATGCCCGCCGTTGGCATAGATCGTGATGTGCTTGCCGGGGCCGGGTGCGCCGTAGCTCGCGAATCCGCCCGACGCCATGGGCGCCCCGAGCAGTCCTCCGCCGTGGAGCGCGTAGGAGACCGAGCCCGAGCAGTCGTAGCCGGCCGGGGAGTGAAACGAGCCGTGGCCGCCGCCGTACAGGTAGGGCGCGGTGGCGATCCGGTTGCCGGCCGCGATCACCCGCTGAACCACCGACGAGTCGCCACCGCCACCGTCACCGCCACTCGACGCGCCGGCCGACTTGCGCTTGAGCACCGGCCCTGCACCCATTCCCAGGCGCGACCGCGTCTGGGGACCGGCGATGCCGTCCACTGCCAGGCCGTGGCTGCGCTGATAGGCCTTGACCGCCTTGGCGGTCTGGGGCCCGAAGACGCCGTCGGCGCTAACGCCGACCGCACGCTGGAGCGCCGCCACGCCACCACCGCGCGAGGCCACCGCCGGCTTGGCCACCGCCGTCGCCGTGCTGCCCATCAACCCCGAGGCGACACCGACCGCCGGGCCGCCCGCCACTGCGATCAGCGCGGCGAGCGACAGCCCGCGCGGCGAGGGCTTTGGCATCTCGCTGAGCGTGGCCGCGGCGTCGCGGCGCGCGCGGGAGCGCCACCCCGATCGCACCCAGAGGGCGGGATCGGTCAGGTCACGCTGCTGTGCGGGCAAAAGGTCTCGTGCTGCCATGCCGGGGGAGACGCCGGCACGAAGTCGACGCTCCTGGGAGCGTTCGAGCGATTCGGACCAGGGCTCGCGGCGGGCCAGATCCACCGGGGCGGTTTTCAACTGTGATCTACCTCGTTGTCGGACAAGCGGGTCGCCTACGAGGTGAGCTGTCGGGCTCGCACCGTTGAAACGGCGCTACACACGGCTGGCCGGCTCCGTGCCGGCTCCCGTACGATTCGCCCCCGCGGCCATGGACCGCTTGGTTCCCCCGTCCACTCCGGTCAGGGCCAGAGTGGTTCGGCGTGCGGCCGTCGTTCTATCAGGGAGAAATCCTGCTCGTTGCAGGAGTTCTTGCAAGGGCATCGATGCACGAAAGCACCCAGGGTTATGTCCCCTGACTCCTAGCCGAGCACCAGCTCGGCTGCGCCCCTGACCTGCTCGGGGCCGCCGCCGATGAGCAGCGTGGTGGCCATCGACTCGCGCCACGCCGCCAGGTCGTGCCTGATCTTGTCGGCCGGCCCGATCAGCGCGAGCGACTCGATCAGCTCGGTTGGCACGGCCGCGGCCGCCTCGTCCTTCTTGCCGTCGAGGTAGAGGTCCTGAATCCTCTCGGCCTCGTCCTCGTAGCCCATCCGGCGCGGCACGTCGTTGTGGAAGTTTGCGCCCTTGGCCCCCATTCCGCCGAAATAGAGCGCGTACATGGGGCGCAGCCAGTCCGCCGCCTCCTCGACATCGTCGTGCACGATCAGCGGCACCGTGGCCACGACCTCGAACGAGTCGAGGTCGTGATGAGAGGCGTCGCGCGCGAGCCCCTCGGTGAGCGCCTCGCGGTAGACGTCGTCGTGGTGGGGTGAGTAGAACAGCGCCAGCCAGCCGTCGCCGATCTCGCCGGCGAGCGCCACGTTCTTCGGGCCCTCGGCGCCAAGGAAGATCGGGATCCGCTCGCGCACCGGGTGCAGCGTGCTCTTGAGCGGCTTGCCGAGGCCGGTGCCGTCCGGGACGGGGAGGGGGTAGTGCGGTCCCGGCGCCTCCACCCGGCCGCCGCGGGCGACGATGTCGCGGACGATGGCCACGTACTCGCGCGTCCGCGCGAGCGGCTTGGCGAACTGCTGGCCGTACCAGCCCTCGACCACCTGGGGGCCCGACACGCCGAGTCCGAGCACGAACCGGCCGCCGGAGAGATGGTCCATCGTCATGGCCGCCATCGCCGCCGCCGCGGGCGTGCGTGCCGACATCTGCATGATCGCGGTGCCCAGGCGGACGTTCTCCGTCGAGGCGCCCCACCACGCCAACGGGGTGAGCACGTCGGAGCCGTAGGACTCCGCCGTCCAGATCGAGTCGAAGCCCAGTCGCTCGGCCTCGGCGACCGCCTCGACGGCGCCGTCGGGCGGCCCGGCTCCCCAGTAGCCGGTGTTCAGGCCGAGCTTGAGCATCCGGGCGATGGTATGGCCTCGGCCTACTCCTCGACGCATCCGCGGTCGTCGAGCCCGAAGGTCAGCTCCGGCACGCCCGCGGCCGTAAAGGCGGTGCGCATGCGCTCCGGGTCCGGGGCGCAGACGAGCAGGAACCCGCCGCCGCCCGCGCCCACCAGCGTGGCTCCGTGCGCGCCCGCGCCGCGTGCGACGGCGCGCAGTCCCTCGACGGGCTCCATCGCCACGTCTGGCAGCCGCTCGCGCTTGAGGGCCCACTGCTCATCGAGCAGCTCGCCGAGGCGATCGGGCTCGCCCGCTTCAAGTGCGGCGCACGCTGCGCGCGCCAGCTCCCCGTTGCGCGCAAGGTTGCGCTGCAGCGCGCTGTCGCCCGCCATCGTCCGCTCGACCTGCCCGGCGAGGATGTCGGCGGCCGACCTCCCACCGCCGGCGCCGAAGAGCAGGAAGCGCTCCTCCATCGCAGTGCGGGTGACCACGTCGAGCGTGACGCGGCGTACCCCGACGCTGCCATCGCTGCCAAAGGACAGCGCGTTCACACCGCCGTGCGCCGCCGCGTACTGGTCCTGCTTGCCCACGGTGCGGCCGAGATCGCCGAGCTCGATCTCGCAGGCGGCCTCGGCCAGCTCGGCCGGCCCCATGTCCCTGCCCGCGGCCAGCACCAGCGCCTTGACCGCCGCCACGGTGTAGGAGCCCGACGAGCCGAGGCCGGTGCCGGGCGGGACCGCGCCGTCGGACACGAGCTCGACCGGGCCGCCGGGCCAGTGACGCCCGAACGCGGCCCGCAGGATCGGGTGCTCGATCGCGCCGGGCTCCTCGACCTCCTCGACCTGGAGGTGGTCGAGGCGATAGCGATCCCCCGTGGCCGGCCGGATGCGCACACGGATGTAGCGATCGATCGCGGAGGAGAGCACGAAGCCGCCGTTTTCGCGGTAGTAGGAGGGGAGGTCGGTGCCACCACCGCCGAGCGAGATGCGCAGCGGTGCGCGAACGGAGACGGCTCGATCCACGCGCGCATGATGGACTATCGGACGGCCGTGGCCCCTCCCGCACACCTGGTGGCGCTGCATCTGGCCGCTGAGACCTCGGCGTGGGCCGCGGCGGGCTTCACCGTGGTCGGCGATGAGGTGCGGATCGGCAGCGTGCGCGTGCGCCTGGCAGGGGCCGGTACCGGGCACGGCGTTCTCGGTTGGGACCTCGCGGGCCCGCTTGGGGGCGACCTCGACGGCCTGCCGCGTCCCGGTGTCGAGACGCCCGCGACGGGAGCTGCTCCGGACCACCCAAACGGCATCGTGGCGATCGATCACACGGTGGCCTTCTCGCCGGACCTCGATCGCACGGTTGCGGCGCTCGAGGCGGCCGGCCTGCAGCTGCGCCGCCGCCGGGAGGGACAGACCGCGCGCGGCTCGGCGCGCCAGGCGTTCTTCTGGATCGGCGACGTGATCCTGGAGGTGGTCGAGCATCCGCCCCAGGCGCGCGAGGCCGGTGACGCCGGCGCGCCTGCGCGCTTCTGGGGGCTCGCACTCGTGGCATCGGACCTCGACGCCACGGTGCACTCGGCGACCGGATTGATCGGCGAAGCGCGCCAAGCGATCCAGCCCGGCCGGCGGATCGCAACGTTCGCACGCGAGGCGGCACTGGGTGCGGCGATCGCGGTGGTGTCTCCACACGTCTGAGAAACATCCTGCAACTCGCGGGGTTCGCGCCGCCGGCGCTGCTACCGTGCCCGGCTGTCCGTGGCCGAGTCTCCACCGCCATGCGGTGGGGAGCGGGGGAACCATCGGCCCGCACAGTGTGGGCCAGGGGCGAATCGCGAGGTGAGCTGCAACGTGGGCTCATTCTTGGCGTAGCGAGAGAGCCGCAGGGCGATCCTGCGGTGCCGTTTCAAGATCGAACACGATGTTCGTTCTTGCAGGGGCATCCCGCGAGCCCGTCAGCTCACCCCGTAGGCCGACCCCGACACAGGCGGAGCCGGTGAACAGATCACAACGATTTCGTACGTGCGCGCTCACAGGCGCGGCGATGCTTCTCTCGATCCCTGCGGCCGATGCCGGTGCCGAGCCGGTGGTGCAGGTGGCCGGCCCGGCCGCCGTTGTCAACTCGCCCTCGATACCCGCCGCGCGGCAGGGTGTTGAGCCGAGCTTTCCCGTCCGTGGTCCGTTCAACTGGGGCCAGGAGGCGTCGGCATTCGGCGGCCCTCGTGCCGGGCGCTCGCACGAGGGGCAGGACGTGATGTCGCGCACCGGCACCCCGGAGGTGGCGATCACCGCGGGCACGGTCCTCGAGACCGGCAACGACGGCGGCCGCGGCAACTACATGAACATGTACGACCCGGTCCGCAAGGTCACCTACGTCTACATGCACATGAACCGACCGCCGCGGGTCAAGGCCGGAGACAGAGTGGCGGCGGGCCAGCGCGTTGGCGAGGTCGGCTGCACCGGCTCGTGCTTCGGCGACCATCTGCACTTCGAGATTCGCAAGGGCCGCGGACCCGGGGGCGCCGCAAGCGACCCCCGCCCTTTCCTCGAGCGGCTGGCGCGCCAGGACGACATCGCGGCGACCCTGCCGCCCGGCCAGAGCTAGCCCGGCCGGCCAGGACCGCTCGGAGCAGCTCGGGCTAGGACCGCTCGATCAGCTCGATCCGATAGCCGTCGGGATCGCGCACGAAGCACAGCCGCGAGCCGCCCTCGCGTACCGAGTACGGGGGCTTCTCGGGCTCGATGCCCTGCTCGGCCAACCCGGAGAGCGCGCCGTCGAGGTCTGAAATCGTCACCGCGATGTGGTTGTAGCCGGTGCCCATTTCGTAGGAGTCGACGCCGTTGTTGTAGGTCAGCTCCAACCGCGCGCCGTCGCCGGGTAGGCCCATGAACACGTTGACGGCCTCGTCGCGGATGGGAAAGCGCCCCGTCTCCTCGAAGCCGAGCTTCTCGTAGAAGGCGACGGATCGGTCGATGTCGCCGATGCGGTAACAGGTGTGGATCAGCTCGCTCATGTGGTTGAAGGTAGCCTGGTCGACGGGATGGACCCTGGGGCGCTTCGCAATCGGCTGGTCATGGCCACCAGCATGTGGCGGGAGATCACGGACGAGCCCCTGCCGAAGATGCCGCCAGGCGACCCGGAGGCCCAGCTGTCGGGCTTCGAGCTCCAGCTGGTCGAGGTGATGTTCGTCAACGCCACCGCGCTCACGGCGCGCAGGGTCGCGGACAAGACGTGGGATCTCGTGCACGACCGGCCCGACACCGATCCGGTGAAGGTTCGCGTGGTGGCAGGACACGAGGCCCTCGCACGGCTCGCGGCCGAGGGCGGAGACCCGACAGCGTAGATCGAGCCGGATGGAGGCCTTCTACAGCCAGCGCGTCAAGGCCCGCACGCTCGGGCTCCTGGTCATTGGAATTGGGGTGATCGCCGCGGCGATCGTGGTGACCCCGCACGCCGACACCGTGCGCGGCCCGGAGGTCATCGCCCTTGCCGTGGGAGCATTCGTCGTGGGCGTGGCGTTGGCGGTGACCGCGCCCCGCGAGCTCTCCGACCCGCTGCTGCACGTCGGCGTGACCGTGGCGATCACGCTGCTCGCGCTCGCCAACCACTTCATCGGGCCGGGCACGTTGGTGCCGCTCATGTACACGTGGATGGCCCTCTACGCCTTTTCCTTCTTCCGGCGCGAGGTAGCGCTGGCCTACACGGTTCTCATGGGCATCTCCTACGCGCTGGTGCTCACAGGCCAGGACGCCACGACACCGGTGGTCCGATGGCTGCTCGCCATCGGCACGCCGGTGATCGCCGGCCTGCTGGTGTCGCAGGTGATCCGCCTTGCCGTCAGCCGCACCGAGGTGCTCGAGGAGAGCGAGGAGCAGACCAGGGCGATCATCGAAGCCGCACCGAACGCTTTCTTCACGATCGACCGCGCGGGCATCGTGCTGGTCTGGAACCGTGAGGCGGAGCGGATGTTCGGCTACCGCGCGTCGGAGGCGGTCGGGACAGACATCGTGGACCTGATCGTGCTGCCCGAGGACCGGGACGCGCACATGCAGCGCCGCGGCGCCGCTCTGAGCCTCTCGCCCGACGACCCGCCCGCGCGGCGCGAGCAGCACTTGATGCGCAAGGAAGGGCAGCGCTTCTGGTCGGAGGTCACGCTCAGTCTCGTGGTGGTCGAGGAGCAGGCCACGCTGCTCGTGTTCGTGCGCGACCTGAGCGACCGCCTCGCGCGCGAGCGCGAGCGCGACCAGCTCTACCGGGAGCAGTCTGCGCGCCAGGAGGCCGAGCACATGGCCTCCATGGTCCAGGGCCTGCAGATGCTGCTCGATGCGACGCTTGCCCACGGCCGACTCGAGCAGATGATGGAGGCGCTGCTTCCGCGCGTGTGCGAGGTGCTCTCCGCCGAAGTGGCCACGATCTACCTGGCGGGCGAGGACGGCCGGCTGCAGCTCAGCGCGACCACCGCAACGATGCCCGCCGAGCCGCTCGTGCTCGAGCACGGTCAGGGCATAGCCGGCCGGGTGGCGGATACCCGCGCGCCCCTGCTGCTCAACGACCCGGCTACGGGCGACGTGGCCGATCCCGCGATGCAGGAGGCCAGTTCCGTGCTCGCCGTGCCGCTCACGGCAGGAGACACGATGACCGGCGTGATCCAGGTGTGCGTGTTCGCCCCGGGCCACTTCGACGATGATGCGCTGCTGCTGCTCGGCCTCGCGGCCGATCGAGTGGTGCTGGCGATCGAGCACGCCCAGGTCTTCGAGCGTGAGCACCGGATCGCAGAGACTCTGCAGCGCACCCTGCTGCCCGAACGGTTGCCCAGCCTCCCCGGGCTCAAGGCAGCCGCGCGCTACATCCCCGCGGCCGCCGAGGCCGAGGTCGGCGGGGACTGGTACGACGTGATCGCGATCGACTCCTCACGCGTCGGTCTCGTGATGGGCGACGTGGTGGGCAAGGGACTCGCCGCCGCCTCGATGGTCGGCAGGCTGAGCTCGGCCATGCGTGCTTACGCGCTCGAAGGCCACGAGCCTGCCGAAGTGGTCATCCGGCTGAACCAGCTCGTGTGGTCGGAGCTCGAGGACAGCCAGATGGTCACGCTGGTCTACCTCGAGATCGATCCGGGCACCGGCGAGATCGCCTGGGTCAACCTCGGCCACCCGCCGCCGCTCGTGCTCGGGCCAGATGGCCCGAGCTTCCTGGAGGGCCCCCGCTCGGTGCCGCTCGGTGTCATGCCGTTCCCTGCGTTCGAAGCGGGCACGGCCAAGCTTCCCGGCGGCAGCACGCTGCTGCTCTACACCGACGGCTTGGTGGAGCGGCCAGGGGAGCTGCTCGACGACAGCTTCGCCCGCCTTGCGGCGGCGGTGGTCGATTCCGAGGTGGGCGCCGAGGAGCTGTGCGACCACGTGTTGCGGCGGCTCGTCCCCACCGGGGCGATGGCCGATGACGTCGCGCTGCTGGCGCTGCACCTGCCGGTCCTGTCCGAGGGCTTTCGCCTCGAGCTCCCCTCCCAGCCTGAGGAGCTGGCCTCGATGCGCGCGCTGCTGCGTCGTTGGCTGCGCGACGCCGACGGCACCGAGGAGGACGTGGCGGAGATCCTTGCCGCCACGGGAGAGGCCGCCGCCAACGCCATCGAGCACTCAGGCATTGGAGGCAGGAGCCCGTTCGAGATCGCCGGGACCGTGGACGCGGGAGAGGTGGCGATCACGGTGCGCGACACCGGCACGTGGCAGGAGAAGCGCACCGAGGGCCGCGGTCGCGGGCTGATCATGATGCGCGAGCTGATGGACTCGGTGGACGTCACGCGCTCGGACGCGGGCACAACCGTTCAGATGCGGCGGCGCCTGCGGGTGTCCTCCGCGGATCTGGGCTGAGCCGCGCCGCGCCCTTTTCGACCCGGTGCCCGTCGGCCGGGTTCATCCAAACCGTCGGCCGGGTTCATCCAAACGTAAGGTCGGACGCGAATGATCTGATGCCATGGCCCTGTTGTTGATCTTTGCGCTGCTCGCCGGGGCCGGTACCGCGCTGACGCCCTGCGTGCTCCCGGTGCTGCCGGCGCTGCTGTCGGCGAGCGCCACCGGCGGTCGCCGTCGCCCTGCGGGGATCGTGCTCGGCCTCGTGGCCTCTCACACGCTGGCCATCGTCGCGCTGGCCACGGTGATCGACGGCGTCGGGCTGGCCGACGGCGCGGTACGCACCATCGCCGTTGTGGTGCTCGCGCTGTTCGGGCTGGTGCTGCTGTGGCCGCGCCTCGCCGATCAGGTCGAGCGGCCGCTCTCGCGGCTCGCGACGCTCGGCCCGAAGGACAAGGGGCACGGCTTCTGGTCGGGCCTGGTGGTCGGCGGTGCGCTCGGCTTCGTCTACGCACCATGCGCCGGGCCGATCCTCGCGGCCGTCGTGGCGGCGGGCGCGACCTCGCGCACCACCGGCCAGACCGTTGCAGTCGCGCTGGCCTACGGGATCGGCTCCGGAGTCGTGCTGTTTGCCTTGGGGGTGGGGGGCCGGCAGGTGGTCGAACGTATCCGCAGGGCCGGCCGCGGCCCGGTGGTGCAGCGCGTGATGGGCGTGATCCTGGTAGCCACCGCCATCGCGATGGCCGGTCAGTTCGACGTGCGCTTCCAGACGGCGCTGGCCGATCACTTCCCACGCTTCGTGACCAACCCGACCGGGGCGATCGAACGGTCGGGTGCCGTGAGCGACCGGCTCGCAGACGTCGGTGGCCGCGCCCGCTTCGATGCCGCAACGGCGGAGGCAAAGCCGGTCGAGACCGATACGGGCGCTGCGTCGCGCTACCGCAACCTTGGTGCCGCGCCGGGCTTTGCGGGTGGCGGCGCGTGGCTCAACAGCAAGCCGCTGACCAAGACCGGCCTGCGTGGCCGGGTGGTCCTGATCGACTTCTGGACCTACACGTGCATCAACTGCATCCGCACGCTGCCTCAGCTCACGGCATGGGATGCCAAGTACCGCTCGAAGGGGCTCAGCGTGATCGGCGTGCACACGCCGGAGTTCCCGTTCGAGCGAAAGACGGCCAACGTGCGCCAGGCGATCGCCCAGAACCACATCCGCTACCCGGTGGTCCAGGACAACGGCTACAAGATCTGGAACGCCTTCGGCAATCAGTACTGGCCCGCGCAGTACCTGATCGACGCGCGTGGCCGCGTGCGCTACACCCACTTCGGCGAGGGCGGCGATGAGAAGACCGAGGCAGCCATCCGCGCCCTGCTTGCCGAGGCGGGGGATTCCCCGCTCGGCAAGGAGGTCGGCAACCGCGCGGTCGCGGCGGGGTCCGGGCAGCAGACACCGGAGACCTACCTGGGCAGCAAACGCGCCCAGGGGTGGGTGCCCACGCCCCCGGCCGACGGGGTGAACGACTACCCCGGCGTGGCCGATCCGCCGCTGAACGCCTTCGCGCTGAGAGGCCGCTGGAAGGTCACGGGGGAGGAAGCGACGGCAGTGCGCGGCGCGTCCCTCGACGCGCGCTTTAAGGCGCAGAAGGTCTACATGGTGCTGCGATCGAAGGGCAAGCGTCCCCGCAAGGTGGGTGTCGAGCTCGACGGCAGGTCGCGCAAGGCCGTGACGGTGACCGGCGACCGGCTCTACACGCTCGTCGATCTCCCGCGCGCGGGAGAACACCACCTGCGCCTGCGCTTTGCCCCGGGCGTCAGCGGATACGCGTTCACCTTCGGATAGCACCGCCGCTGCGTGGCCTCGAAGCGCGACCACCGCGTCGAGGGCGATGTGACACTACGATCGGTGGTGCCGGGTACCGGCGAGGACGACGGCAAAAGGAGACTGCGAATGGCTGAGACCGAGACGATCACGCACGCAAACGGCGCAGGGGGCGCAGAGGAGGCCCGCGACCGGATCGAGGTGGAGAACCCCGCCACCGGCAAGGTCATCGGCTCCGTGGCCCGGATGCTTCCCGAGGACGTGGCTGAGATGGTGGCCCGCGGTCGGCGTGCGCAGCCAGGATGGGAGGCGCTCGGCTACGAGGGCCGTGCGCGTGTGCTCAAGCGTGCCCAGAGCTGGGTGGTCAACAACTCCGAGCGCATCATCAAGACGATCGTCTCGGAGACGGGCAAGACCTGGGAGGACGCCCAGCTGGCCGAGGTCGGCTACGCCGCCCCGGCATTCGGCTTCTGGGCAAAGAACGCCGGCAAGTACTTGGCCGACGAGAAGATCAAGTCGAGCTCGCCGTTCCTGCTCGGCAAGCAGACCATCGTGCGCTACCGGGCGATCGGCGTCGTCGGCGTGATCGGCCCCTGGAACTACCCGCTCACCAACAGCTTCGGCGACTGCATTGCCGCGCTTGCCGCCGGCAATTCCGTGGTGCTCAAGCCATCGGAGGTCACCCCGCTGACCTCGCTGCTGATGGCCGAGGCGCTGGAGGAGTGCGGGCTGCCCCGCGACGTGTTCCAGGTAGCGACCGGACTCGGTGATGTGGGCGGCGCGCTCGTCGACCACGTGGACTTCGTGATGTTCACCGGTTCGACGGCGACTGGCCGCAAGGTGGCCGAGCGGGCCGGGCGCAACCTCACGCCGGTGGGCCTCGAGCTCGGGGGCAAGGACCCGATGATCGTCCTGCGCGATGCCGATGTCGAGAAGGCGGCCAACGCCGCCACCTTCTACTCGATGCAGAACGGCGGCCAGACCTGCATCTCGATCGAGCGGGCCTACGTCGAGGAGCCCGTCTACGACGAGTTCGTCAAGCTCGTGACCGAGAAGGTCGGCGCGTTGCGCCAGGGCGAGCCGAGCGCGCGCGGTGTCGTCGACGTCGGTGCTGTGACGTTCGAGGAGCAGAGCGCGATCATCGACTCCCACGTCCAGGATGCGCTCGCCAAGGGTGCCACGGCGGTTACCGGCGGCCACGCAGGCAAGGGCCCGGGTCGCTACTACGAGCCGACCGTGCTGGTCGATGTCGACCATTCGATGAAGTGCATGACCGACGAGACGTTCGGCCCGACACTGCCGATCATGAAGGTGGCCGACCAGGAGGAGGCCCTCAAGTGGGCCAACGACTCGGTCTACGGCCTGCAGGCGTCGGTGTGGACCAAGGACACGGAGCGAGGCAGCAAGCTCGCGGCGCGGATCGAGGCCGGTGCGGCCAATGTGAACGAGCATCAGCTCAACTACCTGGCGCTCGAGGCGCCGATGGGCGGCTGGAAGTCCTCGGGCCTTGGCACGCGGCACGGCGTCGAGGGAATCCGCAAGTACACGCGCAAGCAGGTGTCGGTGATCAACAAGCACGGCATGAAGCGCGAGCTGTTCATGTACCCGTACAGCCCGCGGGTGTCGAAGCTGCTCGGTGGTGTGCTCAAGCTGCTGAACGGGCGCGGCAAGCAGCGGTAGGCGCTCAACCTTTGCGCTGAGGCGTCCGACACAGGGGAGAGTGCGCCGCGCTCTCCCCATGCTCGCCCTCGTGGTGGTGCTTCTCGCCCTGAGTGGCGGGGCCACCGCGTTCGGCTACGGCCGAATGGCCGACAACCCCGCCGATCGGCTGGCGTCGAAGCCGATCGAGGCACCGCGCTACGACTACGCCAACCACTGCTATCGCGGCCCGTCCCGCGGGGCGCTCGCCCTCCAGTCCTGGCTCGAGCACAACTCGCGCGGCGGGTTCTGGGGCATCATGCGGTGCGAGCGGCTGTCGAAGAACTCGATGAGCCTGCACTCCGAGGGTCGCGCCGTGGACTGGCACCTGAGCGTGCACAGCGCCGCCGATCGTCGCGCGGCAAGTAGGCTGATCCTCACGCTGCTTGCCCCCGACCGCGCCGGCAACACCGCCGCGCTGGCACGCCGCATGGGGGTCCAGGAGATCATCTGGAACTGCCGCTCCTGGTGGTCGGGCTCCGAGCGCATGGAGCCGTACTCGGTGTGTTACACCCGCAGCGGCAAGCGGCGCACCAAGGTCGACGAGACGCTCGCCCACCGCGACCACGTCCACATCGGCCTGAACCGAGCCGGCGCCCGGCTTCAGACCAGCTTCTGGCGGGCCGGGCGGTAGTCTCGCCCGCGGATGGCAGATGAGCTCTCACCGCAGAACCGGATCCGGATCGAGGTCGATCGCGGCCTCTGCATCGGCTCGGGTGACTGTGTCGACTCCGCGCCTGGCGTCTTCAAGCTCGACTCCGAGGACAAGGCCGTCATCCTCGACCCAGATGGTGACCCCACCGACATGGTCGTCGACGCCGGGTCGAACTGTCCCGTCGGCGCCATCTTCGTCTGGGGCGAAGACGGCAGCGTCTATCCCTGAGCGACGCTCAGTCGCGGAAGTGGCGCACAGCGAGCAGCGCGACGATCGCCCCAAGCAGGAACGTCGGGATCAGGGTGCGCGGATCGATGCCCTTCTGATGCGTCGCGCCGCCCGTCGGCATCGCGAACTCCTCGGCTGCGAGCACGTCGTGGGGCTCGTGGATCGGATCGACGGGGATGTCACCGGCGTCGCGTACGGGCATCGCGAACTCCTCGGCTGCGAGCACGTCGTGAGGCCCCTCGATCCCGCTCGGGTCCTCGGGCAGCCGCGGATTTGGTCGGTCGCTCATCCATCGGATGGTTGCAGACGGCTCGCCGAGCGTCAGCGACCGGTAGGTTGCCCGGTGTGGAGGAACGAGTGCCCGTAGAGCGCCACTTCGGCATCCGCACCGCCACGGCGCTGTGTGCGGTGCTCGTGGCTGTCGCGGCCACGGTTGGCTGTGGACGGACTGAGCAGGCCGACAAGGGCAAGCCCGACAAGGACAAGCCCGACCTGGCCAAGAAGGCAGACGATGTGGTCCTGACCCCCGGGTCGGTTGATCCTGCGGCCGTGGCGCGCGCCGAGCGCTCGGCCGCGAAGACCAAGGCGCGCATCGTCCAGCTCGAGGGCGCAGGCGCCGCCAAGACCTACGGGAGCGGCGACTACGTCAGCCCGGGGGCCCCGAGCGATGCCGAGGTGAAGGCCGACCTCAAGCAGGCAAAGGCCCGGCTCGGCAAGTTCAAGCGCTACCTGGGCACCTCGAACGCCTATCTGCAGACGGGTCCGAAGGCGAAGGTGCTCAAGGACGGCACGGCGGTGGCGCCCAAGAACGCACCCGACGTGGTCAAGCGCGTGATCCAGGCCGGCAACGCCATCTCCAAGCTCCCCTACAAGTGGGGCGGCGGCCATGGCGCGTGGCGCGACAACGGCTACGACTGCTCGGGCTCCGTGTCGTTTGCGCTGGCGGGAGCCGGACTGCTGAAGAGTCCGCTCACTTCGGGTGCGTTCGCCAACTGGGCCACCCAGGGCCCCGGCGACTGGATCACGATCTATGCCAACGGAGGTCACATGTTCATGTTGGTTGCGGGGCTGCGCTTTGACACCAGCGGCCAGGGCCGCGCCGGCACGCGCTGGCAGGAGAACACACCCACGGTGAGCGGCTACTCGGTGCGCCACGTCCGCGGGCTCTGAGAGGGTTTCGCGGACCAGCGGCGAACTTTCGATGACTGCTACCTTCGCCGCACTTTGGACGATCAGCCCACACGCCGCCTAGATCCGTCACGGGATCCCCGTCCCCCGCGGCGGCGTGAGGACGATTCCGTGTACATGCGTCGGCGGCTCGTGGCTGCCCTGGGCGCCGCGATCGTCCTGATCGTGATCATCGCCCTCGTGGCCGGCGGTGGAGGCGGCAACGACAACGCGTCGAGCCCGGCGCCGATCCAGGTGCCGACCACCCCGGACGTCGCGCCCGACACCACGACGGACTCCACCGACACGACCACCACCCCGACGCCGTCGGGCTCGACCGGCGGAGGCACGACCGGCGGAGGCACGACCGGGGCCACGACCGGACGCACGGGCGGCACTACCGGGGGAGGCACCACCGGGGGTGGCACGACCGGTGGGGGGACCACCGGCGGGGGCGGCACGACCGGTGGGGGGACCACCGGCGGGGGCGGCACGACCGGCGGCGGCACTCAGCAGCCACAGAATCAGACACCGCCTGCCTCGAGTGGCGGCGGCGCCGTCGCTCCTCAGGGCAACGGCCGGTAGCTGATTCCTCAGCAGGACCGGACGTCGTGTCCGGTCCTGAACCCTCACTCCGGTCGTGGCCTGCGCCGCGCCTGCTTCACGTCGCTGCGGCGCTTCTTTGACCCGAGGCGCCGCTCGCGCGAGGCGCGAGTCGGCCTGGTGGACCGGCGCACGCGCTTCTGCACGAGGGCCGCGGCCAGCCGCGACCGCAGCCGCTCGAGCGCGAGCTCGCGGTTGCGCGCCTGGCTACGGGTGTCCTGAGCCACGGCGGTGATCCGCGGACCTGCCTTGGCCCGGATACGGCGGCGTTGCTCGTCGCTGAGTGACGAGGAGCCCGCGACATCGAAGATCGCCTCCACCCGTGACGCGGTCACGTTGGCGTGCTGGCCGCCGGGGCCGGAAGAGCGGCTGACCCGCAGCTCGATCTCGGCCAGCGGGATCGCGGTGCGCGAATCGATCCGCATGGGGTCCTCCATCGCGCGCCGCGCCGTCCGGTGCGCTCAGTGCTCGGCGACGTGGCCGTCGATCGGCAGGCCTGCCGCATCCCAGCCGGCAATGCCACCGGTCATGTTGTGGGCGTCGAAGCCGCTCGCCCGAAACGCCTGGGTGGCCATGCCCGATCGTGCGCCCGACAGGCAGTAGAACACGACCGGCTGGTCCGGGTCGAGGCTGTCCGCCTGCTCCGACAGCTGGGCTACGGGCACGTGACGGGCACCTGCGATCCGACCGGCCTCCCACTCGTGGGGCTCGCGTACGTCCACCAGCTGAATCCCACCGGCCTCGTGCAGCTCACGGGCACGTTGGGTGGAGATCTCCTCCCGGAGATCTGAGAGCGGGATCATGGCCTGACCCTACCCGAGCCGCCCCAGCGGGCCCGCGTCAGTCGTCGGGGGAATCGTCCTCGGAGTCTCTCTCGTCCTCCTTGGCGGAGTCAGAGGCGGAGGCGGAGTCCCCCTCGTCTCCCTCTTTTTCCTTGGGCGCCACCTGGTCTCCGGCCAGGCGCTGGGCGTCTGGGTCCGTCGGGCCGCCGGGAATCGGATCGCCCTTGTAATCCTCGGGGTTGTCGACCTCCTCGCCGTTCACGGTGATGCTGCCGTCCTCGAGGTGTCGGACGTTGGATTCGCCGAGGTTCTTGGTCGGCCCGTCGTCGTAGCCGGTGTCGCCATCCGGGCCGCCGAAGGTCTTGTACTTGGCGTTGCCGTCGGGCCAATCCATGAGGTCCTTGGGAGGATCGTCTTCGAGCGCCGCGACCTCCTGCTCCGCGGCCTCCTCCTCCTTCTCCAGATCGTTCTTCTCGTCTTCCTGCTTGGTGTCGTCGCTCATCTCTCTCCCTCGGTCGCCGTGCCTACACGACATACCCGGCCGGCCGCCACCTCATCCCAACCTGGCGCTGTTTACGAGATGGGCACGATGCCCATCTCATCTGAGGCCGCTGTTTACGAGATGGGCACGATGCCCATCTCGTCTGAGGCATCTCAGAGGCCCTTGACCGCAGCCAGCACCTCTGCGACGGAGGACTTCGCGTCACCGAACAGCATCTCGGTGTTCTCGTTGTAGAAGAGGGGGTTGTCGATGCCCGCAAAGCCCGTGTTCATGGAGCGCTTGAAGACCACGACGGCCTCCGACTTGTCGACGTCGAGGATCGGCATGCCATAGATGGGGGAGCCCTCGTCCTCGCGCGCCGCCGGGTTGGTCACGTCGTTGGCGCCGATCACGAGCGTCACGTCCGTGGTGGCGAACTCGGGGTTGATCTCGTCCATCTCCTTGAGGGCCTCGTAGGGCACGTCGGCCTCGGCGAGCAGCACGTTCATGTGCCCGGGCATGCGGCCGGCGACGGGATGGATGGCGTAGTTGACCTCCACGCCGCGCTTCTCGAGCTCGTCGGCCAGCTCGCGCACGGTGTGTTGGGCCTGGGCCACCGCAAGCCCGTAGCCGGGCGCGACCACGACCGCATCGGCCTGTGTGAGTGCGATCGCGACCGATGTCGCGTCGGTCGAGCGGTGGGGCTTCTCCTCGCCGTCGCCACTCGACGCGAGGGCGCCACCGCCGCCGAAGCCGCCCGCCACGATGTTGGGGATCGAGCGGTTCATGGCGTCGGCCATCAGATTGGTCAGGATCGTGCCCGAGGCGCCGACGATGATGCCGCCGACGATCAGCGCCACGTTGCCGAGCGCGATGCCCGCCGCGGCCGCCGACAGGCCCGTGAGCGCGTTCAGCAGCGAGATCACCACCGGCATGTCCGCGCCGCCGATCGGTAGCACGACCATGTTGCCGAGCACCGCTGCGGCAAGCAGGATCACGACGAACAGCAACTGGGACTCGGTGCCGCCGGCGATGATGGCCGCCGCGCCAACGGCAACGATCAGCACGATCGCGCTGATGAACTGCTGACCGGGCAGCGCGATCGGCTTTTGCGGCAGGACGTCCTGCAGCTTTCCAAAGGCTATGTTCGAGCCCCAGAAGGACACCGAGCCGATGACCGCCGCGAACAGGATCGGGATCAGGATGGAGAGCTCGGGGTTCGAGCCGCCGTTCTCCAGCGCGTGGCGGTACTCGGCCCACGAGATCAGCGCCACTGCGCCGCCGCCGACGCCGTTGAACAGGGCCACCATCTGCGGCATCGCAGTCATCTTCACCGTGCGCGCCGCGGGTACGCCGATGACCGTGCCGATCGCGATGCCGAGGGCGATCAGGCCGTAGTCACCGACGCGCGGGAGCAGTAGGGTCGCGATCACCGCGATGGCCATGCCGCCCGCGGCCGTCGCGTTGCCGCGCCGCGCCGTGGTGGGGCCGGTCACCTGGCGCATGCCGAGGATGAACAGCACGAAGGCGACGATGTAGAGCAGCCGGACGAAGTCGGGATCGGTCAGGAACGTCGCGAGCGGGAGCTTGAGCGACATCAGGAGGGCACTTCCGACGGGCCATCCTGGCCCGCGCCCTGAGTAGACCGTTCGGCCTCCGGCCTTTCTTTGCCGTCCTTGCGGGGCTTCGGACGCGCCTTGAACATCTCGAGCATCCGGTCGGTCACAAGGAAGCCGCCGATCACGTTGATCGTTCCGAAGGCGATCGCGATAACCAGGATGAGCTTGTTCAGAAACCCGTGCGCCTCGCCGATCACCAGGATGCCGCCGAGCAGCACGATTCCGTGGATCGCGTTGGTTGCGGACATCAGCGGCGTGTGCAGCGAGTTCGGCACCTTCGAGATCACCTCGAAGCCGACGAAGGCGGCGAGCGCGAGGATGGTCAGGGACGTGATCAGATCCAGTTGAAGGTTCATCGCTATGCCTCCTGTCCTGCGGCCTTTTTAGCTCCCTCGTGCACGATCTCGCCGTCGCGCGTGATGCAGGCGCCCTTGATGATGTCGTCCTCGAAGTCGAGCTCGAGCGCGCCCTCGTCGCTGGTCATCAGCGTCACGAGGTTCTCGATGTTCTTGGCGTAGAGCTGGGAGGCGTGGTCGGGCATCGTCGCCGGCAGGTTGACCGCGCCGATGATCTTCACGTCGTGCTCGATCACCGTCTCGCCGGCCTTGGTCAGCTCGCAGTTGCCGCCGGTCTCGGCCGCGAGGTCGATGATCACCGAGCCCGGCTTCATGCGCTTGACGGCGTCTTCGATGATCAGCAGCGGAGCCTTGCGCCCGGGCACTGCCGCGGTGGAGATCACGCTGTCCATCCCTGCTATCACGTCGGCGAGCGCCTCGCGCTGGCGCTGCTGCTCGTCGTCTGTGAGCGCGCGGGCATAGCCGCCGGCGTCCTCGGCGTCCTCGAGGCCGATGTCGAGCTTCACGAACTTCGCGCCGAGCGACTGGATCTGCTCCTCGACGGCCGAGCGCACGTCGAAGGCAGACACCACGGCGCCGAGTCGGCGCGACGTGGCGATTGCCTGCAGCCCGGCCACGCCGGCGCCGAGCACGAGAAACTTGGCCGGGCGGATCGTGCCGGCGGCCGTCGTGAGCATCGGCAGGAAGCGGGGGAGCTCCTCGGCAGCCATCAGGGCGGCGCGGTAGCCGCCGATGGTGGCCTGTGAGGAGAGCGCGTCCATGGCCTGCGCGCGTGTGATCCGCGGGATCGCCTCCATCGCGAAGCTGGTCACGCCCGCGCCGGCCAGGGCGGTGGCCGTGTCGCCGGCGGTGAGCGGCTGGAGGAAGCCCACGAGCACGGAGTCCCTCGAGAGCTTGCCGACCTCCTCGGTGGTCGGAGGCGCGACCTTGGCCACCACGTCGCCCTTAAAGCCCGCGTCGGCCGTGATCGTGGCCCCGGCCTCCTCGTAGGCGGCGTCTGAGATGTGTGAGGCCTCCCCGGCTCCGGGTTCGACGACGACTTCAACGCCACGGGCGGTGAGCTTCTTGACCACGTCGGGAACGATGGCGACCCTGCTCTCGCCCGACGTCGACTCCTTGGGAACGGACAGCTTCATCGGCGGCCGGGGAGCCTAATGCAGTGGCGGCCCCGGCGGCGTGCGCCTCAGCTGATCTCGCGCCCGCGCTCCCGGAACACGCCCAGGAGAAGGAGTCCCACGGTCCAGATGAGCAGCACGGCGAGCGAGCCGAGGAATGCGAAGGACGGCTCCGGGTGTGACCCGCCGACCCGCCCGGAGGACTGCGAGATCGTGAACTTCGGGAGGTCGTGATAGACGAGCTGGGCGAGCGGTTCGATTACGAAGAAGAACACCAGTGCGCCCACGACGCCGGCCACCTGGTTGCCGACCAGGGCGCCGACCCCGATACCCGCGATGGCGCTGAGAGCGCACGTGAGCAGGCCGCCGCCGATGACCGCGACGTAGTCCGAGCCGGTGAGACTCGGGCCGTCGGTGCCGGCCAGCAGGGGCACGCCCACGACCAGGCCGACCGTAAGCATCAGCACCGCGACGCCCATCGCCGTTGCTGCATAGGCGAGCGCCCGCGCGAGCAGGAGCCTAGTGCGGTCGGGGGCGATCAGCACAGCCGGCCCCACGGTGCGGTGGCGGTACTCGCCGGTGGCGCCGACGATCCCGAAGATGAACAGCACGAACGAGATCGGGCCGCCAACACCGAGTGCATCGCGCTTGTCCGCGACCGTGGTCGGATCTCCGCCAAGGATCGTGGCGATGACCGTCAGAAGCACCAGCGCGACACCGGCGATCGCGAAGCCGATCGCCGTACGGGTGGAGCGCAGCTTGATCGCCTCACCCTTGATCAGCGGGATCATTTCGGATCGCCCTCCGCGATCGATTGGGTGTCGCCGCTCGTGAGCTTGAAGAACACGTCCTCGAGGGACGTCTGGCTCTGGTAGAGCTGATGGACCGCCACTCCGAGCTCGAGGGCCAAGTCGCCGACCGCCGCGGCCTCCATCCCGTCGATCCCGATCGAGCCGTCCCCGTAGGCGTGTACCTCGAGCCCGCGCCCGCGCGCGGCCTCGGCGATCCTGTCGGCGCCGGGGGAGCGCACGATCACCGACGCGGTCGAGCCGCTGACCAGCTTGCTCACTGGGCCCTGCTCGACGATTCGGCCCTTGTGGATGACCACGACGTCGTCAACGGTCTGAGCCACCTCGGCGAGCACGTGGCTGGACACGAGCACGGTGCGGCCCTCGTCCGCGGTGGCACGCAACATGTCGCGCAGCCAGCGGATGCCCGCGGGGTCCAGGCCGTTCGCCGGCTCGTCGAGCACGAGGATCTGGGGATCGCCGAGCAGCGTCGCGGCAAGGCCGAGCCGCTGGCGCATGCCCATCGAGTACTTGCCGTAGCGGCGGTTGGCGGCAACGCCGTCCAGCTCGACGGTCTGAAGGACCTCGTCGACACGCGAGTCGGGGACCGAGGCCATGGCGGCGAGCGAGCGCAGATGCTGCTTGCCCGAACGTCCCGGGTGGGCACCGCAGACCTCGAGATTGGCGCCGATCGTGTGGGCCGGGTCCTTCAACTGGCTGTAGGGCTTGCCGAGCACAGTCGCGGTGCCGCCGCTGGCCCTGGCCAGTCCAAGCACGCAACGCAACGTGGTGGTCTTTCCGGCGCCGTTGGGACCGAGGAACCCGGTGACCGCTCCCGGGCGGACCGAGAACGAGACGTCGTCGACCACCGTGAGCGAGCCGTAGCGCTTGCTCAGCTGTGAGACCTCGATCGCGGCGTCGGCTTCAGGCATTCGCAGCACCCTACCCCCGCGACGACGGCGACCAAACGCCGCTACGCGGCCAGGTTGAAGGCCACTTCGGTCACGCCGAGGCCCGGATGGCGGCGGTCGAGGTGGTCTGACAGCCGCTCCATCACTGCGACGATTGCCGCGTTGTCAGCGAGCGCGCTCGCAGTGAACCGGCTGATGTCCTCCGCCTTGGCCGTTGCGGCCAGCTCGTCGGCGAGCAGCGAGCCAAGCCCCATGCCCTGGAGATCGTCGCTCACGACAATCGCGAACTCGGCCGACTCCGGCTCCTCCGGCAGGCGGACCCAGCGGCCCACGGCCACCACCGTTGCAGGGTCGTCCACGGGGGTCGCGACGAGCGCGACGTGGTCGTGGCCGTCGACCTCGGTGAGGTAGCGCAGCTCCCCGCTCGTGAAGCGGCGCTTGGGTGCCAGGAAGCGGCGGCGCACGGTCTCGGGAGAGAGCAGCTCGAGCCCCGTTGCAAGCGCCTCCTTGTCCGTGGCCGCGATGGGGCGAAGGTTGACCTCGCTGCCGTCCTTGAGTGTGTGCTCCATGCCTTTAAGGGTCGTCCTCGAACGCATGTTCGTCTGTGCCTCTGATCACGCTTGCAGGGAGAAGTGCCGGAACGCGAAGGGGCGCGGTGTCAGAACACACCGCGCCCCAGCGCTCGCCCCTGTCGGGGCCTGCCGTGTGAGACCCGTCTACTTGGTGAAGCCGTTCTCCTTGAGGTAGGCGGCTGCCACCTTCTTCGGCTGCTGCTTGTCGATGCTCACGCGCGAGTTCAGCTCCCGCATCACCTTCTCCGTCAGCGGCTTCTGAACCGCCAGGACCACCTTCCTGCCGCTCTCGCCCATCTTCTTGAGCGCCGGGTTGCGGACGCCGAGCGAGATGTTGTAGGGCGGGAACAGGTTCTTGTCGTCCTCGATGATCGCGTACTTGCCCAGCGTCAGCTCGCCGTCGGTGGAGAACACGAAGCCCAGGTCCGACCGGCCCTTGTCGATGGGCTGGTACTTGCCCTCGTCGGACACGAACTTCGGATTCCAGCCGTAGACCTTCTTCAGGCCCTGGAGGCAGTCCGAGCGCTGCTCGCACTCCGGGAACCCGGCGATGCTGAGCTTGTCGGCGTTGGGAAGCTTGGCGACCTCGGAGATCGTCTTGGCCCCCTTGAGCTTGCTCTTCTGCGTCTCCTTGGTGGTGGCGATCCGGTACGTGTTCTCGAACGATGTTCGCGGGAGCGCGGTGATGTTGTGCTTGGCGTAGAACTTCTTCGCCAGCTGGTAGGCCTTGTCCGGATCCGTGGGCACCTTGTCGGTCTTCACGCCGAAGAACGAGGTGAGGGAAGTGCCGGTGTACTCGGGATAGGCATCCACCTGCCCGGACTTGAGCGCCTTGTAGGCGATCTGCTCGGACCCGAGGTTGAGCTTTGTGTCCACCTTGAACCCGGCGGCCTTGAGCGCCTGGGCGTAGATCTGGCCCAGGATGAACTGCTCGTCGAAGTTCTTTGACCCGATCGTCAGGCTCTTGCTCGCGTTGGCCGGGTCGTTCTTGATCGCCGACTGCTTGCCGCTGCTCGAGCTGCCGCCCCCGCCGCTGTCGCTCTTCTTGTCGCTGCCGCAGGCCGAGGCCACCAGGGCCACTGCGAGGGCGGCGACGATGGCGATCGTCAACCGCAATGTACGTGTCACGTTGCTGTCTCCCTCCGTCGTGTGGGCAGGGAGAGCCGGCGCCGTACGGCGGTCCGTTCCTCCGTTGCCAGCTTGATCCCCTTCGGGGTAACCAGTTGCTGTAGGTAGCCGATTCCCGCGTCGGCCACGAGCGTGAGCAGGGCGACCACCAGCGCGGCGCCGAGCTGGCCCGCGAGGCCGTAGGTCTGGGGGGTCAGGATCGGCCAGCCGAGCGTCTTGACGTCGGCATAGGGGCCGATCGTGGCGGTGGCCAGCACGCTCACGGCCGAGGTCCGGATTCCGGCGAAGATGGTGGGCAGCGCGAGCGGAAGGCGCACGCGGGTGATGATCTGGCTGCCCCGCATGCCCATTCCCTCGGCGGCGTCGACGATCTCGCGGTCGACCTGGGCCACGCCGACGTAGGTGTTGGTGAGTATCGGGGGAATGGCCAGCAGCAGCAGCACGAGGGTGATGTTGGTGAGCCCGTTGCCCAGGTAGGCCACGAAGACGAACACCATCACCACGGCCGGCACGGCGCGGCCCACGTTCGACACCGATATGGCCAGAAACTCGCCCTTGCCCTTGTGGCCCAGATAGAGGCCGATCGGGATCGAGATCGCGCAGGCGATCGCCATCGCGACGATGCTGACCTCGAGGTGGGTCTGGGCGAACCCCCACAGCTCGCCGGGCCCGCCGATCCTCACGCCGCCGCCCACCGACTCGCGGTCGTGGAGGATGAACTTGACGGCGTCGCCGAAGTCGCCCAGGAACGCGGGCTGGAACAGGGCTCCCATCAGACGCCCACCCGCTGCCAGGAGGTCACGAAGCGCTGCACGGTGAGGATGATCACGTCGAGCACGGCGGCCAGCAGCACGGCCAGTCCGCCGGCCACCACCACGTTCGACTTGAAGTAGCGCTGCTGATTGAGCTCTGCGCCCAGGCCGCCGCCGCCGGCGAGGAAGGCCAGCGCCGCGAGGCCCACGGTGGTGGTGGTGGCGATTCGCAGCCCGGCCAGGATCTCGGGCATCGCCATCGGCAGCTCCACGCGCCAGAGCAGCTGGTTCTCGGTCAGGCCCATCCCGCGCGCGGCGTCCTTGGTCTCATCGGGCACGGCGTTCAGTCCCGTGATCACGTTGCGGAAGATGATCAGCAGCGTGTAGGAGGTGAGTGCCACTATGGCCGTGAGCTTGCCCAGGCCCGTGAGCGGCTGCAGCAGGAAGAAGAACGCGACACTCGGGATCGTGTAGAGCGCGCCGGTGATGCCGGTGATCGGACCGACGAGCCACTGCCTGCGGTGCGCGATCAGGGCGAGCGTGAAGGCGACGACGAACCCGATGCCGACCGAGGTGACGGTGAGAAACACGTGCTCCCAGAAGGGGCTCTCGTAGCGCTGGTAGTTGTCGGCGATCCAGCTGGGACAGAAGCCGTCGTTGGCCACACAGCCGCCCTCGCCCTGGCGGCTGCGCAGCTGGGTCTGGGCGATCAGCTCCAGCACAGAGCCGAGGTTCACGCTGATTCCTCCACCAGGTCGGCACCGCTGCGGGCCTCGGTTGGTGCGTCGTGCAGGAACCGGCCGATGACCTCGATCGACAGCACCCCGACCGCCCTGCCGGAGCCGTCGATCACCGCGCCGTAGCGCGTGTCGCTCGTCAACAGGTCGGCGAGCGCGTCACGCAGGATGTCGTCCATCTCGACCATCGGCTTCGCATCTGACCGGAGCTTCTTCTCCACGCGCTCGCCGGCGAACGCCGAGTCGCTGAGCCAGCCGAGCGGGCAGTCGCGATCGTCGACCAGCAGCGCCATCGAAATGTCGGCGTCGGCGATCTTGCGCCGGGCCTCGGCGGTCGACTCGCCCACGCGGACGAGGGCGGCCTTCCACAGATCGATGTCGCGGACCCGCTGCAGCGCCAGGCGCTTGAGTGCGCGGTCGGCGCCGACGAAGTCCTCGACGAAGGGCGAGGCCGGATACATCAGGAGCTCGGCGGGGCTCGCGAACTGCGCCAGCTTGCCGCCCTTCTGGAGCACCGCGATCTTGTCGCCGATCTTGATCGCCTCGTCGATGTCGTGGGTCACGAACACGATCGTCTTGCGGATGTCCTGCTGCAGGCGCAGGAACTCGTTCTGCAGCCGTTCGCGGTTGATCGGGTCGATGGCGCCGAAGGGCTCGTCCATCAGCATCAAGGGCGGATCGACCGCCAGGGCACGAGCTACGCCGACACGCTGGCGCTGGCCGCCCGAGAGCTGAGCCGGGTAGCGGTCGCGGGTGTCCGATGGATCGAGGGACACAAGCTCGAGCAGCTCGTCGACCCGTGCGGCGATCCGTCCCTTGTCCCACCCGAGCAGCTTCGCGACGGTGCCGATGTTGTCGGCGATCGTCAGATGGGGGAACAGGCCGATCTGCTGGATCGCGTAGCCGATCTCGCGCCGCAGGTCGGCCGGCTTGCGCTCCTTGATGCTCTCGCCGTCGAGCAGGATGTCGCCGTCTGACATGTCGATCATCCGATTGACCATGCGCATGGCGGTGGTCTTGCCGCAGCCGGACGGGCCGACGAGCACGCAGATCTCACCTGCGGGCACATCGAGCGAGAGGTGGTCGACCGCCGGGGAGTCCTGGCCGGGGTAGAGCTTGGTCGCCTGCTTGAACTCGAGGCGGGCGGCCTGAGGGGGCCCGGACGCAGTCGGGTCGGCGGCGGCGTTGTGGTCGTCTGTCACGAGATGAGAGGCTGCTGAACGGGACGAAAAGGTTACCGGGGCTCGCCGCCGGGAGGATCAGCGGTCGGGACTCGGCCGTTCCGGGAGGCTTTCACATCTGCCTGCCCGAGGCGGCCAAGCTCCCGGGCGAGCTCGCCCCGCAGCTCCTCCACGGCGGCGTCGCTGACCTCGGGATCGGTATGCGCGGAGCTCACCATCGCCGCCGCCAATCGCTGGCTCGCACCCTCGAGCGCCTGCCGGTCGGTGCCCGGGTGCCGGCTGCCCCGGAGATCGAGGGCGCGCTCGCGCACGTCGTTGGCCAAGCTCTGCAGGCGGGTGCGCTGCGGCGGCGGCATCTGGCGCCATCGGTTGTGCAGCGTTCGCGCAACGCGGATGCCCATCGACGCGGCCTCGGTGAACGTCGGCATGCGGCCATCGTCGCTGAGCGGGTGGATGGAACGCCGGCACGCCGAGTGAGCGGTCGCCGGCAGGCGAACTACTCTCCCGACCATGCGAGCGGTGACCTTCAACGACGGCGACCTGACGGTCGCAGACCATCCCGATCCTGTTCCCGAGCACGGCGAGATCCTCGTCTCGGTGCGCGGGGCCGGGTTGAACGGCGCGGACATTCTCCAGCGCAAGGGTGGCTACCCGGCTCCTCCGGGAGCGCCGAAGGACATCCCCGGCCTCGAGCTTGCCGGGGAGGTCGTCGCGCTCGGCCCCGGGGCGGAGCGGTTCGCCAACGGCGACCGCGTGACCGCAATCGCCGCCGGTGGCGGCCAGGCCGAGCTCGCGGTGCTGCACGAACGCGCTGCCATGCCGGTGCCCGATGGCCTCGACTGGGCCGCCGCGGGTGGGCTCTCCGAGGTGTTCGTGACCGGGCACGACGCGCTCTTCACCCAGGGCGGGCTGCGCCCCGGCGAGCGGCTGCTGGTCCACGGCGCGGCCGGAGGCGTGGGCACCGCGGCGGTGCAGATGGGGTGCCTGGCGGGCGCTCGCGTCACCGCGACCGTGCGCAACGCCGACCTCCGCGACGGCGTCGCCGACATGGGCGCCGAGGTGATCGAGCCCGAAGGCTTTGCCGACCACGGCCCCTTCGATGTGATCCTCGAGCTGGTCGGCGGACCGAACCTGCCAGATGATGTCAAGGCACTGCGCACGGGCGGCCGGATAGTGGTCATCGGCGTGGGAGGAGGCCCGAAGGCAGAGCTCAACCTGCTGGCGTTGATGGGCAAGCGCGGTGCGATCCGGGCGTCGACCTTGCGCGCGCGTCCGCTCGAGGAGAAGGCGGTCGCGATGCGCCGCGTGGAGGCCGAGCTGCTCCCGCACTTCGAGTCCGGCCGGATCCGCGTGCCGGTGGCAGACAGCTTCGACCTCGAAGACGCCGAGCAGGCCTACGACCGGTTCACGGCCGGAGGGAAGCTCGGCAAGGTCGTGCTCACTATGGGAGCCTGAGCTCGAGCGGCTGAGCCGCGGCCCGTCAGCGCAGCCGCTCGACGATCATTGCCTCGCCCTGACCGCCGGCCACGCACATGGTCTCCAGGCCGATCGTCTTGTCGTCGGCCTCCAGGCCGTTGAGCAGCGTGGTCATGATGCGCACGCCGGTCATGCCGAAGGGGTGACCCAAGGCGATCGCGCCGCCGTGCGGGTTCATCTTCTCGAGCGGGATGTCGCACTCGGCCATGATCGGGATGACCTGGGCTGCAAACGCCTCGTTCAGCTCGACTGTGTCCACGTCGGCGATGCTCATGCCCGCGCGCTCGAGCACCTTGCCGATGGCCCAGATCGGCGCGACGCCCATGTACTCCGGCTCGTTGGCGGCGGTGGCGGCGGTGATGATCCGCGCCCGCGGCTCCAGGCCGAGCTCCTTTGCCTTGGTATCCGACATGATCAGCGCTGCTGCGGCGCCGTCGTTGAGCGGACACGAGTTGCCGGCGGTCACGCCACCACCGCCCTCGAAGGCCTCGGGCAGCTGCGACAGCTTCTCGAGCGTCGACGATGCCCTCGGGCCGTCGTCCTTTGCCACCACGGTGCCGTCCTCGAGTGTGACCGCTGCGATCTCCTTGTCGAAGAAGCCGCTCTCCTGGCTGGCCACGGCGAGCTCCTGGGAGCGCTGGGCGTACTCGTCCATGTCTTCGCGCTTGACGTCGTAACGCTTGGCCACGTTCACGGCCGTGTCGCCCATCTGGATGTACACGTCGGGCTCGCCTTCGGCGGCGCCCTTCAGGTGGTCGTTCTGGTCGGCCGCACCGGCGGCCTCGGTGCGCTCGTTGAACTGGGAGACGAACTCGACGCCCGAGGCGATGTAGGCGTCGCCCTGGCCGGCCTTGATGTTGTTCGAGGCGATCCGGATGGCCTCGAGGCCCGAAGCGCAGTAGCGCGAGACGGTCACGCCGTTCGTCTCAATCGGCAGCCTCTTGGAGAGCAGCGCGATCAGGCGGCCGATGTTGAACGCCTGCTTGCCCTGGGGCATTCCGCAGCCGGCGATGACCTCCTCGACCAGCGCCGGATCGACGTCGGGATTGCGCTCCAGCAGCTGGTCGACGATGAAGGCCCCGGTCTCGTCGGGGCGCACCTGGGCCAGCGAGCCCTTGAAGGCGCGCCCGATCGGCGTGCGGACGGAGTCGACGATCACTGCTTCGGGCATTGAGAGCTCCTTGAGGGGTGCGAGGGGGAGGGGTTGGTGTGCCGGCCCTACTTCGGTGGCATCCGCAGCGCGCCGTCCAGCCGAATCGTCTCGCCGTTGGCATGGTGTTCTCAGCGATCGACACGGCTGGCTGCGCGTACTCGGAGGGCCGTCCGAGCCGCTGGGGAAAGGGTATACCGGCGCCGAGTAGGAGATCTGCCCGACCTGGCCGTCGAAGGCGGCGATCGAGGCGGTCATCACCACGGCGCCGCGCTCGTCGTCGGCGTCCGGCTGGTTGTCGTTCATCGCCGCTGCGTCGATCAGCGCGGCGGTCACCCGTCAGCGTACGACTGCGCGGCTGAGCGCGAACATCCCGGCGGAGTCGGTGTGGAAGGCCTCCATTCGAAGGCCGGCGTCGTCGAAGGCCACCTCCACGTCGCGCGGCGTGAACTTGCAGCTGATCTCGGTGCGCATCTCCTCGCCCGCGGTGAACGCGACGGTCAGGTCCAAGTCGGCGACCGTCACGGTCATGTCGCGCAGGGCGCGCAGGCGCATCTCGATCCGCGCCTCCTCCTTCACCCACACCGACCGGTGCTGAAACCCGGCCGGATCGAAGTCGGCGTGCAGCCGGCGGTTCATCACGTTCAGCACGTTGAGATCGAAGGCTGCGGTCACGCCCTCGGCATCGTCGTAGGCGGCCTCGAGCGTCTGGCGATCCTTGATCAGGTCGGTGCCGAGCAGCAGCGCGTCGGTCGGTCCCATCAGCTCGGCAACCGAAGCGAGGAATGCCGCCCGCTCCCCGGCGTGGAGGTTCCCGATCGTGCCCCCGAGGAAGGCGAACACGCGATGCTGGCCGAGCGGGATCAGGGCGAGATCGGACTCGAAGTCGCCCACCACGCCGTGCACCGCCAGGCCCGGGTAGGCGTCGGTGAGCTCGTCGGCGCAGGCCACCACCACCGACTCGTCCACGTCGAAGGGCACATAGCGCTCCAGCGCGCCGGATCCCGCCATCGCGTAGAGCAGCGCCCGCGTCTTTGATGCCATCCCCGAGCCGCGCTCGACGAGCTCCCGCGCGCCGACGGTGAGCTCGGGTGCGCGCCGATTGAGGATCTCGCGCTCGCAGCGCGCGGGGTAGTACTCGGCAACCGTCGTGATCTGCTCGTACAGCTCTGATCCACGCGGGTCGTAGAGATGCTTGGGGGAGAGCTGCTTCGGCTCCATCGTGAGGCCGCGGCGCACGTCGCGTGCAAGCGTGTCCGCGGCATCTGCGCCCGCGCCGCGCGTGATCGTCACCTCCGAAGCCTCGGTGGCCATCACCACTCCCGAACGCAGCGAAAGCCGGCGAAGATCTGCCTGCGCTGCGGGAGGTCCCAGTTGCGGAAGGTGCTGCGGGCGACATCCGACCGGGTGGCCCAGGAGCCGCCGCGCAGCACCTTGTACCCGAGTCCGAAGAACACCTGGCTGTACTGCGGGTAGGGGAAGGGCCTGAAGCCGGGATAGCCACCGAAGTCGGTTGCCGTCCACTCCCAGCAGTCTCCGATCAGGCCGCCGACTCCCTCTGGGCTCACGCCATCGTGCGAACCCACGCGTGCCGGGCCGAAGGCGGTCTGATCGAGATTCGCGAGCTCGTGGCCGGGCGGCTCATAGCCCCATGGGTAGGGCCGCGACAGCGATCGCCGTGAGTCCCAGGTCGCCGCCTTCTCCCATTCGGCCTCGGTGGGCAGCCGCGCTCCCGCCCACCGGGCAAACGCGTCGGCCTCGAACCACGACACGTGCATCACGGGCAGGAGGGGATCGATCTCGGCGATCCGCTCGAACCTCCGCTCCGTGCCATCAGCGCGCCAGTAGAGCGGCCGCTCGATGCCTCTTAAGACCCTCCACCGCCAGCCGTCCTCGGCCCACAGCTCCCGTCGCCGATAGCCGCCGTCGGCTGCGAACTCGCTGTACTCCCCGTTGGTCACCGGGGTGCGGTCGATGGCGAACCCGGCGACCTCGACGCGGTGGCGAGGCCGCTCGTTGTCATAGAGAAAGCCCGTGTCCTCGGTACCCATCTCGAACGGTCCGGCACCGACCCTCACGGTGCCGGCGGTCGGGTGCTCGCCGGCGGGGAGCGCTCGCGGCGTGGGCGTGTAAGTGCCCGGGAGCGCGAGCTGCAGCGTCTGGAGCATCGTCTCGTTGTGTTGGTGCTCGTGGCGCACGAGCATCTCCCACACGAAGCCGTTGGCATTCAGGCGGTCCGACGCCGAGCTGAGCTCCACGCGTTCGAGCACCCGGAGGGAGCGCTCGCGCACCGCGGCCATGAACTCGAGCGCGTCCTCGCGCCTGAGATAGGGGATGTCGCCGCGTTCGACACGCGGGGTCTCGGACGCGTCGTAGACGGCGGCGAGCTCCGGCCGCAGTGGATCGAGACCGCCGGCGCGTTGGCCCAGCCAGAGATCCTCGAACGCCGCTATGTGGCCGAGGTCCCAGACCAGCGGGCTCATCAACGGGTCGTGCACACGGTCCAGGTCCTCGGTGGACACCGGCTCGACCAGCTCGAGCGTGCGCTCCCGGCCCTCGGCGAGGGCGTCTCGATACCTGCCCTTGACCAGCGAGTCGGCCCCTCCTCGGGGCAGTGACTGAGAATTCGGAGAACGCACGGTGGGAGGCCGGTTGCGCGCAGGGTACCCGGCGCGAAGACCCGTGAACACCCCTGTCTCCAGTTCGTAACAGGTCGGGGCGCGAGACCGGCCCACGCCGCAGTCTTCACTGGTAGGTTGGTCGTGTGGAAGCGTCGAGGGCGGAGAGCGGTGGATACCTGGCGTTCAGTCGCCTCACTGTGGGCGAGCTGGCCGGCTGCGTGGCCGCTACGGTCTTCGCCCTGTCGTTGTTCCTGCCGTGGTACGGCACGAGTGCGGCCAACGCGCAGAACTCCGAGCTCACGACCGTCAGCGGCGACGTCATTCGCGGCGGCGACACGATCACGGCTTGGCAGATCTTCCCGATTCTGCGCTGGATCCTGCTGGCTGCGGTGATCACACCCTTCGTCCTGTCGTGGATCGTGGCCCGCGGGCACAAGCTGGGCTGGAAGCCCGGTGAGGTGACGATGATCGTGGGAATCGCGGCCTTCATACTCGTGCTCTGCAACGGGATCATCCTCGGAAAGCCGGGGGACTCGGTCGATATCTCGCTCCAGTGGGGCTATCCGGTCGCGCTGCTCGCCTCCCTGGGCATGGGGGTCTCCGGCTTCATCCGGCAATCCCGGTACGGCGCGCATCGCAAGCCTCCCGGAACCGTGTAGGTGCCAGACACACAACCGGACGCGCCCGACCGCAACCTCGCGCTCGAGCTGGTCCGGACGACCGAGCACGCCGCACTGGCGTCGGCGCGTTGGATCGGCCGCGGTGAGAAGGAGTCGGCCGACGGCGCCGCCGTAGATGCCATGCGGCTGATGCTCGACACCGTCTCCATGCGGGGCACCGTGGTGATCGGCGAGGGCGAGAAGGACGAGGCGCCGATGCTCTACAACGGCGAGGTCGTGGGCGACGGCACGGGCCCCGAGGTCGACGTGGCAGTCGACCCGCTCGAGGGCACCGACCTGTGCGCCAAGGGGATGCCCAACTCGCTGGCCACGATCGCCGTGGCCGAGAGGGGCCAGATGTTCGATCCGGGCCCCAACGTCTACATGCTGAAGATGGCCACCTCTGAGTCCTACGCGCACCTGCTCGACCTCGACCGGCCGATCGGCGAGACGCTCGAGCTGATGGCCAAGGAGACGGGCGACCAGATCGGCGATCTCGTGGTGATCATGTTGGACCGTCCCCGCCACGAGGAGTACATGGCCGAGGTCCGCGCCGCCGGCGCGCGCATCCGCTTGATCCCCCACGGCGACGTTTCCGCCGCTCTGCTGGCGGTCACCGAGGACTCGGCGGCCGATCTGCTCTTCGGCATTGGCGGCACGCCCGAGGGCGTGCTCTCCGCCGCCGCCATCCAGTGCATCGGCGGCAAGATCCTCGGCCGCGTCTGGCCCCGCGACGAGAACGAGCGCCGAGCGGCGCTCGAGGCCGGCTACGACCTCGACGAGGTGCTCGACACCGACGGCCTCTGCTCGGGCGACGAGATCTTCTTCTCAGCCACCGGGGTCACCGACGGCGACACCCTCCGCGGCGTGCACTACGAGGGCCGCCAGGGTGCCACAACCGAATCGCTGGTCATGCGCTCGCGCTCGGGCACGGTGCGACGTGTCAGCGCGCGGCACGATCGTCAGAAACTGCGAGACATCACAGCCGACCGGATCGGCTAGTGATCTTCAGCTCGCCGCGCCCTGCTGTTCGCGCTCGGGGTCCGGCCCCGCCGCCAACCCGTTCTTGAGTGCTCCGACCACCGAGGGCGCCAGATCCAGCCGCGCCAGCGAACGCAGGAAGGCGTTGGTCACGATGATGTGGATGCGCAGCTGGGTGATCCGGTAGATGTGCTGGCCCACGCGGGAGAACCAGCCCCACCCGGCGATCAACGGATAGAAGTTGGCCACCTCGGAGGTCACGGTGCCGGTGATCAGGTCGGTGCCGGCGTGCTCCTCGCCATCGGCCGGGGGGCGCTTGACGGTCAGGCGCAGGTAGCCCTTGGTGCGCCCCGCGGGGGCCACCAGCAGGCCTTTCTTGATGCGCCAGGTCACCGTGCCGCAGTCGTCCTCGGTCTCGTATTCGGGCTTGTGAAAGGTCAGCAGGGTAAACGGCCGAAACCCGAACAGAGCGATGTCGCGGCCGTCCTCGGTGTAGACCACCTGAAGCAGGCCGAGAAAGAACCGGGTCAGAAACCGCCAGTAGGTGCGCGCCAGCCGCTCGAGGTACTCGGGGCTCCAGACTCGGTCGAGCTCGGACTGGGGCAGGGTGACCTCGGCCTCCTGCTTGGTGGTCACGCTGCCGTCCCGCGGCGCCTCGGAGGCCGGGATGTCGATGATCGTCACCCGCGCCCGCGCCTCGCGGCGCTTGTGCAGCTGGTGCCTCGGGTCGCGCGGCCTCACGGCGTCAGACCATACCCAGGCGCCGACGTCGGCTAGAGCAACTCGGCCTCGACCACGTTTCCGGGCGCCAGCTCACCGTCGCCGGGTGGCACGAGCGCGAGCGCGCGTGCCTCGAGCATCGAGGTCAGCTGATGTGAGCCCTGCGGGCCCGTGGGCGCCGCACGCCAGCCTTCGGCCCCAGCCTCCAGCCGGCAGCGCACGGCGTGGGTACGCCCCGGCATGCATTGCACGGCCGCTGTGAGCTCGACGGGGACGCGGCTGGTGGCCGGGTCGGCGCCCTGAAGCGTGCGCAGCGCCGGCCGGACGAACAGCTGAAAGCAGACCATGCACGAAACCGGGTTGCCGGGCAGCCCGAAGCAGAGCACGCGTCGCTCTGACGTCTCGGCCACTCCGAACCAGACCGGCTTGCCGGGGCGCAGCGCCACGCGCCAGAACACCTCGCGCGCGCCCAGCTCGGCGAAGGCGGACTTCACGTGGTCGTGCGGGCCGACCGAGACGCCGCCGGACACGCACACCACATCGGCGTGCTCGAGGCTCCGCTCGATCGCGTCCCGCGTGCCCGTGGCGGTATCGGGCACGTCTTCTGCGAGATGCACAGCCGCACCCGCCGCGCCGGCCATGGCCGCCAGCACAGGCCCGTTGGAGCTGTAGATGCCTCCGGGTGGCAGGGGTGTCCCGGGCGCCGTGAGCTCGTCCCCGGTGCTCAGCAGCGCCACGCGCGGCGCGGCCGCCACGCCGACCTCGACCAAGCCGATGCTGGCGAGCACGCCGAGCGCGGCGGGACCGACGACCGCTCCGCTTGGCATCACGGAGTCGCCGGCCTGCACGTCCTCGCCGGCGGCCCTCACGTGGGCCCCGCCACCGGCGGCCGGCACGGTGACGAAGCCCGGCTCCTCCTCGACCTCCTCGATCGGCACCACCGCACCGGTGCCCTCGGGCACGACCGCGCCGGTTGAGATGGCGATCGCGCTCCCGGCCTTGATCGCGGGCTGGTAAGGGTGGCCGGCGCGCGACTCGCCAACGACCGTGAGCCGGCCGTGGGCGCCTTCGGACACGGCGTAGCCGTCCATCGCCGAGCTGGGAAACGGCGGGACGGCCGTGGAGCTCACGACGGGCCGAGCCAGGACCCTGCCGAGCGCCTCCGAGAGCCCGACGGTCACGGTTGGCAGGGCCACGACCGAGTCGAGCACCTGCCGCCGCGCGCTGTCGATGGGGATCGGGGGAGCCACTCGGGACCATCCTATTGTCGCGTTCCGGCCGCGCTTGCCCATACGATGCCCTCGTCCGGTCCTCTGAGGAGCTCGTCCTGCCTGAGTCAGAACGTCAGTCCGTCACCCCGCTGCACGGCCCGCTGGCGCGGCTTGACGGCGCGCGCGAGGAGCTCGCGAAGGCGTGGCTGATGCAGTTGCTCGGACGCTCATCCCTCGAGGAGATCAGCGAGATGCCGACCGCCCGGTTCGCCGTCGAGCTGCCCGCGCTCATATCCGACGTGCTCCAGGTTGCAGCCGGCCCGGGCGATCCGTTCGAGCTCTCCGAGGAGGCGCGCGACCGTGCGACGCGGCTCGTAGAGATGCGCAAGAGCCGCGATCCCGCCGCTGCCGACCTGGCCCGCGATGTCGTGGCCATCCAGTCCGTGCTGATCGAGGCGCTCGCGCGCGACATCGACGAGGTCGGGGCCGCAGGCTTCGCGACCCTCGCCACCTCTATCGCGGAGGCGGTCGGCTCCCTCCAGGCCGCGGCTGTCGAGTCGCTCGTCGAGCAGCGATCCCAGGAGCTCGAGACACTCGCCAACACCGACCCGCTCACAGGTCTCGCGAACCTGCGCCAGCTGCACCACCAGCTACGTCAGGCGCTCGCGTTGGTCAAGCGCTACCAGCAGCCATTCGCGCTGATCGTGCTCGACGTCGACGGCTTGAAGCGCGTCAACGACGGGCGCGGCCACCAGGTGGGTGACCGGGTGCTGATCCAGGTCGGTCTCGCGATGCGACGTACCGTCCGCGGGGTCGACACCGCTGCGCGCATCGGAGGCGACGAGTTCTGCGTGCTGGCTCCGAGCCAGTCGGCGGACGCGGCCCGCGTGCTTGCCGATCGCCTCGCCGAGGCCATCGCCGCCGAGACCGCCGGCCTCGACGGAGACCGCGGTCTCACCGCGTCGATCGGTGTGGTCGGCTGCCCCGAGCACGGCGACGAGGCAGAGACCCTGCTGCAGCTGGCCGATCAGGCCATGTACCGCGCGAAGGCCACAGGCGACGCAGTAGCCGTCGCGACTCTGCCCGATGCGGGCGAGCGCAGCGATGCTCTCAGGTAGCGCCCCTCGCCTACTCAGCCGGAGCGTGGTCCTCCTTGAACAGGGCACCGTTGTCGTAGATCTCGTATCGCAGCGCGTTGAACACCGCTCCGGCGAGCACCACTACAGCCAGGGCGTAGAACCACAGCAGCACGATCAGGACGAAGACGAAGGTTGTGCCAAAGCGGGCGATCGTGCTGATGTTGCCCAGGTAGAAGGGAAAGGCGTAGTCGAGCACCCCGATCGCGAGCGTCACGCCGAGCGCCCCTGGCCACACCGCCCTCCACGGCATCGGGTCGTTGGGCACGGCCCAGTAGATGAGGCTCAACACGAGGAAGAGGAGGGTGAGGCCGGCGGCGAGCGAGACGGCGAACACCAGGCCGTTGACCTCCGAGAGGCCGAAGGGCAGATCCTTCGTGCTCGACAGCAGCAGGCTCTGGATCGTGGGCACGGCAACCGTCGCGGCCATGAACAGGAGGACAACCACGAGCATCGCGATCGAGAACCGCTTCTGCTCCAGCCAGCTGCGACAGGGGACGTGGTAGATCTGGCAGAACGCGGTGTCGAGCGCCCCCCAGAAGGACGAGCCGATCCAGACGCTCGCAACCAGCGCTACCACCCCGAACCCTGCGGAGGTCTCGCGGATCCGGTCGAGCGCACGCAGGAGCGTGCTGTCGGTGGCGCTCGGGAAGATGCGCTGGAGGTCCTGCAGGATGCTCTGCTCGAAGTTGGAGCTCTGAAGCACCTGGCCGGCGATGAAGAGGGCCAGCAGCGCGAGCGGGAACAGCGAGAGCAGCAGGTTGTAGGCCACCATCCCGCCGAGACCAGTGAGGTTGTCCTTGTAGGCCTTCGCCCAGAAGTCCTTGAAGGTGCGGGCTGCCGGACGATGGCGCCGCCCGGCGGGGGCGAGCACGTGCGGCTAGGGGCGCGGGAGGCGCCGCAGCACCTCGCGCGTCACGCCCTCGGCGACTCGCAGACCGGTTCCCGCCACTTTCGCGACCGACCGCAGCGGCCCACCGGACTGGTGGCTCTCAGCGGCGACTGGCTCGCGGGGTGCCTGCGGTGGCGTTGGGGGCGGGGCGGTGGGCTTGGCCTTGGTGGCAGGCTTCGCCTTGACACCGGACTTCGCCTTGGCCGCGGGCTTGCGCTTCGGCGCGGCCTTGGCCGCACTCCCGGGCTCCTTGACCAACTCTTCACCCGCAGGCGCGGAGCCACGCTTGTCGCTGCGGGTTCCGGGCCGTGAGCGCGGGAGGTTGCCGAGCAGTCCTGGGTCCTCGGGGCTCATCTCTGGCAGTCTAGCCTTGGGCCGCGTATCGAATCGCGGCCGGATGGGTACAAGGGAGACTGTTCGGCTGCGAAGCTGGCGCGCGTCGCGCCGCTCGGGGCCTTGTTGACTTGCCGAAGGCCCGCACTATGCTTGGCGCAGTCGGTTGAATGGCCCGGAGCTTGGGCCCAAACTCTGTTGGAGAATCTGAATACGGATGTCAGTAGCGGAACTGCAAGAGCTCGAAGAGGTCAAGCTCCTCCTTACGAAGGGCGCAGCCGCCGGCGTGCTCACCTACGCCGAGATCGCGACGGCGCTCGCCGAGGTCGAGCTCGACGACGGCGACATCGAGGATCTCCACTCCCACCTGGAGAAGTCCGAGATCGAGCTCGTCGAGGAGATCGATCCGGCGCAGGCCGCCTCCAAGAACGTGGAGCGCGCCCCCGACAAGCGCGGCCGTCGCAAGAAGGCGACGATCGACCTGAAGCCGGACATGACCACGGACAGCCTCCAGCTGTTCCTCAAGGACATCGGCAAGGTCCGCCTGCTCACCGCCGCGGAGGAGGTCACCCTCGCCAAGGCCATCGAGCGCGGAGACCTCGACGCCAAGCAGAAGATGGTCGAGTCCAACCTGCGCCTGGTCGTCTCGATCGCCAAGAACTACCGAAACCAGGGCCTTCCCTTCCTCGATCTGATCCAGGAAGGCACGCTCGGCCTCGTGCGCGCCGCGGAGAAGTTCGACGACCGCAAGGGCTTCAAGTTGTCCACCTACGCCACGTGGTGGATCCGCCAGGCCATCGCGCGTGCCCTTGCCGACAAGGCCCGCACCATCCGCATACCGGTCCACGTGGTCGAGAAG
>JBBPXW010000118.1:0-21351 GCA_038200525.1 Solirubrobacterales bacterium | reverse complement strand
GTCGTGGCTGGCGGGCACCAGCGACGCCGAGGGCATCCGCCTGTGGTCGCGCTCCTCGAAGAACCTCTGAAACCGCTCGCGGATTTCCGCCGTGCGCATGCGGGGGAGTCTATGAGCCGCGACCTCGCGCGGGCTCCTGGAAACAGCCGTGCACGATGTACCCGCAAATGGAGATCTGCCCCCTAAACGTGTAGCTGCAATGGAGGGTCGGTGCCAGAACTTGCGCACTTTGCCTTCACCCCGCTTGTAGCGCGCCTTCCCGGCCGACCATGAACTGGTAATGCTGCTCGCGGAGCAACTGGTCGGGGTAGCGCGGGAACGTCACGCTCGACGCATGTCGAGTCGCGAGCGCAGGGTGATCAGCGTTTCCGCGGTGTCGTTCACGCTTGTTGCGGTCGCGGCGCTGCTGTTCCTGCCCAACGAACGCGATGTCGATCCGGCACTGGCAGCCACACTTTTGGTCGGCTACGCGATCGCCTGTCGAGTTCGCTTCGAGTTCGGCGGATGGTACGTCTCGTCCGAGCAGCTGCTGTACGTCCCGGCGGTGCTTCTGCTGCCTCTCCCTTGGATGCCCGCGTTCGTAGCCATCGGATCCATAGTGTCGATGCTCCCAGATGTGGCACGCCACGACTGGCACCGCGATCGGATCGTAGGATGCTCCGCCGACTTGTGGGGCCTGCTCGGCCCCATCGTCGTGCTTGCGTGGCTGGCGCCCGGATCGGTCGACTTGGCCCTGTCGGGGATCTACCTCGCCGCGATGGCCATGCAAGTCGCGTTCGATCTTTCATGGGGACTTCTCCGCAATGCGCTTCTGGATCACCTGCCTACGCGAGAGGTGCTGACGAACTTCTACGGCACTGTCCGAGTCGATCTCATCCTGTCACCGGTCGCGCTGATGTTCGCCGTAGGCGCCGCGGAGCAGCCGCTGGCGCTGTTGACGAGCTTTCCGCTCGTTTGGCTTCTTCAAGTGTTTTCACGAGATCGCCAGGCTCGCTATGAGAATGCGCTGGAGCTACACCGTGCGTACCGTGGCACCGTCACGCTCCTCTCGGATGTAGTGGAGCTCGATGATCCGTACACGGCGGCTCACAGCCGGTCGATCGTGGAACTCGTAGAGGCGACCTCGGAGAAGCTCGGCATCCCGCAGGAGGACCGCCAACGGCTTGAGTTCGCGGCCCTCCTCCACGACGTCGGCAAGATCGCCATCCCCAAGGAGATCCTCAACAAGCCGGCCAGCCTAAACGACCAAGAGTTCGAGTTGATGAAGACCCACACCATCGAGGGACAGTTCATGTTGGATCGGGTCGGTGGGTTCCTAGGCCAGATCGGAGAGGTCGTTCGCTCGTGCCATGAGCGCTGGGACGGCAAGGGCTACCCAGACGGCTTGGCGGGCGAGGAGATCCCCTTTGCGGCGCGTCTCGTCTTCTGCTGCGATGCCTACAACGCCATGACAACCGATCGGGTCTACCGCGCCGCGCTCCCTATAGAGGAGGCGGTAGCCGAGCTCAGACGCAATTCTGGCACCCAGTTCGACCCGCTAATGGTCGATGCTCTTGTCGAGGTCGTCGAGGAGGGAGAGCCAGCTGTCACCGGCAGCGAGGAGATCAGGGCGATCCTGTCCGGCCGCTCGTTTCCTGATCCCGCAGAAGTAGCCCGCTGACGGCGACCCACCGGCCGCATCTGCAGGCTCCGCCCGAACTTCGGCGAACTCGGGCATCCGCCACGTCGACGCAAGCGCCGCTGCCGCACCGACCGCCACCAGCGCACTGCCGATGCCAGCGCCGAGAAGGACCGCGCGCACGCCGAACAACTCTATGAGCGCACCGCCGAGGGCGAAGGCGAGACCGAAAGCCCAGGCGGTCAGTGCGTCCTTGACCCCATATATTCGCGCGATCAGCCGATCCGGGATCACGGCCTGAATGATCAGCCGTTCGTGGACCAGCACGAGCCCATTTCCGAATCCCGCCGCGGTAAAAGTGAGGGCAGCCACCAAGATGGTAGGCGCCAAGGCGCTTCCGATGAAGCCAGCTGCCAGCACGGTCAATCCAGCTAGATAAGCCCGCTTGAGGTCTTGGAGCGCGCCACCCTTGGCGCCCGCCAGCGACCCTCCCAAAAATCCGAAGCCGAACAGCATGACCAGCAGCGAGAACTCGGATGCTCCGGCCCCCAGCTCCTCCTTCGCAAAAAGCAACTCGGCCACGTTGAACAGGCCACAGAAAAGTAACGTCGCCGATGACAGGAGAAGCACCGCCCGCAGGCCAGGTGTGGCCGCGGCCGCGCTCATTCCATCTCTCGCCTCGCGAACCAGGGACGGCATCAGATCACGGTCTTGCACTTCCGCGTTCGCTCGCCCAAATCGAACGCCCGCCAGTACAGCTGCGGACACCCCGAACGTCACGGCATTCAACGTCATCACGTCTGCCGGACTCAGGACCAGGAGCACCGCCGCGGCCGCTGCTGGCCCAAGGGTGAACCCCACGTCTTCCACGGCACCGAAGATTGCAGTAGCAGCGGGGATCCGCCGAGCCTCGACCAAGCTGGGGACGGCAGCAAGTGCGGCCGGGCGAAACAGGCCCGTTCCGATTCCGGCGATGGCAGCGAAGACGACCGTGGCAGCAAAGTCGTCGATGAGCGCGATGCCCCCGAAAGCACCCGCGCGGAGAACGTCCGCTGTGACCGCACATCCCTTTCGGGAGAATCGATCGGCCGCGGCTCCGAACAGCGGCCCGAGCAGCATGGTCGGCAGAAGGTCCGCGGCGAGCACCAGGCTGATCGCCCAAGCCGACCGATATCGGTCGTAGGCGAGGAGCAGGAGGGCGATGTAGCCCGCACCTGTCCCCAGAGCGGATTGGGTAAGCGCGGCGAAGAAGAATCGAGCGCGGCGCTCGGCTCGAAGAAGATCGAAGACATCGCTCATGGGCAGTTGGTCCTGAACGGAAACGGGGCCGCACTCTTCAGCGGCCCCGGTCTCCTCGAAAAGCTATCGGCGGAAAATCACTCTCTACCTCCACACGTCGAATTTGGCTTCCTGTCGAGCGTCTGCACCGACTTACGTACAGAGCCTGTGCAGACACGCCGAAGCGTCTCACACGGCACAGCCTCGCATCACCTACTTGCATGAACCTGTGCAAAGAGGAGGAAAAGCCACCCGAAGGGGCTACCCGCACAGGCCCGTACAGGCGAAGCAGGGTGCTAAGCCGCTGAGGGCAGCTTCTCGCCCGCGGTGTGCGGGCTGGCGTCTGAGCGCGTTGCGGCCGAGATCTCCTGCTCGGTCACATTCAGCGGGTGATGACAGGCGGCGACATGGCCGCTCTCGTACGAGACGAGCGGAGGCTCGTCGGTCTCGCAGACGCCGGTGGCACGCGGACAGCGCGGATGGAACACGCAGCCCGTCGGAGGATCGATGGGGTTGGGCGGCTCGCCGCTCACCAAGATGCGCTCGCGGGCCCTGTTCTCACGAGGATCCGGGATCGGAATCGCTCCGAGCAGCGCACTCGTGTACGGGTGGATCGGCTTGGTGTAGAGCTGCTCGGCGGGCGAGACCTCCATCAGCTTGCCCAGATACATTACAGCGATCCGATCGGACACGTGGCGCACGACGCTGAGGTCGTGGGCCACGAACAGGTAGGAGAGCCCGAACTCGTCCTGGAGGTCCTCGAGCAGGTTGACGATCTGGGCCTGAACCGAGACGTCGAGCGCTGACACGGGCTCGTCGAGCACGATCAGCTTGGGCTCGAGCGCGAGCGCGCGCGCGATGCCTATGCGCTGACGTTGACCGCCGGAGAACTCGTGCGGGTAGCGCCCGGCGTGCTCGGCAGCGAGACCCACGGAGTCCAGCAGCTCCCCCACCCGTCTGAACGCGTCGTCCTTTGACATGCCATGCAGCCTGAGCGGCACGCTCACGATCTGGCGGACCGTCTTACGGGGGTTCAGCGAGGCGAACGGGTCCTGGAACACCATCTGCATCTCGCGCCGCAACGGCTCGAGTCCGCGCCGCCCCGCGTGGGTCACATCAGCGCCTCGGAAACGGATCTCGCCGTCGGTGGGGTCCAGCAGGCGCATCAGCGTGCGCGAGAGCGTGGTCTTCCCGCACCCCGACTCCCCCACCAGGCCAACGGTCTCGCCCTCCGAGAGCTCGAAGCTCACATCGTCGACGGCATGTACCCGTTCGACCTCGCGGGCGAAGATGACGCCCTCGCGGATGGGGAAGTACTGCTTGAGGTGCTTGACCTCGAGTAGTGGGGCGCCGTCTCCGCTCACGCCGGGGACTCCTCGGGGGCACGGAGGCCAATCTGGCCGTCGACCTGGCGTAGTCGCTCCTTGGCCTCGGCTTCCAGCCAGCAGCGATCGAGATGCCCCGGCGCGCCCCCGCCCCGGTGTTCGAGGTCGGGTGTCTGATCGCACTTGCCGAAGGCGTGCGGGCAGCGGGGCCGGAAGTGGCAGCCCTCCGGCCGGTCGGCCAGCGACGGCGGTAGGCCCGCGATCGCGGGAAGGCGGTCGGGCCGGTCGCGGTCGACGCGCGCGATCGATCCGAGGAGCCCCCACGTGTAGGGGTGCTGCGGCTCGTAGAAGATCTCATCCAGCGTGCCCTGCTCCACGATGCGCCCGGCGTACATGACCGCTACGCGGTCGGCCAGCTCGGCCACCACGCCGAGGTCGTGGGTCACCAGGATCACGGCCGCACCGGTCTCGTCTCGCAGCGTGCGGATCCGGTCGAGGATCTGGGCCTGGATCGTCACGTCCAGGGCCGTGGTCGGCTCGTCGGCGATCAGGATGTTCGGATCACACGACAGCGCCAGGGCGATCATGACCCGCTGGCGCATCCCACCCGAGAACTCGTGCGGATATGAGTCCACCCGCTCGCGAGCCCTCGGGATGCCCACCCGTTCGAGCATCTCGATGGACCGCTCCCGGGCCGCGGCATCGCTGACCTTGTCGTGGGCCTGGATCTGCTCGGCGATCTGGTCCCCGATCTTGTGCACGGGGTTCAGCGATGTCATCGGGTCCTGGAAGATCATCGCGATCTCCTCACCCCGGATGCCCTGCAGCTCGTGATCGCCGGCCCCGATCAGCTCGGTGCCCTTGTAGGTCGCGGTGCCCTCAAACCGGGCGTTGGGGCTTCGCGTGAGCCCCAGCAGCGTCATGGCACTCACCGACTTGCCCGAGCCCGACTCGCCGACCACGGCCAGGATCTCGCCGGCGGCCAAATCCAGCGACACGCCGTCCACGGCGCGTACGGTGCCCTCCTCGGTCAGGAACGAGACGCCGAGATCGCGGATCTGGAGCAGCGGGTCGGCGCTCACGAGACCCGGATCCGCGGGTCGAGGAACGCGTAGACGATGTCCACGAAGGTGTTGAGCACCACGATGAAGAACGCACCGAACATGGTGATGGTGAGCACCGGCGGGACGTCGAGCTGCTTCACCGACTCGTACGCGTACTGACCGACGCCCTGGAGGTCGAAGACCACCTCGGTGAGGATGGCGCCACCACCCAGCACGGCGCCGAAGTCCAGGCCCCACAGGGTCACGATCGGAATCAGCGAGTTGCGCAGTACGTGGCGGGTCAGGATCTGGCGTTCGGTCAGCCCCTTGGCCCGCGCCGTGCGCACGTAGTCCTCGTTGATGGTATCCAGCAGGTTGGACCGCAACAGGCGCGAGTAGATGCCGATGAACAGCAGCGACAGCGCGGTCCACGGCATGAGCAGGTGGTAGATCCAGTCCGTGGGGCTCTGACCGAAGATCACATAGCCACCGTTGGGGAAGATGCCCGCCTTGAACCCCAGGTAGTAGTTCATCAGCGCACCGATCCAGAACACCGGCATCGACACGCCGACGAGGGCAATCACCGTGATCACTCGATCGCCGATCGCACCGGCGCGCATCGCCGTGTACAAGCCGAAGGCCACGGCGAACCCCATCCACATGAGCGCGGCCCCGAGCGCCAGCCAGAGCGTGCGCGGAAAGTCCTGCTTGATCTCGTCCACCACGTTGATCTGCGTCGAGTAGGACGTGATGTTGCCGGTGAAGATCTCCTTCATCGTGCGTGCGTACTGGACAAGAATCGGTTTGTCGAAGCCGTACTGGGCACGGATGCGGGCCAGCTGATCGGGCATCGGCTGCTTGCCGGCCAGACGCACCGCCGGGTCGCCTCCGGGGATCACCTGGAAGATCAGGAACGTGATCACCGAGATGGCGAACAGCACCAGGACCATGGCCAGGAGCCGCCGAATGATGAAGCGCGCCATCAGCGCTCCTCCCGGATCGTGGACCGGGGGTCGAACGCGTCACGCACGCCGTCGCCGAACACGTTGAGCCCGAGCACCGCGAGCACCAGCATGACGCCCGGCACAATGGCCAGGTGAGGACCGGTCTGGATCCTCTCCACGCCCACCCCGATCAAGGTGCCCCACGAGGGCTCGGGTGGGCGCACCCCCACCCCGACGAAGCCGAGGGCGGCCTCGAGCAGGATCGCGTTGGCCACCATCAGCGGGAAGAACACGATGACCGTCGATGAGAGGTTGGGCAGGATCTCGGAGAACATCAGCCGCAGCGGCCGCATCCCCTGCGCCCGGGCCGCCTCCACGAATTCGCGCTCGCGGAGTCCGAGCACCTGCCCGCGGATGGGCCGGCCCATATAGGGCACGTAGACGATGGCGATGATCAGGATCGGCACCCACTTCGAGTCCTGGCCGATGGTTAACACCCCCAGGTTCACACCGCCCAGGGCGAATGCGGTGCCAAGCGCTATGCCCAGCAGGATGACCGGGAACGCCCAGACGATGTCCATCATCCGCGAGATCACGCCGTCCACGGCGCCGCGCAGGAACCCGGCCAGGATCCCGAGGATCAGCGCCACGACGGTGGTGATCAGGGCCGCGCCTACGCCGATCAACAGCGAGTTGCGCCCGCCGTAGAGCAGACGCACGGCCAGGTCCTTGCCGTTGCCATCGGCCGCGCCCAGGAAGTACCGGCCCTGCCACGTCGGCCCGATCGGCACCCCGTCGGGCGACACGACGTCCTTCTTCTTGCCGTCGACCGTGACCTGGCTGAGGTTGTCCCCAGCGGTGGGACCGATATGAGCGAAGTGGTGCGACCAGATCGGTGCCGCCACGCACAGGGCCACGATCACCATGAAGAGCACACCGAAGGCCAGCGCCGACCGGTTGCGACGTAGGCGCCGGAGCGCAAGCCTCCCGGGCCCCAGCCCGTTGGGTTCAGTGCCCATGGCCGCCTTCTCTGCCGGCTACTTCTTCAGACAGAACTGCAGAAAGTCGTTCTTGTAGACCGGGTGCACCCCCGCGCACTCCTTCGCGTTCATGCGCTCGGAGAAGAACGACGTGGACTGCTCGGTTCCGTACGGAGCCAGGTAGGCCTTGTCCTGGACGATGTACTTGTCCAGGTCGGCGTACTGATCGGCGACCTTCTCCGGATCCTGCTTGACCAGGTCGTCGATCTTCTTGTTCAGCGTCGCGTCGTTCACGAAGCTCGTGTTGAACGTGGGAGATGACTCCAGAGCGGCGCCCGCAACAGACGGCTCGAGGAGATCCGATGGATGCGGGAAGTCCATGAACCAGTCGGTGAAACCGATCTGGGCCTTGTTGCGCTTCTGACCCACCTGATCGAAGTACACCTGCTGGTCGAGTGTCTTGAGCTTGGCCTTGTACCCGATCTTCTTCAGCAGGGTGCGCATGTACTCCCCGATGTCCGGGCGCGGGCTCTTGCTGTTGGTCCACATCGTCACCGTCTGGCCCGCGGTGCCGGACTGCTTCACCAGCTTCCTGGCCATCGCGATGTCACCAGCGCCGGCGGCGTCGCCGTAGGGGCACGAGCCGTCCTTGTGCCCGATCACGTTCTTCGGGATGAAGTTGCAGGTCGGGTCAAGGCGACCGCTGAAGATCCGCTGCAGCGCCCTGCTGTCGATTGCGTAGTTCACCGCCTTGCGCGCCTCGATCTTATTGAACGGCGGCACCGTGACGTTCAAGAAGAAGTAGTAGATGTTCGGCGGGGTTGGAGCCAGGGAGATCCGGTCCTTGTACCTCCGCCTGACCTCCGGCAGCTGATCGCCCGTCGGATCCTCGGTCATGAAGTCGAGCTTGCCCGTCTCCACGTCCTGGGTCATCTTCTCCACGCTGGACTTGACCACAGTCATCTTGGCCACGTTGCCCTTGGGAATCCCGGGCAGGTTGAAGTCGGTGTTCTTGGTGAGCGTGAACTGGCGTGAGGGATTCTGGATCTTCCAGGTGTACGCCCCGTAGCCGGGAGGGGGCGGGTTCTCCTGGCCCTTGCACGGCGACTTGTCCGCCGGCGTGGGCGCGGTCCACGTCTCGGAGATGGCGAACGGGAACTTCGTGTCCGCTTGGGAGAGATTGATGGTGATGTCACCGGTCTTGTCGTCGGTGACGATGCCCTTTACGTCGTCCTTGCAGCTCTTGAGCTTGTCCACCCCGACGATCGGGTTGACGAACGACGAGAAGGGACCGCCGGTGACCACGAGTCGCTTGATGGTGTTCTCGAAGTCGCTGGCCTTGACGGGGCTACCGTCGCTGTACTTGAGCCCCGACCGCAGCTTCAGCTTGTAGGTCTTGCCACCGTTGCTGACCTTCGGGAGAGCCTCGGCCAGGCCGGGAATGATCGTGGCCCCGCCCTTGCCCTGGACGTGCTTGAACGTGGTGAGAGGCGTGTAGACCGTCTGGTTGGCCTGGTAGGCCTGGATCGTCTGGTTCTGGGTGGGGTCGTACTTGTCAGGCAGCACCGAGCCGATCCGGATCGAGCCTCCGGTCTTCTTGCCGCCACCCCCCGACGACGAGCTGTCGGTCCCACTTCCGCACGCGATCACTCCGGCGGACAAGGCGCCTGCCACGCCCGTGACGGCTAGAGCTCTTCCGATGCCTCTCATCAAGCGTTCCCTCCGATGGTTCCCAAAGGCCGCCTACTCGGACGGCGCGAATGTACCCCTTCGACATGAAAAGGGAACTTCCCCCCGAGAGTTCCGGCGTGCGGATCAGCGCAGGCAGAGGCTGGAGAGATCGATCCCATAGACGGGGCTGAAACGCAGGCAGTTGGCGGCATCCAGGCGCTCGGACAGCAGCACGCCCGTCGTCGCCACGCCGTAGGGGGCGACGATGGCGTCGCGCACCACCGTGCGATCGAGGTCCGCCCACCTCTGCGCGGTGGCTGCCGGCGTTCCGGTGCGCTCGAGCAGCCCGGCCTCGCTGCGCACCCCGGAATCCTCGATCGGGTCGAAGTACGGCGCCGGCACAGGATTGAGCGGCGTGGTCGACGCAAATCGCATCTGCGCGCGGCGGCGCTCCGCGAGCGTGCGGGCAGATCGTGCGCGCATGCCGATCTTGCGAAGGGTCTCGACCCCATATCGCGCCAGGATCGGCGCTCGTGGTCCGTCGCCGCCGTCCACGATCACCGGTGCGCGACGCGCGCGGGAACGGGTCACCAGCTGCTCGGCGCGCACGAGGTCCGAGTCGCCCTCCCTATCGCCGTAGGGGCAGGGGTCGAGCCGTGAATAGCCGATCACCTGCGGGGGGATCAGGTTGCACGTGGGTTCGAGGAAGCCGGCGTCGAGGCGGGTGAGCGTGCGCAGATCGAGCGCGAAGCTCACGGCCTGGCGGATATCGCCGTCGCTGAACGGTCGCGCGGAGAGGTCGAACCGCAGGTAGCGGGCGGACAGCGTCTGGAACTCCCGATAGCGGTCCTTGTTCTCGGAGCGGATCTGTGGAAGCTGGGCGGTGGGGGGCTCGCCCTCGCTGACGTCCACGCGGCCCTCCAGGGTGGCCTTCGTGCGTCGCTCGCGCTGGGGCAGCACCGTGCCCTCGATCGAGTCGACGTTGCCTGCGGGCACCCCGGCCAGCCGAAAGCCCCGTCGCCGGGTCAGCAGGTATGCACGTCCCGGCGCACCACGCGACAGCACGTACGGACCGATGCCCGGCGGCGGCGAGCGGCGCAGCTCGCGAGCCGGCGTGCCCGGGGGCACGGGCGCCGCCCACGACTCCGTGAGCAGGCGAGGAAAGCCCGGATCGGGCGCAGTCAGCTCGATGCGGACGGTGCGCTTCACCTCGTCGACAGTCACGCCGAAGATGCCCTCGCGGGCATCGGGGAAACGGGGATACGCGGCTGCTCCGACCACTCCTTTCAGCGCGCGCGCGGCGCGCGGGTTCAGCACCAGCGCCCGCTGCAGCGCACGCTCGAAGTCCGAGGCGAGCAGCGGCCGGCCGTCGGGGTAGCGCAGGCGCTTGCGAAAGCCGAAGACCCAAGTGGCGCCGCCGTCCTCGGACTGCGGTGCCGCAGCCGCCAGGGCCGGCACGATCTTCGTGCCCGCGGCGCCGCCGACATGGCGGAAAATGAACGGGGGCGTGTAGGCCTGCCGGAGCGCCTGGAGGGCTTCGGCGCTGCTCGCCGTGGCAGGGTCGAGCGAGCCGGGCGGCTTGGCGAGCGCGACCAGGATGGAGCCGCCGCGCCGGGCGTCGCCGCGATCCTGATCGAAGCCGGAGGAGCAGCCTGTGGCTGCGAGCATCGCCGCGATGGCGAACATCGAAGCGAGTCCGGCGAGGAGCGCAGCCCGGGCGGCGGCCGGGCGAGCACCGGAGCATCGCCCGGCGAGGAGCGCAGCCCGGGCGGCGGCCGGGCGAGCACCGGAGCATCGCCTCACTGGAGCTCGTCGCGCATGGTGCCGAGGGCCTTGCGGATGAGGCGGGAGACGTGCATCTGGGAGAGGCCGACACGATCGGCGATCTGGGTCTGCGGAAGACCCTCCTCGAACCGCATCCGCAGGATCTCCTGCTCGCGTGTCGGCAGGTGCCCGAGCGCCGGAGCCAACGAGGCCCGGTCCTCGCTTCGCTCGAACTCGGCGTCGTCGTGGCCGAGGCTCTCCAACGGGTCCGACTCGTCCTCGCCACCGGGGCCCGAGGAGAGCGACAACGTGGTGTAGGCGGTGGCGACCTCGAGCGCCTCGAGCACCTCCTCCGGTGTCGTCTTCAGCTCCGTGGCGATCTCGGCGACGTTCGGGGAGCGGCCGAGCCTGGACGTCAGGCGGTCGATCGTGGTCGACATCTTCGCGTTCAGCTCCTGCAGCGCCCGCGGCACGCGGATCGCCCAGCCCTTGTCGCGGAAATGGCGCTTGATCTCCCCCACCACGGTTGGCGTTGCGTAGGTGGAGAGGGACACGTCGCGCTCGACGTCGAACCGGTCGATCGCCTTGAGCAGGCCGATGGCACCGACCTGCTCGATGTCCTCGAGTGCCTCCCCGCGGCCCGCATAACGGCGGGCCAGCGAGCGGACAAGCTGCAGGTGGCGTTTCACCAGCTGCTCGCGCGCGGACCGGTCGCCCTCCTGGTGGAGGCGCCGCAGCAGCTCACGATCGACCTCACGCGCCCGGGTCCGGGCAGGATCGGGAGTTCTCACCCCCTCACCAGCTTCACGATCCGGATGAACAGGCGACCGTCGGTGGCCTCCTCCACACCGTAGGAGTCGACCACCGTGTCGAGCACGCGCGCGAGCGTGAGCGCGCCCGGGACGGCCGGCCGCTGCAGCGCGTCGGCGAGGCCGCCCTCCTCCAGCGGCCCGATACGCACCGTCACGTGCCCGCTGGACAGCTCGAAGGCAAGCGTGAGGCGTCCGCTGCCGCCGGCTTCGGCGTGGAGGCGCTCGATAGCCAGCTGCAGATCGTCCATCTCCTCGAAGCCGAGGTCGGCGCGCTCGGAGATGCCGCCGACGATCAGCCGAACCACGGGCCCAAAGGCCCCGTCGAGCGGGGCCTCGAGCGTTATCCGGTCAGCCATGAGGGCCAGCTGCGGCAGGATTCTCCAACGTTGCCCACCCCACCACGAGCTCGCCGTCCATCAGGCAGGCCGTCTGACCCGGGGCGGCACCCGCGATCTGGCGGTCGAGCCTGAGCGTGGCTCGGTCCCCGCCACCCGCGGGCATCGCCCCCTCGATGGCACAGGGCACGGCCGGCGCGTGGTAGCGCAGTCGCACCAGGCTGGTGCGGTCAGCGGAGCGGTGAAGCGTGACCGGTGCCACCGAGACGGTGTCTGTGCGCAGCTGGGCCTTCGGCCCGATCACCACGCGGTTGCGCTCGGCGTCCTTGGCCAGCACGTAGTAGGGCTCGCCGGCGGCCACGCCGATGCCCCTGCGCTGGCCGACGGTGAAGCGGTGGTGGCCGCGGTGGTGGCCGAGCACGTTGCCGCCACGGTCCACGAGCTCTCCGCCGCGCTCCGCGTGGTCCACGGCCCCTCCTCCGTGGCGCACCATGAAGTCGCGTGCACCGCTCCCGGCGAGGAAGCACAGGTCCTGGCTCTCGGGCTTGCGCGCCACCGGGAGCCCTGCCGCGGCAGCGAGCTCGCGCACGCGGGTCTTCTCGAGCTCTCCGAGCGGGAAGCGCAGTCGCTCGAGCTCGGCGCCGGTCAGCCGCGCAAGCACGTAGCTCTGGTCCTTTGAGGGGTCGGCGGCCGCGCGGACCAGCGGGCCGTGGTCGTCGCGTGCCATCCGCGCGTAGTGGCCGGTGACCAATTGGGCGGCACCGAGGTGGCCGGCCAGCTCGAGCATCGAGTCGAACCGGACGAGGCCGTTGCAGCGCACGCATGGGTTGGGCGTCTGGCCGGCGGCGTAGCCGTCGAGGAAGTCGTCGACCACGTCGGCGCGGAAGCGGTCGCGCAGGTCGAGCGTGAAGTGCGGGATCCCCATCCTGTGCGCGAGCGCGCGGGCACCCGTGACCGCCTGGGGAGAGCAGCAGCTCTTCTCGCCGTCGGTGGCGGCGTCGGACCACAGCTCGAGGGTCACCGCCACGACGTGCTCGCCGGCGTCGAGTGCGAGCTGTGCGGCCGCCGCGCTGTCCACGCCACCGCTCATCGCGACGAGCGTGCGGTTGCCGGTGGCAGCGACCCGCACGCAACCGTCCCGCGCGGCCAGCCCGAGCGCTCGATGCAGGGCATCGGCAGCCAGGTCCGCGGCATGCATCGACGCCGGCGCCAGCCCGCCGAGCTCGGCCGCGATCGCCGCAGGGGTGACCAGGGCCGCCTCGAAGGCCGATCGGCCCCGCGTCAGCTCGACCACCGCGCTGCCCGCGGCGCGGGCTGCGGCACATCCCCGCGCCTCGAAGGCTGACTCTGCAACGCCGTCGCCGGACAGACGGACCGAGACGCGGAGCAGATCGCCGCACGCGGCCCCCCCGGCGGCGCCGGTGTAGGGCGACCGGGCCAGGCCACCGCGCCCGCGCGGAGCGGCGAGATGGTCCTCAAACAGCGCGGCATCGGTGCTGAAGCGAGCAGCCATTTGGGCAGGATACGAAGAGAGCGGCCCCAGCTTGCCGTTACCGGCCACGGGTTGGGCCTGCATTAGCAAGCGTGGGTGTCCTCCGGCACGGACCTGGCGGCAAAACGCCTGATCCGGACCGAGTCCAGACTCCCATCCCGTTGGAGTTGGCTCAACATGGTGAGCCGGCTGGCGGACAAGCTCGAGCCTTCGCGAAACGTAGCAGCGCTAGTGGGCGCTTGGGGGGCCCTGGAGCTTCAGGCCCAGCTCATGCAGCTGCGTCCGGTCGACCGGCGCGGGCCCGCCGGTGAGCGGGTCGAAGCCGCTGGCGGTCTTGGGAAAGGCGATCACGTCGCGGATGGTCTCGCGGCCTGCGAGCAGGGCGACGATGCGGTCGATCCCGAACGCCACTCCCCCGTGCGGCGGCGCCCCGAAGGTGAGCGCATCGAGCAGGAAGCCGAAGCGCTCCCGGGCTTCCACCTCCGACAGGCCGAGCACCCCGAATACCCTCTGCTGCACCTCGGGAGTGTTGATGCGGATCGAGCCGCCGCCGATCTCCGCGCCGTTCCATACGAGGTCGTAGCCGCGGCTGCGCCACGTGCCGGGATCGGCGTCGAGATCGCCGCTGGGCGCCGTGAAGGGATGGTGCATGGCGTCGTAGCGCTGCTCCTGCTCGTCCCACTCGAACATCGGGAAGTCGACGACCCAGAGGAAGTCGTCGCGCTCCTCGGGCACCCCCACCTGCAGGCGCAGGTCGCCGAGCACACGAGCAGCCATGGCCGGGGTGTCGGCCACGATCAGGATCGCGTCGCCCTCCTCTGCGCCGGTCGCCTCGATCAATCCAGTGATCTCGACCTCCGAGAGGAACTTCGCCACGGGCGAGCGCCAGCCATCTCGCTCGACGACGCCCCATACCAACCCCTTCGCCCCGAACCGCTGCGCTCGCTCGGTGAGCTCGTCGAAGCGCCGGCGCGGGAACTCTCCGGGCGCGGCAAAGCCCCGCACCGTGCCGCCGGACTTCAGCGCGCCGCTGAACACCTTGAACTCCGAGCCGGCAAAAGTCTCGCCGAGGTCGACGATCTCGAACGGGATGCGGCGGTCGGGACGATCGGTGCCATAGCGCAGCAGCGCCTCGTCGTAGCCCATCCGCTCCACCGGGTCGGGCACTGCCACGTCGCCGATCAGCAGCACCTCGCGCACGAGCGGATCGATCGTGGCGATCACGTCGTCCTCGTCCACGAACGCCAGCTCCACGTCGAGCTGGGTGAACTCGGGTAGGCGGTCCGCGCGCGAGGACTCGTCGCGGAAGCAGCGTGCGATCTGGTAGTAGCGCTCGAAGCCGCCGATCATCAGCAGCTGCTTGAAGATCTGCGGTGACTGCGGCAGCGCGTAGAACGATCCCGGTGCGACCCTGCTCGGCACCAGGAAGTCGCGGGCACCTTCGGGCGTCGAGCGGGTGAGCACTGGCGTCTCGATGTCGAGGAAGCCGCGCTCCTCGAGATGGCGGCGGATGGCCGAGACCACGCGGTGACGCAGCTTGATGGCCGAGGCCATGCCCTGCTTGCGCAGGTCGAGATAGCGGTACTGCAGTCGCAGCTCCTCGGAAACCGGATCGTCCTCGTCGATCTGGAACGGCGGCGTCTCCGCTGTGGCGAGCAGGTCGAAGTCATCGACGTTCAGCTCGACTCCCCCCGTCGCAAGCTCGGGATTGACGGCGCCCGCATCACGCTCGATCAGCGTGCCGGAGGCAGAGATCACGTGCTCGGGGCGCAGCCGGTGGGCGGCCGCGTGCGCCTCCGGGAACTCGTCGGGCCGGAACACGAGCTGCAGGATGCCTTCACGGTCACGCAGGTCGATGAAGATCAGCCCACCGTGGTCACGCCGGCGGTGGACCCATCCGGCAACGCGCAGCCGCGAGCCCATCCGTTCGGGGCGCGCCAGCCCGCACCACGTGTCGCGGAAGCGGTTGGAGAAGGTGTCGGTCATCAGAGGCCCTCGAGGTCGAGCGCGTCGACGGTGCGCACGAGCTCGAGCACCTGCTGGAAGTCGGCCGCCGTCTGCTGGTGGCCGGACTCCATGTCCTTGACCTCGATCTCGTCGCCCACGATCACGACCTTGTCCGCGCCGATGCGGTTGGCGTGCTTGAGCTGACCCTTGAACGAGCGGCCGGCCTGCTCCATCTGAACGGACTCTCCCGCCGTGCGCAGCTCGCGGGCCATCCTGAAGGCCATGTGCGCGGCCTCCGGCTTTGCGACCGCCACGAACACCGGGCCGAGCTGGAGTGGCTCGAGCTCGTGGTCGGTATCGGCGAGCAGGATCCGCTCCACGCCCGCGGCCCAGCCGATGCCGGGGGTCGGTGGTCCGCCCAGCTGCTCGACCAGCCCGTCGTAGCGGCCGCCACCGCCGACGCCACTCTGGGCGCCGAGCGACGGGCTGTCGAACTCGAACACGGTGCGCGTGTAGTAGTCGAGTCCGCGGACGAGCGTGGGGTCGAGCTCGTAGGGCTGGCCGACCTCGTCGAGGAGGGCGCGCACATCGGCGAAGTGCTCGGCGTCATCTCCGTCCAGCCGATCGGTGAGTAGCGGGGCCTCCGCCATCACCGCGCGGGTGCCGTCGTGGTCTGAGTCGAAGGCGCGCAGCGGGTTGAGGTCGATCCGCGCCCGCACCTCGTCGGACAGCTCGCTCTCGCGGGCCCGGAGGTGCGCACGCAGCTCGTCGCCGTAGGCCCGCCGCGTCTCGGGGTTGCCGAGGCTCGACAGGCGCAGCCGGCTCGTGACGCCACAGCCTGCAAGCAGATCGGCCAGCAGCACGATCAGCTCGGCGTCAAGCGATGGGTCGTCGGAGCCGAGCGCCTCGGCCCCGACCTGGGTGAACTGCCGGTAGCGGCCCGCCTGGGGCGCCTCGTGGCGAAAGAACGGGCCCCAGTAGCGCAGCTTCACCGGCTGGGCCAGCTTGTGCATGCCGTTGTCGATGTAGCTGCGACACGCCCCCGCCGTGCCTTCGGGCCGCAATGTGAGCGACCGTCCCGCCTTGTCCTCGAAGCTGAACATCTCCTTCGAGACGATGTCTGTGGACTCCCCCACCCCGCGCGCGAACAGCTCCGTGTCCTCGAAGATCGGGGACTCGAACGGCGCGTAGCCCGCTCGGCCCAGGATGTCGTCGGCCTCATCGCGCAACAGCTCACGGCGCTCACCCGCTTGGGGCAGCACGTCGAAGGTCCCCCGCGGGGCCTGCAGCTTGCCCGTCACCGCTATCGCGCCAGCTCGGCCAGGAACGGGTTCTCCGCCCGCTCCGCGCCCAGGCTGGTCACGCCCATGTGGCCGGGACAGACGCGCGTGTCCGCGGGCAGCCCGTCGACGAGCGTGCGGATCGACTCGAGCAGGGTCGGCCAGTCGCCGCCGGGCAGGTCGACGCGTCCGACGGAGCCCTGGAAGAGCACATCGCCGGAGAACACGAGCTCGGCCTCGGGGATCGAGTACGTCACGTGCCCTGGGCTGTGTCCGGGCGTGAAGATCACATCGATGTCGAATCCAGCAAGCGTCAGCTGCTCACCGCCGCCGACCGTGTGCTCGGCGTCCCAGCTCTCGAACGGGCCGAATCCCGGCCACGGCACGTAGTCGTTGATGTTTGCCAGGACCTCTGCCTCGAGCGTCGGCACCCAGACCTCGGCGCCCGTGGCCTTTGCGATCGGGGCAACGGCGCCTACGTGATCGAAGTGCGTGTGGGTGAGCAGGATCGCGTCCAACTGGACGCCCATCTCCTCGATCGACGCCAGGAGCTTGGAGGCCTCCTCGCCCGGATCGACGATCACCGCGCGATCGGAGCCGTCGCGACGGAGCAGGAAGCAGTTCTCCTGCACCGGACCGACGGTGTGCATCCGCAGGTCCACGGCCAAAGGGCTCATCCCCGCTTGCGCTGGCGGAAGTTGTACACCGCACGATCGGTGAGGTAGCCCAGCGGGATGTAGAGCACGAACATGAAGGCGGCGAGCGTGACGGCTGCCGCGATCGGGCGCTGGAACACGACAATCACGAGCACGCCGAACACCGCTGCCGCAATGGCTGCGCGGTTGATCGACCCCCTCCACGTGGGCTCGCGATTCATCCGCGCGACGCGCTTGTCGCGCGCCGCCTGCTTGGGGCTGCTCTTCGACTTACCCTTCGACTGGCCGGTGCGTGCCGGTCTATCGACCGTGCCCGCAGGCGTGCCACGGTGCTTTCGAGAGCGCTTTTTCTTGGTCTGTGCCACTAGCTGACTGAGCGTAACGCGTTCTCGATCAGGTGCCGTTCGGCATCGAAGTCGCGCAGCGACACGTCAGACGGGAACCCATCGAAGGCCGCCGCGGGCGCCAGGCCCACAAGCTCGGCCTCGGCCACCGGCGCGCGCGAGCGCACGGCCTCCACGATCGCCGCGAGCGGCGTCGTCCGGTGGTCGTGAACGTTGGTCGATACCTGGGCGCGGCCGCGTTCCTCGAGGTAGAGCCCGATCGCGCGGAGACCCGGCAGGCCGCTGGGAGACGATTCCCTGATCGCCGCCGCCACCGTCCTCGCCAGCTCGATGTCTTCGCTGTCGAGATCGACGTTGAACGCCACGAGCGGCGGCCGCGCGCACGCCAGCAGGCAGCCGGCGGTCGGGTGCGCCCTGCTCGGCCCGAAGTCGGGGCGCAGCTCACCACGCTCGATGCGCTCTGCGAGAGCCCGCCAGCCGCCGCGCCGCAGGTCCGCGCGCTCGCGATGGCGGGGGTCGGTGGCCAGCTCGCCGTAGAGGAACACCGGCACGGCCAGCTCGTCGCCGACCCGAGCAGCCGCCGTGAGCGCCTCGGCGCACGCCGCGCCCCGGCGCGCCGCGTCGAGGTAGACGACCGGCATCACGTCGAGCGCACCGACGTGGGGGTGCACCCCCACGTGCTCGTTCAAGTCGATCGCCTCGACGGCGGTCGCCACGCCCGCCACCAAGGCCTCCGAGAGCTCGCCCTGTGGCCCCGCGAGCGTGAACACGGCCCGGTCGTGGTCGGGGTCGACGTGACGATCGAGCAGCCGCACCGCCGCGAAGCTGTCCGCCAGGCGTCCGAGCACCGCGGCGTCACGGCCCTCGCTCACGTTGGGCACCGCCATCAGCATCTCGCCGGGTCCGGTCACGGCCACCATCATCGCGGGCGCACGGGTACGCTTGCCCTGTGAGCCCCTCGGGGCCGCTCGGCTCGGTAGCTCAGCTGGTTAGAGCGCACGACTCATAATCGTGAGGTCGGAGGTTCGAGTCCTCCCCGAGCTATCAGACGTGGAGCGGCTCAGGACCTCGACGACGGCAGCTCGATCCAAACCGCACGGGCAACGGCACAGAGCGTTCCGTCGGTGGAGAAGAGGGCGCTCGCCGTGTTCAGCTTCCGGCCGTCCCGGCTGATTGGCCATGCCTGGACCACGTGTGCCACGCCGGCCGTCACCGGGAGGAGGAGGTCAGCCGCCAGGCGACCAAGGAGGATGAGACCGACGTCGCCGAAGAGGTCCGTCACGATCCCGCTCGGGCAGTCCAGAGCTCCCCAGACGAACTCGTCACGAACGGTGCCATGGGCATCGGCCAGTGACGGCTCCGGTGTCCACGGTGCGGCGTACAGCGTCCCGTCATCGACCGGCCCGGGAAAGATCCCCAGCCCGTCGCCCGCATCTCGCTCGGGCCCGCAGACAAAGCACGTCGGATACGGATGCCGGTCGCGCCACGGGTATCGCGACGCAGCGCGACGCGATTCATCAACAGAGACCGCCTCAGGGACGCTGACCCGCAGGTCAGCAGAACTGGCCTCGGCAATCAGCACGTCGTTGGCGTCGAGCAACGCAACTCCCTCATCGCGCCGCAGCACCTGCAGTGGCTCGCCAAGCGGGGGCGGCGCGCGAAGCGTCACCTCGGCGGGCCCGGCAATCCACTGCGCGGCCATTCCGCAGGCATAGCCCCCGTTAGCACTGTCCGGCGGACCGCGGAAACGCTGGTCGATCACCACGGTCTCGATCATCGCGCCCACGATCTCACGCCGTCCCCGCCAGAGTCAATCGAAGCCTCCGAACATGCCCCGGCGGCGATCCGTCGCGTGCGGCGCGGCGTACCACCTGGGATGAAGGTCCACACCCTCAAGCTGGAGCAGTTGCTCCCCTTCCCCCTCGCCGAGGTCTTCCCGTTCTTCGCAGACGCCGAGAACCTCGAGCGCATCACCCCTCCCCTGCTCGGGTTCAAGGTGACCAACACCGAGCCGGTTGAGATGCGCGCCGGAGCCATCATCCAGTACCGAATGAAGCTGCACGGCCTTCCGGTCGACTGGCTCACGCGGATCGACGAGTGGGAGCCGGGCGTGCGCTTCGTGGACCAGCAGCTGGTGGGGCCCTACCGGCTGTGGCACCACACCCACACGTTCGAGGAGCGGGGCGAGCAGACGTTCATGCGCGACACCGTCCGCTACGCGATGCCGATGTGGCCGCTCGGCGAGCTGGCGATGCCGCTGGTCAGGCGCGACCTGAAGCAGATCTTCGACTATCGGCGCGACAACGTGGCGCCACTGCTCGCCGCCGGCTCCACTTCATAAAGTAAAGTGTGAGGGTGCCGCAACCCCCCTTGACCTCAAGTGCGCTTGAGCCCGCCGCCGCGTCGGGGATGAAGATCTTTCGCCGCCTGCTGGGCTTCCTTTCGCCCTACCGCTCGGGAGTGACCTGGTCGCTCCTGCTGGCGGGCGCCGCGATGGCGACGGGCGTGCTGGTCCCGTTCCTGATCGGGCGCACGATCGACGACGTGCGCTCCGGCGGCCACAACCTGTGGCCGTGGTTCGGCGCGCTGATCGGTGCCGGCGTGCTGCGGCTGGTGTTCAGCGTGGTGCGCCGCCTGGTGGCCGGCCGCGTCTCGCTCGGCGTCGAGTTCGACCTGCGCAACCGCATGTACACGCACCTGCAGTCGCTCGAGCTCGCGTTCTTCGACGGCCAGCAGACCGGGCAGCTGTTGTCGCGCTCCACGGTCGACCTGCAGTCCGTGCGCTTCTTCCTGGGCTACGGCCTGATCTTCATGATGCAGTCGGGCCTCTCGATCGTGATCGCCGCTGTGGTGATGATCGCTGTCAATCCGGTGCTCGCGGCTGTCGCCCTCGCCCCCACCCCGTTCGTGATCTGGATCGCCGCGCGCTACGGCCGGTTGAACCGCCCGGCCTCGCAGGAGGTCCAGCAGCGCATCGCCGAGCTGACCGCCGAGGCCGAGGAGAACGTCGGCGGCGTGCGCGTGGTCAAGGCCTTTGCCCAGGAGCACCGCCAGGCAAAGCGGTTCGACACGGCCGTCCGGCGGGTGTTCGACCAGTCGATGGTCTCCACCCGCCTGCGCGCCTACTACAACCCGCTGATCGGTTTCCTGCCCCAGCTCGGCCTCGCGGCCATCCTGCTCGTGGGCGGGCGCCAGGCGATCAATGGCACGATCAGCATCGGAGACTTCGTGGCCTTCTACGGGTACGTGGTGATGCTCACCGGGCCGATGCGGATCCTCGGCGTCTCGCTCGGCATGGCCCAGCGAGCGGTCGCGTCCGGCGCGCGCGTGTTCGAGATCCTCGACCGCAAGGCGAAGCTCACCGCACCGGCCGACGCCTACGCGCTGCCGGCCGGCGGCGGAGGCAGCGTGCGCATGCGCGGCTTGAGCTTCGGCTACGACGGCGGACGGCAGGTGCTGCGCGACATCGACCTCGACGTGCCGGCTGGTCGGACCGTTGCCATCATCGGGGCCACCGGTTCGGGCAAGACGACGCTCGTGATGATGATCCCGCGACTCTACGACCCGGACTTCGGGACGGTGGAGGTCGACGGCGTCGACGTCCGCGACGTGGAGCTCGCCTCTTTGCGCCACGAGATCGCGCTGGTCTCAGACGACGCCTTCCTGTTCTCGGCGTCGCTCCGCGACAACATCGCCTATGCGCGCCCGGGTGCCCCGCCCGAGGACGTCGAGGACGCGGCCCGCCGGGCCGGCCTCGCAGCCGTGGTCGAAGACCTCCCCGAGGGCTACGACACGCTGGTCGGCGAGCGCGGCCTGACCCTGTCGGGCGGTCAGCGCCAACGGGTTGCGATCGCACGGGCGC
>JBBPXW010000117.1:0-8576 GCA_038200525.1 Solirubrobacterales bacterium | reverse complement strand
TGCAGGATGCGCTGCTCGGTCTCGCGGCGGTCGCGGTTGAGCAGGTCGAGCTCGCGTGCCACCTCGTCGGCGCGCGTCTCGTCGTCGGTGAGCAGCAGCTCGAGCGCCGCGTCGGCGCGCTGGAGGCGCCCGGCAGCGTTGATTCGCGGCCCGAGCCGGAACCCGGCCGAGGTGGCGTCCACATCGCCCGCCTCGAGGTCGGCCACGCACATCAGCGCACGCAGGCCGGCCTTGCGGGTGCGCGCGAGCGCCTCCATCCCTTGCTTGGCGATGCGGCGGTTCTCGCCGCGCAGCGGCACCATGTCGCACACGGTCGCCAGGCCGGCCAGGTCGAGGTCCTGCTCGGCTTCGGCTGGATCCATGCCGGCTGCCGCGCGCAGCGCCTCGGAGAGCTTGAGCACGACGCCCGCCGCGCACAGCTCGCCGGCGGGCCCGTCGCTTCCCTCCGGCCCAAAGGCGGGGTGCACGATCGGGCAGTCCGGCAACTGGTCGGCGGCCTGGTGGTGGTCGGTCACGAGCACGTCCATGCCGAGCTCGCGTGCACGCGCCACCTCGGGCACCGACGTCACCCCGCAGTCGACGGTGATCAGCAGCTTGGTCCCAAACGCGGCCATCCGCTCGACCGCGGCCACGTTCAAGCCGTAGCCCTCCGAGCGGCTGGGCAGCTGCCACGCCGGATCGGCGCCGAGCGCCCGCAGGGTGCGGATCATCATGGCCGTGGAGCTCACGCCGTCCACGTCGTAGTCGCCGAACACGAGGATCCGCGAGCCCGCCGTCACGTGGCGCAGGATGAGCGCGCACGCGTCGGCGGCGCCGGGCAGCGCGGCGGGATCGGTGCGCGTGTCGGCCTTCAGGAAGGCGCGTGCTGAGTCTGGATCGGTGTGGCCGCGGCGGGCGAGGATCGCGGCGGCGGCCGGGCCCAGCGCCAGCTCGTCCTGAAGCCGCGCGGCGGCCACGCTGTCATACGGCTCGGCGATCCAGGATCCAGGGGTCACGGCTTCACCATCCTGGCTCGTGGAGTGGACGGAGAGGCATGTCTCGCCCCCACGGCACCGCGACGGTCCAGTTACTCGTGGACCGCACATATCCAGACTCACACCCGTTCACCCTGCACGGAAGTGCGGATCGGAGCGCTATCCGCACCCATCCGCACACGGCCGGCGCCTGACCCGATAAATGTGCGGGTATGTGCGGAGAGCTGGAGAACACACCGTGAACGACATCCAACACCTACTCACTCAGACCCATACCTGGGCCGTCGTCGGCTGCTCACCCAACCCCGCGCGCGACTCGCATCGGATCGCGGCCATGCTTCAGCGCGAGGGCTTCCGGGTGATTCCCGTGAACCCGACAGTCCAAGGCGAGCTGCTCGGCGAGCGCATCTACGCGAGCGTGGCCGACATTCCCGCCGAGGAGCATGTGGACGTGGTCGACATCTTCCGCAGGTCAGACCAGGCAGGTGTCCACGTCGATGAGGCCGTCGCCGCCGGGGCGGCGGGCGTGTGGATGCAACTCGGCGTGATCGACGAAGGAGCGGCCGAGCGCGCCCGCGATGCGGGCTTGCGCGTGGTCATGAACCGCTGCCCCGCGATCGAGCTGCCACGGATGAGCACGCCGCCCTGAGAATCCGCGCCGCTCGCGATCCCGCGGGGAGCAGGGCTATCGTCCCGCCATGGCCTACGACGAGGATCTGGCGGACCGCATCCGCGAGCTCGTGGCCGACGAGCCCGGGTTCAGCGAGAAGCGCATGTTCGGTGGGCTGGCGTTCCTGATCGGGGGCCACATGGCCGTGGCGGCCAGCAGCAAGGGCGGGCTGATGGTGCGAGTGGAGCCTGAGCAGACCGATGCGCTTCGCGCCACTGCGCACGTACGGCCCTTCGAGATGCGCGGCCGGGAGCTCCAGGGCTGGCTCCGGGTGGACCCCGAGGGCCTCAGGACCAAGCGCCAGCTCGGGCCGTGGGTCCAGCGCGGCGTGGCCTACGCGCGCTCGCTACCTGCGAGGGGTTAGGGCCGGCAGAGCTCCTCAACAATTCGAACGAAGCGCTCGGCGCCCGCGACAGCTTCCCGAGCCTGGCCCTCGTCGGCGCCGGCGGCGCCGTAGTCGGCCTGCTCCCGGAGCTGGCGTGCTTCCTCCGCCGCGCTCTGAAGGTCCCGGGGCACTCGCCCCGTGCTCACGAACAGCTCGGCAAACAGGACCCAGGCGCCGTGGTGGGTCTTCGAGTGGCGCCCCTCCTCGCTGGCGGCTGCGCGGGCCGCGTTGAGCATCGCGTAATAGGCCGCCCCGGCCGCATCCTCGGGCAGGCCGTTTCGAAGCATCACGCGAGCGGCCTCGAGCTTGCGATTCGCGGCCTCGATGTACTCCGCGGACCTGGGGCTCACAGAGCACCGTGCAGGACGATCTTGTCGCGGTCCACCTCTTGAATGAAGAACGCATCGATCGCCCGTCGGCCGTCCACCCAGTCCGGCGACTGGACGAGCGCCGAGATCACCCAGTGGGCCGCGCCGATCTCGGACTCTGCCCTGGAAAGCAGGTCGAGCACTCGTCGGCTGTCTGCGCGACCGGCCTTGGTCAGCACGAGGACGTCGATGTCGGACTCTCCTATTTCGCCCTCGCCTCGCGCGCGGGAGCCGTAGAGCCACACCGCGCCGAGCTCGGCGCCGAGGTCGTCACGGAGCAGATCGAGGAAGCGATCCAGTACTCGTCGCTCCGCCGCCGTCAGGTGAGCTTTGGCCGCGGTAGCCATGACACGTGAGAGTCTGTCAGCGCGGCACGACGCCGGTGGCACCGACCACCAGCCACGGCGTGCGCGCGTCGTCCTCGAGCTGCAGCGTCCAGGTCTGCCTGGTGGTCGTTCGCCGCCGCTTGCTGCCGGCGAGCACCTCGGTGGTGTCGCGGTCCTCGACGTACTGGATCCCTGCGACCTGGAGCTCGAGCTGGACCCGTGCCGGCGGTCCGGGCGTGACCGCGACGATGGTCATGGACTGCACGTCCTGACCGCGGATGACCAGGCGATTACGGCCCGATCCGGTCGGATACAGCAGCGCCTGCAGCGCCTCCGGGGTGGTGCGCGCGGCGAGCGGCTCGTCGGGGCCGTCGATCGCGATCGCCCAGGCGCCCACCACCTCCCCGACGGCGGTGGCGAGCACGTCGGGCGAGAAGCGGCCGTTCACCAGCGACAGGTCCAGGGCAGCCGCGTGCGCGGTGCCCGAGAACCCGGGCGAGAGGAGCTCGCCGACCTCGGATGCGGGCACGGTGTCCTCCCCCGCGACCTCCATCACCGCCTCCCCACGAATCCTCGAGATGTCGCCCTCCGGCGCGGCGATGAGCGGCGCCTTCAAGTGGTGGGCACCCTCGCGATCCTGCTCGATCGAGACCACGATCCACTGCCCGGCCTGCTTGCCGAGCGTCCAGTACTCGCTGATCCGGGCGATCTCGCCATCCTCGCTCGGCAGCTCCCGGCCGTGGCGGTCGATCACCACGTCACGCAGCCGGGCGGTGAGGCGCACCACGGCGCGGTCCTCGTGGTCTCCGGCCCGGTTGGTCAGGCCGATGTAGCGCACGTCGGGGCCGTCCAGCACGTCGACCTGGTTGCGCCAGCCCTTTCGGGCGAAGTCGTCGAGGCGGGCCTGCCACTCGACCATCAGGTCGGAGCCGACCCACTGTCGCAGGGCACCGACGTCGTTCTGGCTCCAGGCCCGCTGGATGGTCACGAACAGCCGGTCCGCTCGCGCAGTGACGAGCTCGGGGTCAAAGAGCGGGTCGTCCTCGGAAGCCTCGGCGGCGGCGAGGCGCACGGCGGCTTCGCGGTCGGCGCGGGCGCGCGCCCGGCCGCCGAACAGCGAGCGCAGGCCCACCGGCTAGCGGGGGCCCTTGCGGCGGCGGTTCTGCGAGATCACGAACACCACCACGAGCATGATGATGATGAAGAAGACGAATCCGCCACCGCCGCCTCCACCGAAGAAGAGGAGGCCACCGCCGCGCCCCCGACCGCCGCCGAAGCCGCGGCCACCCCCGCCGCTGAAGCCACGCGATCCACCCCCGGCACGCGCCAGCACGTCCGGGGGCACGAGGAGGAGCAGCGAGATCGAGAGCAGGACGAGGCGGCGATACATTTCCACTGAGCTTAGTCAGCGGTGAAGCGCGGCGTGCCTGCTGAACTACCGGGCGTGTCCCGCAGCCGCGAACGACTCGAGCGCCGCGTGCTCCTCGGCCCCGACCTGGTGTGCCGCGCCGCGGCCAGCCGGAGCTCTGACCCCGAGGAGCGCTGGATGCTCACCCAAGGGCGAAAGGTCCGGACCAGCTACGTAGCCGCGGTGCTCGACAAAGCCGGCGATCCCGAGCTGCTGCGCCAGATCTGGATGATGCGCCAGCCCGCGCCGGTGCGGGAGAGCTTCATCCGAGAAGTGCTCGAGCCTCTTGCATGAGTGGCATGGGACGCGCTGACAGGGCGCTGGCTGCGGTGCTCGTGTTCACGACGATGGTTGCCGCCGTGATCAGCTCGCTCGGCGCGCCGCTCATCCCGAGCATCTCGGTGGACCTGCACGTGTCGCTCAGCACGGCGCAGTGGTCGCTCACCGCTGCCCTGCTCGTCGGCGCGGTGAGCGCACCGATCATGGGCCGCCTCGGTGACGGTCCGCGCCGGCGCGAGACGCTGATCATCGGTCTCGTCGCGGTCACGCTCGGCGGCGCCGTCGCCGCGCTCGCGTCGAGCCTGATGGTGCTGGTGGCAGGACGCGCACTACAGGGCATCGGGCTCGGCCTCGTGCCGCTCACGATGGCGGCCGCCCGCGACCACCTGCCGCGTGAGCGCGTGCCCGCAACGATCGCGCTGCTCTCGGTATGCGCGGCGGCGGGGGTCGGCGCCGGCTACCCGATCAGCGGCCTGATCGCCGACGGCCTCGGCCTCTCGGCCGCCTTCTGGTTCGGCGCGGCCGTGAGCGGTGTGGCCCTGGTCTGCGTGGTCGCCATCGTGCCGTCGAGCGCCGACCGCCCCGCCGCGACGCTCGACGTGGCCGGCGTGCTGCTGCTCACGACCGGGCTCATCGCACTGCTGCTGGCCATCGCCGAGGGCGACACCTGGGGATGGGGCTCGCCCGAGGTGGTCGGCCTGCTCGCCGGCGCCGCGGCGGTGCTCGCAGCGTGGATCGTCCAGCAGCTGCGCACCGCCGCCCCGCTCGTGGAGTTGCGGTTGCTGCGGCATCCAGCGGTCCTCACCGGCGATGGCTGCGCGATCGTGCTCGGCGTGGCCATGTACATGTACCTGTCGGGGATCACCGAGTACATCCAGACCCCGAGCGCGGCCGGCTACGGGTTCTCGGCCTCTGTCGTAGTCGCCGGGCTGATCCTGGTGCCGTTCTCGATCTTCAGCCTCTTGGCCAGCAGCGCCCTGCCATGGCTCACCAGGCTCGTGGGCCAGCGGGCAGTGCTGCCGCTCGGCTCGCTCGTTGTCGCGGCCGGCGGTGCGTTCTTCGCCCTCTTTCACACGTCGCTGTGGCAGGCCTTCGTGATGATGGCGATCGTGGGCGTCGGGCTCGGCTCGACCTTCGCCGCCATTCCGGGTCTCATCGTGAACGCCGTGCCCGCGAGCGAGACCGGCAGCGCGATGGGCTTCTACCAGGTGGTCCGCTACATCGGCTTCTCCCTTGGAAGCGCCCTTGCCGCCTCGATCCTGTCCAGCCACACACCGTCGGGGCAGCATCTTCCGGTCGAGGGCGGCTACACGCTGGCGCTCTGGATCGCCGTGGTCATCTGCGTGGCCGCGGCGGCACTCGCCTGGGTGTTGCCGGCGCGCGGCATGGCGAGCGTCGGTCGGCAAGGGCGCTTCGACGAGGAAGATGCCGAAGTCGGCAGCGCCGGGCTCGTGGGGGCGATCCGGGAGTAGGACGGGCGTCGAGGACCTGGAGCAGGACGCAGTGGCCGGTTTTTGCGCCTTGAGGCCAGCCTGTGACGGGCAGTGGGTGTGTCTTCCGGGGTCGCTCTGATCTACGGCAAGAAAGGCCTGGCGGGAGCGATGTTCTGGTGCGTGCCCGTCAACATCGTGTCCCAGCGGGCATGCAGCATTGCCGCGTGGGCAACGTATTTGACGCGGAGTCACGTTTTTCTTCGTAGATGCGAGCGCCCGTCGCACCCGTACCTCACTCCCACGCCCCCTCGAATCCGTGGGTGAGATCCTTGACCGCGATGGCAGCTGCCACCGATCCACGCAGAGCCTTCTTGGACGAGCTCGCCTCGCGGGTCACCGATCGCCGTGTGCTGGCCGCAGTCGCGGCGGTGGATCGGTCACTCTTCGTTGCGCCGGATATCCGTGAGCGTGCCTGGCACGATGCCCCGCTGCCGATCGGCAGGCACCAGTTCATCTCCCAGCCGATGCTCGTGGCCACGATGTGCGAGCTGCTCCACCTGGACGGCGGCGAGCGCGTGCTCGACGTGGGCGCCGGCTCGGGCTACCACGCGGCGCTGCTCGGCCGGCTGGCGCGATCGGTGGTGTCGATCGAGCGTCACACCTCGCTAGCCGAGCTGGCGCGACACAACTTGGCCGCAGCCGGCATCGACAACGTCACGGTTGTGGTCGGCGACGGCTCGCGTGGCCATCCAGCGCAAGCGCCCTATGAAGCGATCAACGTGGCGGCGGCCGCCTCCGCAGACGCACTCGACCGACTCGGTCGTCAGCTGGGCGATCACGGTCGGCTGGTGGCGCCCACGGCCGGAGACGATCAGCGCCTGGTCGTGCTCGAGCGCCGCGCCGCCGAGCTGGTGCGAACCGATCATGGCGGCGTGCGCTTCGTGCCGCTGATCGCCGACGACAACGAAGAACCGTAGTGCTACATTCGTGTACATGTCTGACACGGTCGGCCTCCGCGACCTTCGCCAGAACATCGGGCCGGTGATGAACCGGGTCCGAGCGGGCGAGCGCCTCATCGTGACCGACCGCAACAAGCCCATCGCCGAGCTGGTGCCGCTGGGCACGCCGCCCGGATTGAACCGGCTCGTGGCCGCGGGACGGGTCAGGCCCGCGCTCTCCGCGCTCGACCTGTCCCCCGTGTCGATGGATGGCGGCGGGGCCTCCCGGGCACTTGAGGAGATCCGCGGCGAGGGCGACATCTGAGCTTCGCCCTCTACCTCGACTCTTCAGCGCTGGTGAAGCTCGTGCTCGGCGAAGCCGAGACCCCGTCGCTCGTCGCGACGGTTGCCGACCGTGACGTGATCAGCAGCGAGCTGGCCCTCACCGAGGTTCCCCGGGCCGTGCGCCGGCGGCTCTCACAAGTCCGTCGGGGGCCGCACCGAGACGCGCTCGCCGCCATGGAGAACGTGCTTTCCGGTGGGAGTCTCGTGCCGGTCGACCGCGACATCCTGATCGAGGCCGGCGCCTATGACGAGCCGTCGCTCAGGGCTCTCGACGCGATTCATGTGGCGTCCGCGCTCGCGCTCGGCGAGGACATCGAGGCATTCGTGAGCTACGACCAGCGCCAACTCCATGTTGCCGGGCGCGCCGGTCTGGCCGCGCGCAGCCCGGCCGCGGGCTGAGCCCTACAGCACGTCGGGGCGGTGCCGGCCCTCGGTCTTCGAGCCGTAGAGCCAGGAGGCCGCAAGCGCTGCCACAGCGCCGGGGATCGCCTCGAGCGCGGCCAGCAGCGTCGTGTCGTTGGCGCCGGGAATCGTCAGGCCGGAGACCACTAGGCCGCACAGCACAGAGCCGGCGACCGCGGCCAGGAACGCGCCAACGATGCCGCCGTAGAAGCGGTCGGGAAAGAACACCGTGAAGTGCCACAGCGCGATGCCCATCATCACCCAGACGACCATGCTCATGTCAGCGCCTCCCGTGCTTCTTGCGGGCCCGGTTGCGGGCGCGACGGGCCTTGGCGTCGTCCTCGGGTGCGGTCCCGGGTGGGGTCTCGACCGCCACGGGCGTGCTGGCCGGCTCGGGCTGCGCTGCGCCGTTGGGCGGGGGCGTCGCCGCCTCGGCCTTTGCGGCGGCCGCCTTCGACCGCTTCGACTCCGCCGGCGGCGCCGAGGTCGCGGCATCGCCGATCACTCCGGAGGCAAACGCCGGCACGTGGCCGTCGTGCTCGGACAGGATCGCGCGCCGCCTGCGCACGTACACCTGCTCACGCTCCTTCCAGAGCGTCAGCACCGGGGCGGCGATGAAGATCGACGAGTAGGCGCCGGAGGCCACGCCAACGAGCAGCGCGAAGGCGAAGTCGCGCAGCGTCTCGCCGCCGAAGATCATCAGCGCGGCGATCGGCACGAGCGTCGAGAAGCTCGTGACCAGCGAGCGCACGATCACCTCCGACATCGAGCGGTTGACGATCTGGGAGAACGTCGCGCGTGGCATTCGCGGGACGTTCTCGCGTATTCGGTCGAACACGATGATCGTGTCGTAGAGCGAGTAGCCCAGGATGGTGAGCAGCGCCGCGACGGTCGACGTGGTCACCTCCCGGCCGAACAGGGAATAGACGCCTGCGGTGATGAAGATGTCGTGGGCCAGCGCGATCAGCACCGGCACCGCGAACTTGACCTCGAAGCGAAGCGCGATGTAGATCGAGATCAGCAGCAGCGACGCGAGGACGGCGATGAT
>JBBPXW010000116.1:0-13069 GCA_038200525.1 Solirubrobacterales bacterium | reverse complement strand
GGTGCTGTTCGTGCTCGCCTACCTCGACTCGCAATGGGGCTTCGTGCTGCTCGAGGGCGTATGGGCGATCGTGTCGGCCTGGGGGCTCGTCCAGGTCGCGCGTGCCCGCGAGCCCAGCGGCGTCGGGTAGTCCATGGCCGTCGCCGCGTGGAGGCAGCCGGCCCCGGCCCGGCTGCACACGATCCTCGAGCGCTTGGCCGAGCGGTACGGCCACGCGCACGGGCTGCCCCATCGCGCGCCGGTCGACGAACTCGTGCTCACAGTGCTGTCCCAGAACACCAACGACCGCAACCGCGATGTGGCCTACGAGCGCTTGCGCGACCGGTTCGAGTCGTGGGAAGAGGTGCGTCAAGCGCCCGAGGACGAGGTGATCGAGGCGATCCGGCCAGGGGGCCTCGCGCCTTCCAAGGCGCCTCGGATCCGGTCCATCCTCGATGCCCTCGATGGAGATGACCTCTCCCGCATGGAGCATGAGCCGCTCGCGCACGCGCGTGAAGAGTTGTGCCGGCTGCCGGGTGTGGGCCGCAAGACGGCGGCGTGCGTGCTCCTGTTCGCCTTCGGCCGCCACGACGTCCCGGTGGACACCCACGTCCACCGCGTCGGGCAGCGACTGGGTCTGTTCCGGTCCGGCGTGCCGCTCGAGGAGGCCCACGACGAGATGCTCCGGCTCTCGGCCAGGGAGGATCCCTTCGAGAGCCACATGGCGCTGCTCCGCCACGGGCGGCGGCTGTGCTCCGCCCGCTCTCCGCAGTGCGGCATATGCCCGCTGCGCAGGATGTGCCCGTACGCCCGCGGCGAGCTGTGAGCACGACGGCCGCGGCGGCGCCCGAGCTCCGCGCCACGCGCGGCGCGGAGCTCGCACTCGCCGGCATCGCGGCAGTCTGGGGGCTGGCCTTTGTGATGGTCCAGGACGCGATCGCCGTGCTGCCGACTGTGGCCTTTCTCGCCTACCGCTTCGGCTCGGCCGCGCTGATCGTGGCCGTGGTCTTCGGCGCCGGCTGCGCACGCTCGGCCTCGCGGCGTACGGGCCGCCGGGCTGGGCCTCTTCCTCACTGCCGGCTACGTGTTCCAGACCCCGGGGGCTTGAGCACACGAGCGCATCGAACGCGGGCTTCATCACCGGCCTCATGGTGGTGTTCACCCCCGCCGGCGTTTGCGGGACTGTTCGGCTCCTGCTGGCGGGCGAGCGGCTGGGCCTGGTCTCGTGGCTGGGTGCTGATCCTCGCGGCCATCGTGGCGGTGGAGTTGGTGCCGCGGCTGCGGCCGCCGCGGCCACTGCCGGAGGGGGTAGGGCGACGGTTGGCCCAAGCGCCGTTCGTCCGGGGGCGAGGCAGTTGATCGACGAACTGCTTTGGCTGGGTAGGGCAACTAGCGACGGCTTGACGCAGGCTCGTGCGCCTGGCGTTGCCTTTGTAACCCTCCCGTCACCGTGCGCCTGGCCTGCAGGAACGGTTGGTGGATTGTGGTTGTCGTAGCGACCACGATCCACCAACCGATTCCTCCGGCCGATACCTGTTGCCATCCCGTCACCGGGCCGTGTGTCGGCCGTAACGCTTGGAGCCCTCCCGCAACGTTCAGCGTGTAGCTCCTACCCAACTGGCGACGCCCGATCCCGCGACCGAGGCGCGCCGATAGCCAAGCGAACCATCGATCGGCTCGTGCTCGACGCTCGGGCCCGCAGGATCGCGGAGCCGGCGCGGCGAAGGCTCCAGGACGATCGAGAGGAAGTGGGCGTTTCCCAAACGATCTGCCATAGTGAGACTTAGATTTTCTACTGACGCCGAACGCGAAGCAAAGGAGAGTGAAACGATGGCAAGAACCATCGGAATCGATCTGGGCACGACAAACTCGTGCATGGCGATCCTCGAGGGCGGCGAGCCCACGGTGATCGAGAACGCCGAGGGCGCGCGCACCACGCCGTCCGTCGTGGCCTTCACCGAGGGTGGCGAGCGCCTGGTCGGCGCACCCGCCAAGCGGCAGGCCGTGACCAACCCCGAGAACACGATCTTCTCGGTCAAGCGCTTCATGGGCCGCAAGGAGGCCGAGGTCAAGGAGGAGGAGACGATCGTGCCGTACACGGTCGTCCGTGGCTCAAACGGCGACGCGAAGATCAAGGCCGGCGGCAAGGAGTACGCCCCGCCGGAGATCAGCGCGATGACGCTGCAGAAGCTCAAGGCAGACGCCGAGGCCTACCTCGGAGACACCGTGGACTCCGCGGTCATCACCGTCCCGGCCTACTTCAACGACGACCAGCGCCAGGCCACCAAGGACGCCGGCAAGGTCGCGGGCCTGGACGTCAAGCGCATCATCAACGAGCCGACCGCCGCGTCGCTTGCCTACGGGCTCGACAAGGAGGGCGAGGATCAGACGATCCTCGTGTTCGACCTCGGCGGCGGCACGTTCGACGTGTCGGTGCTCGAGATCGGCGACGGCGTGTTCGAGGTCAAGGCCACCGCGGGCGACAACCACCTTGGCGGCGACAACTTCGACAAGGCCATCGTCGACTGGTTGGTAGCCGAGTTCAAGCAGGCCGAGGGCCAGGACCTCTCGCAGGACAAGATGGCCCTCCAGCGTCTCTACCAGGAGGCCGAGAAGGCAAAGGCCGAGCTGTCCTCGGCCCAGGAGACCCAGATCAACCTGCCGTTCATCACGGCGGTCGACTCGGTCCCCAAGCACCTGAACCAGCGGCTCACCCGTGCCAAGCTCAACGAGCTGGTCAACGATCTGCTCAAGCGCGTCGAGGGTCCGACCAAGCAGGCCCTGAAGGACTCCGGCGCGACCATCGACCACGTGGTGATGGTCGGCGGCATGACGCGCATGCCGGCCGTGCAGGAGAAGGTGAAGGAGCTCACCGGCAAGGACCCGCACCGTGGTGTGAACCCCGATGAGGTCGTCGCCGTGGGCGCCGCCATCCAGGCCGGCGTGCTGGCCGGCGACGTCAAGGACGTGCTCCTGCTCGACGTGACCCCGCTGACCCTTGGCATCGAGACCAAGGGCGGCGTGATGACCAAGCTCATCGAGCGCAACACCACGATCCCGACGCGCAAGTCCGAGGTGTTCTCCACCGCGGAGGACAACCAGACGAGCGTCGAGGTGCACGTGCTGCAGGGTGAGCGCGAGATGGCCACCTACAACAAGTCGCTCGGCAAGTTCCAGCTCACCGGGATCCCGCCTGCGCCACGTGGCGTGCCGCAGGTCGAGGTGGGCTTCGACATCGATGCCAACGGCATCCTGAACGTGTCCGCAAAGGACCTGGGCACGGGCAAGGAGCAGAAGATCGAGATCAAGTCCGGTTCCGGTCTCGAGGACGCCGAGGTCGAGCGGATGGTCAAGGACGCAGAGACCCACGCCGAGGACGACCGTCGCCAGCGAGAGCTGGTCGAGGCACGCAACAACGCCGAGAACGCCGCCTACCAGGCCGACAAGCAGCTCGATGAGCTCGGCGACTCGGTGGATGCCGCCTCCAAGGAGGAGATCACGGCAGCGATCGCCGATGTCCGGGGATCGCTCGAGTCCGAGGACCCGGCCGAGATCAATGCCAAGGCCGAGGCGCTGCAGACCTCGTTCCACAAGGTGTCCGAGGCGATGTACGCAAACGCCGCGGCCCAGCAGCAGGCTGACGCTCCCAACGGGGATCCGGATGCCAACACCCATGGGGGGACAGGCGGTGACTCGGGCGACGCCGAGGAGGTCGTCGACGCCGAGGTCGAGGACGACACCGAGGCGCGCTAGTGGCAGGCGATAGCCAACAAGGCAAGCCGGCCGCGACCGGTGAGAGCGTCCCGGGAATCGACGCTCTCACCGGACGGCCGATCCACCGCCAGTCCGCAGATCCGGGAGAGAACACCGCCAAGATGGCGGCGCTCTCGCCCGAGGACCTGCTGGCCGAGGCGGATGGCGAGGCCGAGGTCGTGAACCCAGAGCCAGAGCCGGAGCCAGAGTCCGAGCTCGAAGCGGCGGTGCGCGAGCGCGGGGAGTACCTCGCGCTCGCACAGCGCACCCAGGCGGACTTCGAGAACTTTCGCAAGCGGGCCACCCGCGACACCGCGGCTGCCGGCGAGCGTGCCCGCAGCGGCGTGGTCAAGGAGCTGCTCGCGGTGGTTGACAACCTCGAGCGGGCGCTGATCTCTGCCAACCCGGAGGAGGGTCACCTCGCCGGCGGTGTCGAGCTGGTGCACTCCGAGCTGCTCGGCGTGCTGTCGCGAAATGGCGTGCGGCAGTTCGATCCAGCCGGCGAGAAGTTCGACCCTGCCGAGCATGAGGCGCTCACGGTGCGCGCCCAGGAGGGCAGCGAGCCGGGCATCGTGCTCGACGTGGTCGAGAAGGGCTACCGCGCGGGAGAGTCTGTGCTCCGTCCTGCCCGCGTGGTCGTATCGGGGTAGACGCCATGCCCGCAACGAAGAACCCGTACGAGGCCCTCGGGGTCGACCGCAAGGCCTCCGACGAGGAGATCAAGAAGGCCTACCGCAAGCTCGCCCGCGAGTTCCACCCGGACCACAACCCGGGTGACAGCGCGGCGGAGGAGCGGTTCAAGGCGATCCAGAACGCCTACGGGATCCTGTCGGATCCGAAGAAGCGCAGCGAGTACGACTCCGGTGGCGGCATCTTCGGCGGCGGTGGGTTCGACCCGGGCTCGTTCCGGACGGGCGCTCCCGGCGGCGGATTCGGCGGCGGGATCGGCGACATCCTGTCCGACTTGTTCAACCAGGGCAGCGGCGCCGGGACCCGGGGCGGCCCGGGTACAAGGCCCGAGCGCGGCAACGATCTGGAGACCGAGGTCCACGTCTCCTTCGATCAGGCGATGGAGGGTGCGCAGATCCCTGTGAGCGTCACGCTCTCCGCGCCGTGCCCGACCTGTCGCGGCACCGGCGCGAAGCCCGGCACGACGCCGAAGGTCTGCAGCCGCTGTCACGGCCGCGGCGTCGAGGCGGAGTCCCAGGGGCTGTTCTCGATCTCCCAGCCATGTCGCAAGTGCGGCGGCACGGGCACCGAGATCACCGACCCGTGCGTCACTTGCCACGGCGCCGGCTTCACGCGGCAGGTCAAGCGGTACAAGGTCAACATTCCCGCGGGCGTCCGCGACGGCAGCCGCGTGCGCCTGGCCGGCAAGGGCGAGGCCGGCCGGCGAGGCGGGCCGCAGGGCGACCTGTACGTGGTCACCCGCGTGGCCGACTCCGACGTGTTCACGCGCAAGGGGGAGCACCTCGAGATCGAGGTGCCGGTCACGATCCCCGAGGCCATTCGCGGCGCCACCATCGAGGTGCCGACGCTCAATGGGTCCAAGCGGATCCGGGTGTCGCCCGGTACCCAGCACGGCACGGTGCAGCGCCTCCGGGGCGAAGGTCCTCCGAAGCTCGGGGGCCGTGGCCGCGGCGACATCCGCTACCGCCTGACGGTCGACGTGCCGAAGTCGCTGTCCCGCGAGCAGCGCGAGGTGGTCGACGAGCTGGCTGCCGTCATGGACGAGAACCCGCGCAAGAAGATCCTCAAGGGGACCTGATGGGCGACGACCGCGAGCGGGGCGTCTACATGATCTCGGTTGCGGCCGAGCTGGCCGGGATGCATCCCCAGACGCTGCGGATCTACGAGGCCAAGGGGCTGATCCAGCCCAAGCGCTCGCCCAAGAACACGCGGCTGTACTCCGACGACGACGTGCAGCGGCTGCGCCGGATCCAGGAGCTCACCACCGAGCTGGGCATGAACCTCGCGGGGGTCGAGCGGGTGTTCGAGCTCGAGCTGGAGGTGGCACGGATGCGCCGCCGGCTCGGCAACATCGAGCGTGCCGCTGAGCGCGCACGGGACGAGATGGAGGCGGAGATCCATCGGATCCGCCGCTCGGTCAAGGCGGAGCTCGTGCCGTACAAGCCGCCCGGTCGGGCTCTTGTTGCGCCCGCCAAGAGCGCGGTGGGTGTGCGCGTGCGGCGCGTTCGCTGAGCGTCCACGTGGTGCGACGAAGGCCCGGCGCACCAGCACGCCGTCGTCGTAGAGCCTCGGACTCGTCGGCCTAGGCTGCCGGTGCGGACTCCGCCACCCCGGACTCACGCAGCTGCCGGTCGATGATGCGCGCCGCCCTGCGCCCGTCGGCGATGGCGTTCACGATCAGCGACTGGCCCAGCCGTGCGTCCCCGGCGGCGAACACGCCCCCGCGCGATGTCGAGAACAGCGGGCTCTTGACGTTGCCGCGCGGGTCGAGCTCGAGGCCGAGGTCTGAGATCACCCCGGCGTGCACGGGGTGGGTGAAGCCGATGGCCACGAGCACTAGGTCGGCGTCCTCGACGAACTCGGAGCCCTCGATCGGCCTCAGGTCGCGCGAGGACCTGCCCTGCACTCGCCGGCCGTGCACACGGGTCACGCGGCCATTCTCGCCCTCGATCTGGGTGATCTGGGTGCCGAAGCGGCGCTCGCCTCCCTCGTCGAGGGCGTAGGTGGTCCGCGTGCGCCGCGGCGCCTCGGGCCACTGGCCCTCCTCATAGCGGTCGCCGGCCGGCAGCTCGCGGTAGACGTCGAGCATCAGCGCGCTCTCGGCGGCCTCGCGATTGGCGCTCGAAAGGCAGTCCATGCCGGTGTCGCCGCCGCCGATCACGACTACGCGCTTGCCGGCAGCGGTGATCTCCTGCTCGGGCTCGGGAGCCTCGCGCCCCGCCGCCCTGGCCACGGCCCGGTTGCGCTGGTAGAGGTAGTCCATCGCGAAGTGGACTCCCTCGAGGTCGGCGCCGGGAGTGTCGAGTGCGCGCTCGACGCGCGAGCCGATGGCCACCACGACCACGTCGTAGTCGGCCGCGAGCTGCTCGGCGTCCACGTTGCGCCCGACTTCGGCGCCGTAGCGGAACTCGATGCCCTCCTCTGCGAGCAGGTCGACGCGGCGGTCGATCATCCACTTCTCGAGCTTGGCGTCGGGCACGCCGAAGCGCATCAGGCCGCCGGGTGCCTCGTCGCGCTCGAACACGGTCACGTTGTGCCCTACGGCGTTCAGCTCGGCCGCTGCGGCGAGGCCCGCCGGGCCCGAGCCGATCACGGCGACGGTATGGGGTGAGCGCACCTCCGGGGGGTTGGGCACGATCCAGCCCTCCGCGAAGGCGCGTTCGACGATCGAGTACTCGATCTGCTTGATCATCACGGGATCGCCCGTGATGTCGAGCACGCAGGCCGACTCGCACGGGGCGGGGCATACGAGGCCGGTGAACTCCGGGAAGTTGTTGGTGGCATGCAGATGGTCGATCGCCTGGCGCCACTCGCCCTCCCGCACGAGGTTGTTCCAGTCCGGGATCAGGTTGCCAAGCGGGCAGCCGTTGTTACAGAACGGCACGCCGCAGTCCATGCAGCGGCGCGCCTGCTCACGCAGCTCGGGCTCGGGCAGCACGCCGAAGATCTCGTTGGAGTCCTTGACGCGCTCGCTCGGGTCGCGCTCGGGCATCGGCACCCGGTGCACCTCGAGGAACCCGCGTGGATCGGCCATCAGGCCGGCGCTCCGGCGGCGCGCTGCTCGTCCTCTTCGGCGACGCGCTTGAGCGCTGCGCGATAGTCGCGCGGCATGATCCGCACGAGCCGGGCGGCCCAGGAGGCTTCGTCGGCGAGCAGATCAGCGGCGTAGGGCGAGTCGGTGCGCGCGTGGTGCTCGGCGAGCAGGGCACGCAGCTCGGGAATGTCCTCGGGCGCGGGCGGCTCGAGGTCCACCATCTCCTGGTTGCAGCGGTCGGAGAAGCTGCCCTCATCGTCGAGCACCCAGGCGATGCCGCCGCTCATGCCCGCCGCGAAGTTCACGCCGGTCGGGCCGAGCACCAGGGCGCGGCCGCCGGTCATGTACTCGCAGCCGTGGTCACCGACGCCCTCGACCACGGCGTAGGCGCCGGAGTTGCGTACGCAGAAGCGCTCGCCGGCCATGCCGCGAAAGAATGCTCGACCGCTGGTGGCTCCGTACAGCGCGACGTTGCCCGCGATCACGTTGGCGTGGGCGTTGTAGTGCGCCTCGCGTGGCGGGCGAACCGCGATCACGCCGCCCGAGAGGCCCTTGCCGGCGTAGTCGTTCACCGTGCCCTCGACCGTGAGCGTCACGCCCGGGGCCAGCCACGCGCCGAAGCTCTGGCCGGCCGAGCCGTCGAAGACCACGTCGATCGTGCCTTCGGGGAGGCCCTCCGGGCCGCGCCGCCGCACGATCTCGCCGGAGAGCATCCCGCCGACCGTTCGATCGACGTTGGCGATCGGGCGGCGCAGATGGATCGGCACGTCCCCCTGGATCGAGTCGGCCGCCGCGGGGAGGAGCTGCAGGTGGTCGACTGAGTTGTCGAGCACGGGCGTCGGCGGGTCGGTGTGGCGGCGTGGCCGATCGGTCCCGCCCTCGGGAAACGACAGGATCTGTGACAGGTCGATGCCCTTGGCCTTCCAGTGGTTGAGCGCATCGGTGGTCTCGAGCAGCTCGACCCGACCGACCATCTCCTGGTAGGTCCGCACGCCCAGGGCCGCCATCAGCTCGCGCACCTCCTCGGCCACCGCAAGCAGGTAGGTGACCACCTGCTCGGGGGTGCCCATAAAGCGCTTGCGCAGCTCGGGATCCTGGGTGGCGATGCCCACCGGGCACGTGTTCAGGTGGCAGACGCGCATCATCACGCAGCCCGCAGCCACGAGCGGGGCGGTCGAGAAGCCGACCTCGTCGGCGCCGAGCAGCGCGGCGACCACCACGTCGCGGCCGGTGCGCATCTGGCCGTCGGCCTGGAGCATCACCCGCGAGCGCAGGTCGTTGCGGATCAGCGTCTGCTGCGCCTCGGCGAGGCCGATCTCCCACGGCACGCCCGCGGAGTGGATCGAGGACAACGCGGCGGCGCCGGTGCCGCCGTCGTGGCCGGCAATCACGATGTGGTCGGCGTTTGCCTTGACCACGCCGGCCGCCACGGTGCCGACCCCGACCTCGGCCACGAGCTTGACCGACACCGAGGCGCGCGGGTTCGCGCAGCGCAGGTCGTAGATCAGCTGCTTTAAGTCCTCGATCGAGTAGATGTCGTGGTGTGGCGGCGGTGAGATCAGCTCCACGCCCTGGGTCGAGTGGCGCAGCCGAGCGATCTCGGGGGTGATCTTGTGGCCGGGCAGCTGGCCGCCCTCGCCCGGCTTGGCTCCCTGGGAGACCTTGATCTGGATCTGGTCGGCGTTGACGAGGAAGTCGGTGGTCACGCCGAACCGCCCCGAGGCCACCTGCTTGATCGCCGAGCGGCGCAGGTCGCCGTTGGGGTCCGGGGAGAAGCGACGGGGATCCTCGCCACCCTCGCCCGTGTTGGAGCGGCCGCCGAGCCGGTTCAGCGCGATCGCAAGCGTCTCGTGAGCCTCAGAGGAGAGCGAGCCGAGGCTCATCGCGCCGGTGGTGAAGCGCCGGACGATCTCCGACACCGGCTCGACCTCCGAAAGCGGTACCGACACCTGGTCCTCGCGCAGCTTCATCAGCCCGCGCAGCATTCCGTGCGAGGCGTTCTCCTCGTCGACGCGCGCGCTGAACTCCTTGTAGGCCTCGGGCCCGGCGCCGCGCGCCACGCGCTGGAGGCCGGAGATGGTCTCGGGATCCCACATGTGGCGCTCGCCGTCGCGCCGCCACTGGTACTGGCCGCCCTGGGGCAGCAGCTTGCCCGAGGCGGCCGGCAGCAGCGCCTCCTCGACGTGGTCTGGCAGCGGCTCGCCGTGCTCCTCGGGCCAGGCGCGGGCGTGGCGGTGCAGAGCCTCACGGGCGAGGCCGTCCAGGCCGATGCCGCCGATCCGCGACGGCGTGCCCGTGAAGTGGCGGTGCACGAGGTCGTAGTCGAGGCCGACGGCCTCGAACACCTGCGCGCCGTTGTAGGAGCGGATGGTGGAGATGCCCATCTTGGAGATGATCTTGAGCAGCGACTTGCCCATCGAGGTGATCACCGTGTTCTCCGCACCCCGAGGAGGACCGGAGTCCGATCGTTGATCGGAAGGGGACCCGACCTCGTCCTCCGCGCTCTCGAGCATCAGGTACGGGTTCACGGCAGCCGCCCCGTAGCCGATCAGCGCGGCGATGTGATGCGGCTCGCGTGGCTCGCCCGACTCGACGACGATGCCTGCTCGCGTGCGCGTGCCGGCCCGAACGAGATGGTGGTGGACTGCCGAGAGGCCAAGCAGCGACGGCACGGCGGCGCGGCGCGGCGCGATTTCGCGGTCGCTGATGATCAACACGCCGACGCCGGCGGTCAGGGCGGCGTCCGCCTCAGCGCACAGCCGGTCGATCGCGGCCTCCAGTCCCGGCTCGCCCTCCTCGATCGGCCACGTCGCGTCGAGCGTGCGGGAGGTGAGTGGCCCGCTCTCGACCGCACGAACGCGGGCGAGGTCGTCGTCGCTCAGAATCGGCTGCTCGAGCACCAGGCGGCGGGCCTGCTCCTCGGTCTCCTCGAACAGGTCCCCCTCGGGGCCGACCACCGAACGCAGACTCATCACGATCTTCTCGCGCACGGGGTCGATCGCCGGATTGGTGACCTGCGCGAACAGCTGCTTGAAGTAGGAGAACAGCGGTGGCTGGCGCTCCGACAGCGCGGCCAGCGCAGCGTCGTTGCCCATCGACCCGACGGCCTCGGTGCCGTTTAACACCATCGGCCGCAGCACCGCCCGGATGTCCTCCTGGCTCCACCCGAAGGCGAGCTGGCGCTGCATCCGCGAGAGCGCCGGGGTCTCCTGCGGCCGCCCGGCAGGGAGGTCGTCGAGGCCCAGCGAGTGCTCGGCATACCACGCGCCATACGGGCGCCCTCGCGCCACTTCGCGCTCGGCCTCGCGGTCCTCGAGCAGGCCGCCGCGCTCGGGGTCGACCACGAGCAGGCGCCCGGGCAGCAGACGCCCGACGCGCTCGACATCCTCGCTCGGCACGTGGAATGCGCCGGCTTCGGAGGCGAGGGCGAACCAGCCGTCCGTCGTGACCACCCAGCGGCCCGGCCGCAGGCCGTTGCGGTCGAGCGTCGCTCCCAGGATGCGACCGTCGGTGAAGGTGACGGAGGCTGGGCCGTCCCACGGCTCCATGAGCATTGAGCCGTAGTCGTAGAAGTCGCGCAGCTCCGCCGGCATGTCCGGACGCAGCTCGTGTGCCTCGGGAGTCATCAGCATGACCGCATGGGGCAGCGTGCGCCCGCCGCGCACAAGCAGCTCGAGCACGGCGTCGAAGGCGGCCGAGTCGGAGCTGCCCTCGGGGATGGCCGGCAGGGTGCGGGCGATGTGCTCGCCGAGGGGTCCGGCAGACAGCCGCGCCTCCCTGGCGCGCATCCAGCTGACGTTGCCGAGCAGCGTGTTGAACTCGCCGTTGTGGGCGCTCATGTGAAACGGGTGCGCAAGCGCCCAGCTCGGGAAGGTGTTGGTCGAGAATCGCGAGTGCACGATGGCCAGCGCGCTCGCCAGGCGGGGATCGGCGAGGTCGGGGTAGAAGCGCGACAGCTGGGGGGCCGACAGCATCCCCTTGTAGACCACGGTGCGCGACGAGCAGCTGGGCAGCGCCAGCTCGCCCTTCGCCTCGTTCTCCGCGCGGCGGCGCAGCACGTAGAGCCGGCGCTCGAGCTGGTCGGAGTCAGACGACCCCCCACCCCCACCGATGAACAGCTGGCGCATGACCGGGGCGACCTCGAGGGCGCGTACGCCGCACTCCCGCTCCTCCACCGGGACGTCGCGCCAGCCGAGGACGGTCAGGCCTTCCTTGGAGACCGTGGACTCGAGGAGCTGCTCCATCGCCGCGCGCATGCCTGCCTCGCGGGGGAGAAAGCACATGGCCAGCCCGTAGCGGCCGGCGGGCGGGAGCTCGAAGCGCACCTCGGCGCGCAGGAAGGCGTCGGGAATCTGCATCAGGATGCCGGCGCCGTCGCCGGTCGAGGGGTCGGCGCCCTCGGCTCCGCGATGCTCGAGGTTCACGAGGGCGGTGATCGCGCGCTCCACGGTCTCCCGTGTCACCTGGCCGTCGAGGCGCGCAAGGCACGCCACGCCGCAGCCGTCTCGCTCGTTGCGAGGGTCGTAGAGACCGCCCGCCGCAGGGTGGCCATTCAGGGCATGGGACCGTATGCCGGCTGCGCCAGTCATCGCGCAAAGAGTACGGGGGTCTGCCCGCAAAAGCCTCCTGCGGATGTCCAAGCCGAGTGGCCGTCGGATCCAGCTACGCGAGCACCCCTCCTGGACGCCGCTGGAGCTGTCGTCTAATCTAAGCGTCACAGACTTAGATGTTCACAATCGCGATCCCCTGAGGAAACGAGACCTATGCAGCCAGAGCGATTTACCGTGAAGACGCAGGAGGCCCTCGCCGCGGCCCAGCGGCTGGCTCAGACGCGCCGCAACTCGCAGGTCACGCCCAACCACCTCGTGGTCGCGCTGCTCGAGCAGGACGGCGGGATCGTCGTTCCCGTCCTGCGTCGCGCGGGCGCCGATCCCGACTCCGTCCGCCGACGCGCCAACCAAGCGCTCGAGACCGTGCCGACGGTGACGGGTGACACATCGTCGACGCCCGCGCCGGACTCCGAGCTCGGTGCGCTGATGACCACCGCCGACGAGACAGCTCGCGGCATGGGTGACGAGTACGTGTCGACCGAGCACCTCCTGCTCGCGCTCGCGGCCGACCCCAAGGTCGACGTGGGCGCCACCGCCGACCAGCTCGGAGACGCCGTCCAGGGCGTGCGTGGGCCCCACCGAGTGACCGACCAGAACCCCGAGGACCGCTACCAGGCGCTCGAGCGATTCGGGCGCGACCTGACCGAGGCGGCCGAGCAGGGCAAGCTCGACCCGGTCATCGGGCGCGACGACGAGATCCGGCGGGTGATCCAGGTGCTGTCTCGCCGCACGAAGAACAACCCCGTGCTGATCGGCGAGCCCGGCGTCGGCAAGACCGCCATCGTCGAGGGCCTGGCTCAGCGCGTGATGTCGGGCGACGTCCCCGACTCGCTGCGCGACCGGCGCGTGATCGCCCTGGACATCGGGTCGCTGATCGCGGGCGCCAATTACCGCGGCGAGTTCTTGGCCAGGCTGAAGGCGGTGCTGAAGGAGATCTCGGACTCCAACGGCCAGGTGATACTGTTCATGGACGAGCTGCACACCATCGTCGGCGCGGGTGCCG
>JBBPXW010000115.1:0-10100 GCA_038200525.1 Solirubrobacterales bacterium | reverse complement strand
GGCACGCTCGTGGACTTGATCGACACCTTGAAGTCCTCGAACTCCAGCCGCTCCATCAGCTCCACGAACTCCACGGCGGCCTGGACCAGCGCCTCGACCGAGTTCTCGCGCTCCAGCTCGTGCAGGTGCTTGGGCAGCGACCCGGAGTTCACGCCGATGCGCAGTGGCACACCGGCTGCCTTGGCCTTGTCGGCCACCTCGGCCACCTTCTCGGGGCCGCCGATGTTGCCCGGGTTCAGGCGGATGCAGTGGGCGCCGGCGTCGATCGCCTTCAGCGCGAGGGTGTGGTTGAAGTGGATGTCGGCGATGATCGGGATCGGCGAGACCTTCACGAGGCGCCCGAGGGCCTCGACGTCCTTGTCGCGTGGCACGGCGCAGCGGACGATGTCGCCACCGGCGTCGGCGATCGCGTTGATCTGCTTGAGCGTGGCGTCGAAGTCCGCGGTCTCGGTCTTGGTCATCGACTGCACGGCGACGGGCGCGCCGCCGCCGATCTTCACGCCGCCGACGTCGATCTGCCGCTTGGAGGCCATGCCTTGAGACTAACGGGGGGCTCCCGGATTCCCCCGCCGGATCGGACCTCGTGTCCGATCCGGAGCAGGACCCCCCGTAGCCGCCTCCCTACTCCCCTGGCTCGAACTTGAACGAGATCGCCAGCCGTACCCGGTAGTTCACGACGGCGCCCTCCTGGATGGTCACGTCCTGGCGCACCACCTCGGCCACGCGCAGGTCGCGCACCGACTTGCCGGCCGTTGCAACCGCGTTCGCGGCCGCCTCCGCCCAGCCCTCGCTGCTCAGGCCGATCACCTCGGTCACCCGATACACACCTTCGGACATGCTCTCCTCCTCCGTTACGCTGCGTGATCGGGTGCTTACCCCCGTGCGGCGAACTCACCCACTGCGCAACTGCCCGCCCCAAAACCGCCGGGCCGACCTCAGTCGTAGAGCGCCGCGATCGCCTCCGCGTACTTCTCGGCGATCGGCTTGCGCTTGAGCTTCATCGTCGGGGTGAGCTCGTCGCCGCCCGGCTCCCAGTCGGCATCGAGCACCGTGAACTTCTTGATCTGCTCGACGCGGGCGAGCTTCGCGTTGCCCTCGTCAACCCCGCGCTGCACCTCGGTCTGGACGGCGTCCTTGCCGTGCTGCTCGGTGAACCCCGGTGCAACGTCGGGGTCGAGCGTGATCAGCGCGACGTTGTAGGGCTTGCCGTCGCCGATCGCTATCGCCTGGCCGATCAGCGAGCTGCCCGACTTGATCCGCGCCTCGATGTTTGCCGGGCTCATGTTCTTGCCCCCGGCGTTGATGATCAGCTCCTTCTTGCGGTCCACCAGCTTGAGGTAGCCCTCGGAGTCGAACTCGCCGATGTCGCCGGTGTGCAGCCAACCGTCTGCGTCGAGTGCCTCGGCGGTCTGGTCGGGCAGGTTGCGGTAGCCCTTCATCACCACGCGGCTGCGGATGAGCACCTCACCGTCGTCGGCAAGCTCTATCTCGCATCCCGGGGACGGCGGTCCGACTGTTCCGATCCGGATCTTGTCCGGCGGGTTGATGCAGCCCGCGCCACAGGTCTCGGACATTCCCCACAGCTCGGCGAGCGGGATGCCAACGGCGTGGAAGAACTCGATGACCTCCGGCGGCGTGGGCGCCGCGCCGACGTTCACGGACTCGGCACGGTCGAGGCCGAGCATGGCCCGCAGCTTTGAGAACACCTGCTCGTCGGCCTGCGCGTAGCGCTTCGCGAGGTCGTCGGGCACCGGCTCGCCCGCCTGCTCGAGGCGCACCTTCTCCAGTCCGGTCTGAAGCGCCGCCTCGGTGGCTGCCTTGCGGTCGGCGTCCTGCTCGTTGGCGATGCCGGCCTCGAGCGCCGCCTTCAGCTTCTCCCAGATCCGCGGGACCGCGAAGAACCAGGTGGGCCGCACGTCTGGCAGGTAGGCCATCACCTGGCGCGGGTCCGGGCAGTCGGTCGTCGTGAAGCCCAGCAGCATCGGCAGGTAGTGGCTGCAGTCGCGCTCGGCGATGTGCGCGTAGGGCAGCCACGAGATCACCGCGCCGTCGCGCGGAAAGTCGACGATGTCCTCGACGGTCTTCACCGCGAAGGTGATGTTGTCGTGGCTCAGCTGCACGCCCTTTGGCGGGCCGGTTGTGCCGGAGGTGTAGATGAGCGTGACGATGTCCTCGGGCGCGACGGCTTTCCAGGCCGCCTCGAAGTCGAAGTCTGGATCGCCCCGGGCGATCAGGTCGTCGATGGCGAGCGTGTCGTGCTCGCCGTTGCCGTCGACCACCACCACGTGCTCGAGGACATCGGCGTCCCCGCGTACCTCGAGAATGGTGTCTAGGAACGAGCGCTCGGTCACGATCACGCGCGCTCCGGAGTCCTGCACGAGGTAGGTGATCTGCTCGGCCGTGTAGGTGTTGTAGACCGAGAACGGGGTGGCGCCGAGGTGCATGGCGGCAGTGTCGAAGAAGTGGAACTCGGGCCGGTTGGTGAGCATCGATCCGACCGCGTGACCGGCCTCCACCCCGAGGGCCGCGAAGCCGCGCGCGATCGCCTCGACCTTCTCGCCGTACTCGGCCCAGGAGTAGGACTCGGCATCGTCCTTCGTGCGCACTGCCGGCTGATCGCCGCGCTCCTGCACGGTCATCTGAAACGCCTCGGTCATCGTGGCCGCGTCCAGGGCTCTCGGCCGGAACTTCTCGGCACTGCTCGTCGCGCTCTCCATCATCTCCTCCTCACAGGAGCGCCCAGCCTACCTGACCTGAAAACCCTCTCCCGAGAGTCTGGTGATGTCATTTGAGAGCCCGAGCAGGAACAGCGCGATCACGAGCATGAAGCCGACCACCCCCGCGCGTTCCATGACGGCAAGCGACACCGGCTTGCCGCGGACCTTCTCGACGATCGCCCAGAAGATGTGGCCCCCGTCGAGCGGGAGGAACGGGAACAGGTTGATGATGGCGAGGGAGAGGCTGATGATCGCGAGAATGCCCACCACCTGGGCGAAGTTGTTGATGATCGTCTGGCGCGTGACCTCATAGGAGCCGACGATGCCCGAGATCTGCTTGCGCTCCTGGGCGTTGAACAGGCGCGCCGGCAGCTCGACGGTGGACTTGGTGATGAACCAGAAACGGTCGAGCGAGGTGGAGGCGGCCGCGCCGGCGGGCAGCGTCTCGCGTGGCCCGGCCGCGAAGCCGAAGCCGAGCCGCGTCCGCTTCTGCGCGGGGTCATAGATCGGGCTGACGCTGAGTGTGCGGCGCGTGCCCCCGCGCTCGATCACCAGCTTGGCGGGCGTAGCCGCCCGACACCCCTTGGTCGGCGCGGATGCGCACTTGTGCTTGGCAATTTGCGGCGACAGCTTCCGGGCACCGCCTCGCACGCCGTCCACGGCGATCAGCTTGTCGCCCGGCTTGAGCGCCGCCGCGGCCGGATAGCCCTTGTCGATCGTCCCGACGCGGGTGGTCGCGGGACCGTCGGCGCCGATGGCGAAGAAGAAGACGAACAGCAGCGCAAGCGCCACCACCAGGTTCACCGCGGGGCCGGCCGCTATCACCGCGATGCGCTTCCACACCGGCTGGGCGTGATAGGCGCGGTCGCGCACATCCTCCGGCAGCTCCTCGTCCGGGTTCATGCCGCTGATCTTCACGTAGCCGCCCGCGGGGATCAGGCCGATCGCGTACTCGGTCTCCCCCACCTTCTTGGAGACGATCGTCGGCGGGAAGAACAGCGAGAACTTCTCGACTCGCATGCCCACCAGCTTGGCCACGGCGAAGTGGCCGAGCTCGTGCAGGATCACAAGGATCGCGAAGCCGGCGAACGCGAGGAACCAGCTCAGGACTCCGGTCATCGTCTCTGCGCCTCCGTGGCCCCGCCGCGTGCCGCGAGCGCCTCGCGCGCGAGCTCGCGCGCCTCTGCGTCAGCCGTGTAGAGATCCGAGAAGTGCCCGATCGGCCGGCTCTCGACAGAGCCGAGCACGGTCTCGATCACCTCGGCGATGCCACCGAAGTCCAGGCGCTCGTCGAGAAAGGCCTCGACCGCGATCTCGTTGGCGGCGTTGAGCACGCACGGTGCCGTGCCACCGGTCTCGCCCGCCTCCCGCGCGAGACGCAGGCAGCCGAAGGTGTCCTGATCGACCGGCTCGAAGTCGAGGCTTCCCAGCTCGGCCAGGTCGAGGCGTGAAACCGGCACGTCCACGCGATCGGGGTGGTGCAGCGCCCACGAGATCGGGACCCGCATGTCTGGGTAGCCGAGGTGGGCGAGCGACGCGCCGTCGGCCAGGTGGATCAGGGAGTGCACGATCGACTGGGGGTGCACGATCACGTCGATCTGCTCGTAGGGCATGCCGAAGAGGTGGTGGGCCTCGATCACCTCGAGGCCCTTGTTCATGAGCGTCGCGGAGTCGATCGAGATCTTGCCACCCATCTCCCAGGTGGGGTGGGCTAGGGCGTCGGCCGGCGTGATGCCGCTGAGGTCGGTGCGGCCGCGAAACGGGCCGCCGGAGGCTGTGAGCATCAGCGAGTCCACCGTGCCAGGGCCCTCACCCGCCAGGAGCTGGGCTATGGCGGAGTGCTCGGAGTCCACGGGCAGGATGCGGGCCCCGGTGGCCTCGGCCAGCGCCATCACCAGGTCGCCGCCGACCACCAGGCTCTCCTTGTTGGCAAGAGCCAGGTCGATGCCCTCCCCGAGCGCAGCGACCGTCGGGCCGAGCCCGGCGGAGCCCACGAGCGCGTTGAGCACCAAGTCGCATTCCGAGCCGGTGATCAGCTCGACCAGCCCGTCGGCTCCCGCGAGCACCTCGCCCGCGGACCATTCCGAGGCTCGCGCTGCGGCATCGGGATCGGCAAGGGCAATGCGCTGCACGTCGAATGCCTCGGCCTGCTCGAGGAGCAGCTCGGCGTTCGAGTGGGCTGCGAGGCCGACCACCTCGAGCGACTCGCTGCGCTCGATCACGTCGAGAGCCTGCGTGCCGATTGAGCCGGTGGAGCCGACTATCAGGATCCTGCGCACGTATCGCAGTGTAGGAGGCAGCGTCGGTGGCCAGGATCAGGTGCTTCCGAGCACTCCGTAGGGGTCGGCGGCGCCCAGCACGCGCAGCAGCGACTGCGTCACAGCGGGGTCAAACTGGGTGCCCGCACACCGTTTGAGCTCTTCAAGCGCCTCGCTGCGCGAGAGAGCGGCTCGGTAGGGCCGGTCGGTGGTCATGGCGTCGAATGAGTCGCAGGCGAACACGATCCGGGCGGCGAGTGGGATGCGATCGCCGGCAAGGCGGTCGGGATAGCCGCTGCCATCCCAGCGCTCGTGGCAGTGCCGCACGATCGGGCACACGCCGGCCAGGAGCTCGATCGGCGCGAGGATCCGCTCCCCGATCACCGTGTGCTGCTCGATCTGAGAGCGCTCATAGGCGGTGAGCGGCTCGCGCTTGCAGAGGATCGCCTCGGAGACTGCCAGCTTCCCGACGTCGTGGAAGGCCACCCCGAGACGCAGGTCGCGCAGGCCCTCGTCCCCGAGCCCGAGGTCTCGGCCAACGGCTTCCGCATGCGTGCCAATTGAGTGGACGTGGCTCGCCGAGTACGAGTCGTTGGCCTCGAGCGCGGCTGCGACCGCCTCAGCCGTGTCCAGGTAGGCGCTCTCCACATGGCGGCGAAGCTCGGCTGAGCGCAGCGCCGCGCTGACCAGATCGGCGATGGAGCGCAGCAGGTGGGCGTCGTCTGAGTCGAACGTGTCGAGCCGGGTGTCCTCGACGTCGATCACACCCCAGAGGCGGTCGCCGCACCACAGCGGAGCGCACATCTCCGAGCGCACATCTCGGGCCTCGCGGAGCGGGCGGTAGTCGGGCTCTGCCGCCACGTCTCCTACTGCCACGACCGACCGCTCACGCAGGCAGCGGCCGACCAGGCCGACGTTGGCGGACTGCCAGCCGCTGTCGAAGAGGTAGGAGGCCAGCTCGCCCCGCGCCGCAACTGGCTCCACCTGCCCTTCGGGGGTCAGTCTCGAGATCGAGGTCAGTGGATGGCCGAGCTCGTTGTGAAGCTCCTCGACGGTGGCCTCGACGGCCCCGAGCTCAGATTCGATCGATGCCATCCGTGAGGCGAGCACGCCGAGGAGCGAGAGGTGGCGAGTGCGCTTTCGCAGCTGACGCACACCCTCGACCGCCGCGTTGGAGTGCGCCGCCGCCGCCCGGGCAAGCAGGGAGAGCGTGAGATTGGCCGCGGTCAGGTCGTTGGTGTCACCGTCGGCGTACAGCTCGATCAAGTAGGTGCCTTCCACATCCGAGACAGCGGTGCCGAGCACCGACGAGTAGTCGAGATCGTTGAGCAGCCGCCGTTCTGCCGGGTCCGCGGAGCGATCGTGGGAGTCGACGACGTAGGAGCCACTGCCGGCACGTACGAGCCGCTCGGTCAGGGGGAAGTCCGCAAGGGCGTACACCTCCTGCTCCAGCCCGACCCTGATGCCGCGCAACCGGGAGTCACGGTCGTCGGCCGATGCAAGCGATCTGATGGTGCTCTCGCCGTGTGTGGCGAAGGAGATGGTCCACGCCGCGGCGTTGACCACCTCCGCAAACCCTGCAGACACCGCCTCAAGTCGATCGACCGTGGGGTGCTCTGAGAGGTTGCGATCGAGCAGTGCCAGGACCCGCTTGGATGTGTCCTCCAGGCGCTCGGCCAATCCGCGGCGACGCCCGCGCCGGCGCGGTCCCGCGGGCTCGCCGCCGCCGGCGTGAAGCGATGTCCTGAACGCGTCGGAGCCGGCAGTGCACAGCTGGCCACCGCCGCGCCGCTTGGCCGCGTACTGGGCGGCATCGGCCACACGCATGAGCTGTTCGGCACGCTCGACGCCGGGGCCCGCGGCCGCCGCTCCGCACGACATCGCGACCTTCAAGTCGCGTTCGCTGTCGAGCACCGCAAGCGCGGTCGCGGCCACGTCGCTTGCGGCGCTCATGCCCGCACCGGCGAGCACGACTGCGAACTCGTCGCCCGAGATTCGCGCCACGCAGGCGCCGGGGTAGGGCGCGGCGGCTTTCACCAATGCTCTGCCCACCCTGCGCAGGGCGCGGTCGCCGGCGTGGTGGCCGCGCTCGTCGTTGATGGTCTTCAGCTCGTCGACGTCACAGACGAGAAGTGTCAGCGGAGTCTCCTGTTCCCGCCACCGCTCGATCGCTGAACCGAGCTGCTCGTCGAGCGCCCGCCGGTTCGAGAGTCCCGTGAGCTCGTCCTCGTATGCGAGGCGCGATACCCGGGAGAAGAGCTCACCGCGCGCCACGACCCCTGCCAGCTGTCCGGCGATCGCCTCGAGAAAGCGCACGTCGCTCCCGCGAAAGCGCGGTGCGCCCGGGCTGGTGCTCACCCACACCTCGCCCCATACCTCGCCCTCCACGACGATCGGCACGCCGATATCGGACTCCTTGTGGAGCTTGCGCAGCAGTGCCACAGCGTGTGGGTCCGAATCGGGATCGTCGATGGCGTTGTGGTAGGGCATCGCGGTGCGCAGCAGGTGCTCCACGGTCGGGTGCTCGTCGAGCGGGTACGTCTCGTCCCCGGGCAGCCGCTCTTCTCCGGGGCCGAGGGCGCCGGCGTTCACGAGCGTGCGCATGACGTTGCCGGCCCGCTCCCACCTGCTGATCGAGAACGAGGCCGCCCCCATGGCCTGACAGGCGGCGTCCGAGGTCAGCTCGAGCAGCTCTTCCAGACCGGTTGCGCCGGCGGCCGCCGCTGCCACCTTCATCAGGGCATCGCGCTCATCCTCGCTGCGGGGGCCACCGAGCTCGGGGGATGCGCATGGGACATCTCCACATCTATCGGGCCGAGGGCCGGCTGCCTTGAGCCCGGGCGCGATCAGCCGTAGCCGAGTGCGACGGACACGTAGAACGCAAGCGGCACAGTGAAGAGGACGGCGTCGAGCCGGTCGAGAACCCCCCCGTGCGGACCGAACAGGCTGCCGGTGTCCTTGACCTCGAGATCACGCTTGATTGCGCTCTCGAACAGATCGCCGAGCGGTGCTGCCAGCGCCAGGAGGAGCCCGATCAGCAGGGCGTCGAGGCCGGTGAGCCAGTCCTGGTAGAGCCCTGCCGCCCAGAACGCCAGCGTGCCGCCCAGCAGACCGGCGGCCAGGCCCTCGAGCGTCTTGTTGGGCGAGATGTCGGGAGCCAGAGGCGTTCGGCCCCAGGCGCGGCCCCCGAGGTAGGCGGCCGTGTCGCCGATGAACGTGGCCACGAGCACGTCGACAAGCAGGCCGTCTCCGTGGGGAAGCTCACGGAGAAAGACGGCATGCGCCAGCGGCAGCCCCACCCAGGCGATGCCAAAGATCGTGGCAGTGACCCCCCATGCCAGGCTGTCGAGCCGCTCGCGAACGAGCGCAAGCAGGAACACCAGTGGGAACGCCGCGACGAGCGCGATCAAGACCGAGGAGCGCTGCGCATAGAGCGCGAGCAGCACCCTCGCCGCGACGGCGAGGTAGCCGGCCAGGTCCACCGGCCGCGCGCGACGCATCAGCCCGTAGAGCTCGCCAAGCGCGATCACGCCGAGCGCGATCAGCCCGATGGCGAAGATCAGGCCGCCCTGGGTCACGATGAAGATCGCAAAGACCGCCGCTGGGATCGCGAACAGGATGCGGGGGCCGAGATCGGACCCGCGGTCCCGGCGGGCACTCACAGCTGCCGGGCCCCGAAGCGCCGCTTGCGACCGGCGTACTCGCTGAGCGCCGATTCGAAGACCTCGGCAGTGAAGTCCGGCCACAGCTGCTCTGAGAACACCATCTCGGAGTATGCGCACTGCCACAACAGGTAGTTCGAGATGCGCCGCTCGCCACTGGTGCGGATGAGAAGGTCGGGATCGTGCATGTCAGGCGCGTAGAGCAGGCGGGCGAAGTCATCCTCGTCGCCGTCGGTGAACCGTCGCGCGGCATCCACGATCTCCGCCCTGCCGCCGTAGTTGAACGCCACGAACAGCGTGATCCGGCCGTTGCCCGCCGTGAGCTGCTCGGCCCACTCCATCTTCTGCCGAAGTTCTTCGGACACCCCTTCGCGGCGTCCGATGAAGCGCATCCGAACGTCCTCGGCGTGCAGCTCCGGGGTCTCCCGGTCGAGGCGGTTGCCGAACATGGCCATCAACCCCTCCACCTCGGCTGTTGACCTGTTCCAGTTCTCCGTGGAGAACGAGTAGACGGTGAGCTCTTCGATTCCCAGCCGTGCGGCGTCGCGCAGACGTGCCTTGACCACGTCGGCACCGGCCTCGTGACCGGCGAGCGGGGAGAGCCCCCTCCCTTGCGCCCAGCGCCCGTTGCCGTCGGTGATGATGGCCACGTACCGGGGGACAGCGCCCGGGAAGTGTTCTGGATCGGGCACGATGCTCGATCCAGCCGCGGCATCGCCGGCTACTGCTGGTCTCCCATGATCTCTTGCTCCTTGCCCGAGAGCAACCCGTCGATGTCGCCGACACGCTCGTCGGTCAGCTTCTGCAGCCCGGTCTCGGCGCGGTGTTCGTCGTCGGCACCGATCTCCCCGTCCTTCTTCAGCTCCCGGAGGTCCTGCATGGTGTCCCGCCGGGTGTTGCGGACGGCTACGCGCCCCTGCTCGGCGAGTCCGTGCACCACCTTCACGAGGTCGCGCCGGCGCTCCTCGGTCAGCTCCGGGATCGAGAGCCTGATCAGGTTGCCGTCGTTGTTCGGCGTCAGCCCGACATCTGACTCCAGGATGGCCTTCTCGATCGCCTTTATCGACGACTTGTCATACGGCGTGATCGTGAGCAGCCGGGCCTCGCTCGCTGCGACGTTTGCCATCTGCATCAGTGGCGTGACGGCGCCGTAGTAGTCCACGTTCACGCGGTCGAGCAGCTGCGGCGAAGCCCGGCCGGTCCGCACAGTCGCGAACTCGCCCCTGGTGGCGTCGACGGACTTGGCCATGCGGTCACGGGCCTCGTCCATGAACTCGCGGACCACCTCGCTATCCATCTGTCGACACCACTGTTCCCACCCTCTCGCCGCACACTATCCGGTCGATGTTGCCCTCGTCATCGAGGTTGAAGACGTGGATCGGCAGGTTGTTGTCCATGCACAACGACAGCGCCGTGGAGTCCATCACCTGGAGTTGCTGCTCGATCGCGTCGCGGTGTGTGAG